>NZ_JBEXQJ010000031.1:0-113385 GCF_040612515.1 Streptomyces sp. NPDC006372 | reverse complement strand
ACACCCTCCCCCCCCGACGCTCTTCCGATCTGGGCCCCCCAGCCGTCCGGAGCCCCTCGGCCGTCCGGAGCCCCCCAACCGTCCGGAGCCCCCCAACCGCCCGGGCCCCCCAGCCGTCCGGAGCCCCTCGGCCGTCCGGAGCCCCCCGGCCGTCCGGGCCCTCGAAGCCCGGCCCCTCCCCCCGGAAGCCCCTCACCCCCGGCTCGCGTCTCCTCTTCCCCGGCGCTCCGCGCTCCGGCGCATTACCCTCGGTGCCCATGAGCGACAGGCACATCAGTCAGCACTTCGAGACGCTCGCGATCCACGCGGGCAACACCGCCGACCCCCTGACGGGCGCGGTCGTCCCGCCGATCTATCAGGTGTCCACCTACAAGCAGGACGGTGTCGGCGGTCTGCGCGGCGGCTACGAGTACAGCCGCAGCGCCAACCCGACCAGGACCGCGCTGGAGGAGAACCTCGCCGCCCTGGAGGGCGGCCGCCGCGGTCTCGCGTTCGCGTCCGGACTGGCGGCCGAGGACTGCCTGCTGCGCACGCTGCTCAGCCCGGGCGACCACGTGGTCATCCCCAACGACGCCTACGGCGGCACGTTCCGGCTCTTCGCCAAGGTCGTCGCCCGCTGGGGCGTGGAGTGGTCGGTCGCCGACACCAGCGACCCGGCCGCCGTACGGGCCGCCCTCACCCCGAAGACCAAGGTCGTGTGGGTGGAGACCCCCTCCAACCCCCTGCTCGGCATCACCGACATCGCCGCCGTCGCTCAGGTCGCCCGGGACGCAGGCGCCCGTCTCGTCGTCGACAACACCTTCGCCACGCCCTACCTCCAGCAGCCCCTCTCCCTGGGCGCGGACGTCGTCGTGCACTCGCTGACCAAGTACATGGGCGGCCACTCCGACGTCGTCGGCGGCGCGCTGATCACCGACGACGCCGACCTGGGCGAGGAACTGACCTTCCACCAGAACGCGATGGGCGCCGTCGCCGGCCCCTTCGACTCCTGGCTGGTGCTGCGCGGCACCAAGACCCTCTCCGTGCGCATGGACCGGCACAGCGAGAACGCCACCAAGGTCGCCGACATGCTCACCCGGCACCCGCGCGTGACCAGCGTCCTCTACCCGGGCCTGCCCGAGCACCCCGGCCACGAGGTCGCCGCCAAGCAGATGAAGGCGTTCGGCGGCATGGTCTCGTTCCGTGTCGAGGGCGGCGAGCAGGCGGCCGTCGAGGTCTGCAACCGCGCCAAGGTGTTCACCCTGGGCGAGTCCCTGGGCGGCGTCGAGTCGCTGATCGAGCACCCCGGCCGCATGACGCACGCCTCCGCGGCCGGTTCGGCCCTCGAGGTCCCCGCCGACCTGGTGCGGCTGTCCGTCGGCATCGAGAACGCCGACGACCTGCTGGAGGACCTGCAGCAGGCGCTCGGCTAGAGGCGCCCGCCCGCGGGGTCACCAGCCGGTGAGGGGTGGAGTCGTGTCCGACGGCGGCTCCACCCACGGGTGGGCCGTCATCGCCCACACCGTGAACGCCACGGCCGCCGCGAACGCCAGCAGCCACAGCACGCGGCGGGCGAGCGCCCTGCGCCGCAGCATGCGGCCGCCCCGGCGCACCGCCTCCGCGTGGATCTCGGGCGGCACGGCCCGCGGCGTCTGCTCCATGAGCCGCCGCACGGCGGCCTCACGGTCGTTCCCCCTCATACCCGGCTCCGGTGCCGCGCACAGCTCATGACGGCACCGCCTTCGCGGCCGGCGCCGTAACCCCGGCCTTCCGCGACCGGTGCAGCAGGGTCGTCGTCGCCCGGTGGCAGATGGCCCGGACGCGCTCCGTCGACAGGCCCAGCAGCGCCGCCGTCTGCTCCTCGCCGACGCCCTCGTAGAGCCTGAGCACCAGGATCAGCCGCTCCTGCGGGCTGAGCGGGGCGAGCGGGCTCGCGGGGTGCGGGCGGGAGCGGCCGAATCCGCCGTACTGGTGCCATGCGCCGCGGGCGAAGCGGGTCGCCAGGTACTGGCGGGTGCGGTCGTACGGATCCTCACCGCGCAGCCGGTCCCAGCCCGCGTACGTGTGGGCCAGCGACAGCGTCAGCAGCCGCCGGGCGCGCGGGTTGTCGTCCGGTGCCTCCGCGGTGAGCAGCGTGGCGGCGTGCAGCAGCCGCCCGGCCGCGCCCGCGACGAACGCCTCGAACTCGCGGGCCCGACGGGTTGCCCGGGACGCATGCCGCTGTCGCACCGCGCCTCCCGCCTGCCGGCGACCCTGAGGATGCGGGGCCCGGCACGGACACGACGCCCGCCCACGACGGGGCCCCGGTCTCATATCAGGCCAGGGGCGGCCCCGTGGTCAAGAGCCGCGCACCGGGTCGGCGCGACGGGCCCGCGGCGCACGGCCCTCAGAACGGCGACGAACGGGCCCAAGGCCCTCAAACCCGGCTCGGCCCTGCCCTCGGAACCCGGCCCCCGGCCCTCAGAGCGGCTCGCCCCTCAGAACGACCCTCGCCCTCAGACAGACCCTCGCCCCAGCAGACCCCCGTCCTCAGGCAGACCCCCGACCCCAGGGACGGCCCCGAACCGGCGGCCCGTCCTCAGGACTGCGACTGCCCCTCAGGCCCCGGCACCCCCGGTACCGCCATCCGGGCGGACAGCGCGCTGTTGAAGCGCGTGAGCAGCGAGCAGAACGCCTCGCGTTCCTCCGGCTCCCAGTCCTGGGTCAGTTCGGCCATCAACTGCCGTCGGGAGGAGCGCACTTCCTCCAGTCGCGCCTGCCCGCGCGGGGAGAGCTGGAGCACCACGGCCCGCCCGTCCTCGGGATGCGAGGTGCGCTTGACCAGGCCGGTGTCGACGAGCGGAGCCACCTGCCGGGTGACCGTCGAGGAGTCGATGCCCATGCTCGCGGCGAGCGCCTTGACGCCCATCGGGCCTTCCTTGTCGAGCCGGTTGAGCAGCAGGTACGCGGCGCGGTCCATGGAGTTGCGCACCTGCCCGACTCCGCCGAGCCGGGTCTGTTCGGCACGGCGGGCGAACAGCGCCACCTCGTGCTGCAGCGTGTCGAGGAGACCGGTGTCACCGACGGTCGTCATGTCCATCGACATTTCAGGTGTTGTGGGCATGGCCGGGGGCTCACTTCGTGGAGGGCTGGCTGATTGGGGGACAGGGTACGCGGCTGGAAGGCGGGCCGTACCGGCGCTGCGCAAAGCGGGTCTCGGAGGTTGGTCACAACGTTCGTTCCCACCCGTGAACTGCGATGCTGGAGCCATGAGCTACAGCACGGCTGACTCCTTGCGCCCCGTCACCCTCGATGACGTGCGCGGAGCCCAGAAGATGCTCTCGGGCGTGGCGCGGGTGACCGCGATGGAGGGCAGCAGGCACCTGTCCCAGATGGTCGGCGCGCCGGTGCACCTCAAGTGCGAGAACCTCCAGCGGACCGGTTCGTTCAAATTGCGCGGCGCGTACGTCCGGATCGCGGGTCTGCTGCCCGAGGAGCGTGCCGCCGGTGTCGTCGCCGCGAGCGCCGGCAACCACGCGCAGGGTGTCGCCCTGGCCTCCGCGCTGCTCGGCGTGCGCTCCACGGTGTTCATGCCGAAGGGCGCCCCGCTGCCCAAGGTGAGCGCCACCCGGGACTACGGGGCCGAGGTGCGGCTGCACGGCCAGGTGGTCGACGAGACACTGGCCGCGGCGCAGGAGTACGCCGCCGAGACGGGCGCGGTGTTCATCCACCCCTTCGACCACCCCGACATCATCGCCGGTCAGGGCACGGTGGGCCTGGAGATCCTGGAACAGTGCCCCGAGGTGCGCACGGTCGTCGTCGGCATCGGCGGGGGCGGGCTGGCCGCCGGGATCGCCGTGTCGGTGAAGGCCCTGCGTCCGGACGTGCGGATCGTGGGTGTGCAGGCGGAGGGCGCGGCGGCCTATCCGCCCTCGCTGGCGGCGGGCCGGCCGGTCACGGTCGAGAACCCGGCGACGATGGCCGACGGCATCAAGGTCGGGCGGCCCGGCGACGTGCCGTTCGGGATCGTCGGCGAGCTGGTCGACGAGGTGCGCACGGTCAGCGAGGACGAGCTGTCCGCCGCGCTGCTGCTCTGCCTGGAGCGGGCCAAGCTGGTCGTGGAGCCGGCCGGGGCGAGCCCGGTCGCGGCGCTGCTGAGCGAGCCCGGCGCCTTCGAGGGGCCGGTCGTCGCCGTGCTGTCCGGCGGCAACGTCGACCCGGTGCTGATGCAACGAGTGCTGCGGCACGGCATGGCCGCACAGGGCCGCTATCTGGCCGTCCGGCTGCGGCTGACGGACCGTCCGGGAGCTCTCGCCACACTTCTGGGTGCGTTGTCAGTGGTTGACGCTAACGTCCTCGATGTGAGTCATGTGCGAACCGACCCGCGGCTCGGACTCACGGAGGCGGAGGTCGAGCTGCACCTGGAGACGAAGGGCCCGGCGCACTGCGCCGAGGTGGGTCAGGCGCTGCGCGAGGCGGGCTACACGGTCATGGGCTGAGCCGGCGCACGAACCGTTCAAGATCCCTTCATCTCCCCGGAAACGCGACACGGAAAAACTCATTGAGAGACGCGATACATCGCGTTATGGTGTGTTCGTGCGATCCATCACTCACCTGTCCGGCGATCCCCGAAGACGTGGAGACTCATATGCCAGGCGCCATCTATGCCGAAGGTCTGGTCAAGACCTTCGGTGACGTCAAGGCCTTGGACGGCGTCGACCTCGACGTGCCCGAGGGCACGGTCCTCGGCCTGCTCGGGCCGAACGGCGCGGGCAAGACGACCACCGTCCGCTGCCTGACCACCCTGCTGCGGCCCGACAGCGGACGTGCGGTCGTCGCGGGCATCGACGTGCTGAAGCAGCCCGATGCCGTCCGCCGCTCCATCGGCCTGTCCGGCCAGTTCGCGGCCGTCGACGAGTATCTGACCGGCCGGGAGAACCTCCAGATGGTCGGTCAGCTGTACCAGATGCGAGCGAAGGCGGCGAAGAAGCGCGCGGCAGAGCTGCTGGAGCAGTTCCATCTCGCGGACGCCGCCGACCGCCCCACCAAGACCTACTCCGGAGGCATGCGCCGCCGGCTCGACCTCGCCGCGGCCCTCGTCGTCTCGCCGCCCGTGATGTTCATGGACGAGCCGACCACCGGCCTCGACCCGCGCAACCGCCAGCAGTTGTGGGAGGTCATCAAGCAGCTGGTCTCCGGCGGTACGACGCTGCTGCTGACCACGCAGTACCTGGAAGAGGCCGACCACCTCGCGCACGACATCGCGGTGGTCGACCACGGCCAGGTCATCGCCCAGGGCACCTCCGACCAGCTCAAGGCCCGCACCGGCGGCGAGCGCGTCGAGGTCGTGGTGCACGAGCATGAGCACATCCAGGCCGCCGCCGAGGTCCTCGCCGGCTTCGGCAAGGGCGACACCACGGTCGAGGAGCACATGCGCAAGCTCACCGCGCCCGTGACCGGCGGCGCCAAACTCCTCGCCGAGGTCATCCGGGAACTGGACACGCGGGGCGTCGAGATCGACGACATCGGCCTGCGCCGGCCGACCCTCGACGACGTCTTCCTGTCCCTGACGGGACACGTGGCCGAGGTGAAGGGCGAGGAGAACGACAAGGAGAAGGACAAGGAGGCCGCGAAGTGAGCGCCGTCACCGACACCGTGCGGGTCGCGCCGGCCGCGAACCCGGTCAGCCAGTCGATCCGCGACTCGATGGTCGTGGCCAAGCGGAACCTGATCCGCATGTCCCGGATCCCCGAGATGATCATCTACGGGCTGATCCAGCCGATCATGTTCGTGGTGCTGTTCACCTACGTCTTCGGCGGCTCCATGCAGATCGGCACCAGCACGAGCGCCGTCGACTACAAGAACTTCCTGATGGCGGGCATCTTCGCGCAGACCGTCACGTTCGCGACCGCGAGTTCCGGCGCCGGCATCGCCGACGACATGCACAAGGGACTCATCGACCGCTTCCGCTCCCTGCCCATGGCCCGTGGCGCGGTGCTCACCGGGCGCACCCTCGCCGACTCCGTGCAGACGGCCCTCACCCTGGTCGTCCTCGCGGTGGTCGCCCTGCTGGTCGGCTGGCGCGTCGGTTCGTACGGCAGCACGAACGCCGCCAAGGTCCTCGCGGCCTTCGGGTTGCTGCTCCTGCTCGGTTACGCGTTCACCTGGATCGGCGCCCTGATCGGCATGTCCGTCCGGACCCCCGAGGCGGCCACGTCCAGCGGCCTCATCTGGCTCTTCCCGGTCACCTTCATCTCGAACGCCTTCGTGGACACCAGCCACATGACCCCGTGGCTGCGTCACATCGCCGAGTGGAACCCGTTCAGCGCCACGGTCCAGGCCTGCCGCGTGCTGTTCGCCAACCCCGGCCAGTCACCGTCCGACGCCTGGCCCATGCAGCACCCCGTCTGGGCCTCGCTGATCTACTCGATCCTGATCCTGGTCGTCTTCCGGACGCTGGCGGTGCGCAAGTACCGCTCCGCGACCGCATGACAAAACCCCGGCGCCCGAAGGACGCCGGGGGCACGTCAAGCTTCTTCGTGACCGGTCAGCCCTCGTACGGCTCGGCCTTGATGATCTTCACCGAGGCCTTCTTGCCGTTCGGCAGCTCGTACTCCGCGTCCTCGCCGACCTTGTGGCCGATCACGCCGGCACCCAGCGGGGACTGCGGGGAGTACGTCTCGATCTCGGCGCTCGCGTACTCACGGGAGGCGAGCAGGAACGTCAGCGTGTCGTCCTCATCACCGTCGAACGCGATCGTGACGACCATGCCGGGCGCCACCGCACCGTCCGCAGCGGGCGCCTCACCGACCTTGGCGCTCTCGAGGAGCTGGGTGAGCTGGCGCACACGGAGCTCCTGCTTGCCCTGCTCCTCCTTGGCCGCGTGGTACCCGCCGTTCTCACGCAGGTCGCCCTCCTCGCGCGCGGCAGCGATCTTCGCGGAGATCTCCGCCCGCGCGGGACCAGTAAGGTACTCAAGCTCAGCCTTGAGCTTGTTGTACGCCTCCTGGGTCAGCCAGGTGACGTTCTCGCTGGTCTGGGTCACAGGTGCTCCTCGTAGGTACTGGGAATACAAAGCATCGCCCTACCCAGAAGAATGTTCCTCCACGGATGGGCGAAACCACGAGCCTAACAATTCAGGGGCGCAAGGGGGAGGACATAAGCCACCAGATTCACGTCAACGCAGGTCAGGCCCTACGTATTCCGGGTGGCCGGTTGTCGTCAGTCGGCGTGGCAGCCCAGCAGCTCGGCCGTGGTCCCCGGAGAGGTCGTACGCAGCGTGACGACCTTGTCGATGCGGGTGGCGTCCCCGTCGAAGTGGAACTCGGCCCGCCCCACGACCTCGCCGCTCTCGGCCTGCGAGCGCACGGTGCAGTAGCCGTCGGTACCGGCGTCCTTGTGCACCTGGAGATGCACCTGGACCGACTTCTCGCCGAGCTCGAAGCTGATCACCTCGGCGCTGATCTCGTTCTGGCCGACGTAGTGGTAGCCGAACCAGCCGACGAGCCCCAGCAGCGCCGCCGCGAGCACGGCCCCGATGATCTTGAGCTTGTGGTCGGCGCGCTCGTCCGAGGTGCGGCCGTAGCGCCCCTCGGGCAGTCGCGTGCTCGCCGTGCTCATGATCGTCCTCCAGACAGGGCCGGGACGAACGCCCCGGAAGCGGCCCCGGGACCGGGTCCCGGAATTATTCGCCCGCCGATTCGGTCACTATAGAAGCCGCTGATTGCGCCGACGCACACAGGGCGCCGACTTACTGAGGATTGAGTCTTGACTGACCAGTTGCGACTGATGGCCGTCCACGCCCACCCCGACGACGAGTCGAGCAAGGGCGCGGCGACCATGGCGAAGTACGTGGCCGAGGGGGTGGACGTGCTGGTCGTGACCTGCACGGGCGGGGAGCGCGGCTCCATCCTCAATCCGAAGCTCCAGGGGGACACGTACATCGAGGAGCACATCCACGAAGTACGCAAGAAGGAGATGGACGAGGCCCGGGAGATCCTGGGCGTCAAGCAGGAGTGGCTCGGCTTCGTCGACTCGGGCCTGCCCGAGGGCGACCCGCTCCCGCCGCTGCCCGAGGGCTGCTTCGCCCTGGAGGACGTCGACCACGCGGCCGGTGAACTGGTGCGCAAGATCCGCGCCTTCCGCCCCCAGGTGATCACCACCTACGACGAGAACGGCGGCTATCCGCACCCCGACCACATCATGACCCACAAGATCTCGATGGTGGCGTTCGAGGGCGCGGCGGACACCGAGAAGTTCCCGGAGGCGGAGTACGGCGCCGCCTACCAGCCGCAGAAGCTGTACTACAACCAGGGCTTCAACCGCCCCCGCACCGAGGCGCTGCACCAGGCGCTGCTGGACCGGGGCATGGAGTCGCCGTACGGGGAGTGGCTCAAGCGCTGGGACGAGTTCGGCCGCAACGAGCGCACGCTCACCACGCACATCCCCTGCGCCGACTACTTCGAGATCCGCGACAAGGCACTGATCGCGCACGCCACGCAGATCGACCCGGACGGGGGCTGGTTCCGGGTGCCCATGGAGATCCAGAAGGAGGTCTGGCCGACGGAGGAGTACGAGCTCGCCAAGTCCCTCGTCGATACCTCCCTCCCCGAGGACGACCTCTTTGCGGGCATCCGCGACAATGCCTGACATGAGCGCAAGCGCAAGCCTGGCAATGACGCATCTCGTCTCCTTCGCCAAGGAGGTCGACGAGGACAAGGTCACCCCCGGCGTCCTCGGCTTCATCGTCTTCGCGGCGATGGCCCTGGCGGTGTGGGCCCTGATGAAGTCCATGAGCCGGCACATGAACAGGGTCGACTTCACACAGGTCCCGGACCCCAAGGCCGAGCATGCGGAGGCGGACCCCGCGGCAACGGAGCCCGAGACGGAAACCTCCGGCCAGGGCAAGAAGCAAGGCTGACGCCCCTTCCGGGGGCGGTACCCGTCAGCGGCGGTCCGCCGCCGACGGGTACCGCGCGCACCCTGCGCGCCGGACCGGACACGAGCTACGCCTTCGACTCCACGGCCACCCCCATGACCTCCCGGGCATGCCTGCGCGGTGTCATCCCGAGCTCCCAGGCCTGCCAGCCGGCCTCCAGGCTCACGCCCCGTTCCAGCAGCAGCGCCCACGCGTCCGCGTACTCGTCGAGCTTCTCGTCGCGCAGCGGATGACCCGACCGGGAGAGCTCGGCCAGTTCCTCCTGGGCCACCGCCGTACCGACCTCCACGCCGCCCGGTGCCGCATAGGGCAGCAGCGTGCAGCGCAGGAAGCGGGCCCAGTCCTCGCCCCGGCGGTCGCCGTACGACGTGAACAGGGCCGCCGCCTCGTCGCACAGGGCCAGCGCCTGCTGGGTGCGGGCGTTGCCCGCGTCCACCACCGCCAGCTCCAGGCAGGTCCAGGCCTCGCCGTGGGCGACGCCGATGCGCTGGAAGTCGGCGCGGGCGTCCACCAGGAGCTGCCGGGCGAAACCCGAGTTGCGCAGCGAGCCCGTCTGGGCCGCGCGCAGGTCACGGGTGGCACGGGCGGAGTGGTGGCGGGCGCACGCCAGGCCGTACACGTCGCGCATACGGGAGAACATCGTGCGGGAGCGTTCCAGCTCACGGACCGCCTGGTCGAGGTTGCCCGTCTCCTCCAGCGCCTGGCCCAGGTAGTACAGCGTCCACGCCTCGCCCCGCGCGTCCTCGTTGTCGCGGTGCCGGGCGGCCGCCCCGCGCAGCTCCTCCACGGCCGGTGACGCGTCCCCGTCGACCAGCCGGGCCCGGGCCAGCTGGGTCAGCGCCCAGGCCTCGCCGCGGGCGTCACGGGTCCGGCCGTACAGATCGAGGGCCGCCCGCAGCTCGGACTCGGCCCGCGGGACGTCGCCCATGCGCAGGCCCAGCTGCCCGAGCTGGAAGTGGGCCCAGGCCTGGCCGTGCACGGACTCGCCCCGGCGGTGCAGGACCAGGGACTCGGTCAGCAGCTCCAGGGCCTCCGCCACCCGGGCGCGGTCCCGCTCGACGGCCGCCAGGGCGTGCATCGTCCAGGCCCGGTCCGTCGCCAGCTCGGGGGAGGCCTGCAGCGCCAGGGCCTCACGGAGCTTCGCCGACGCCTCCGTCAGATTGCCCTGGTGGTGCAGGGTGATGCCGAGGGAGCACAGGGCACGGGCCGCGCCCGCGTCGTGATGCGCCTCCCGGTACAGGTCGACCACCGACGCGAGGGTGGCACGCGCCTTGTCCAGTTCACCGAGCTGCCGCGCCGCGATGCCGGTGCGCCACTGCACCGAGCGGACCAGCAGCCCCTCGTCGACGGCCTGCGCGAGTTCACTGATCTCGCCCAGGCGGTAGAGGTCGCCGCGCAGCAGGCAGTAGTCGCACAGGGCGCCCAGGAGGTTCAGGACCGCCGCCTGGTTCACGCCCTCGGCGTGCCGCAGCGCCGCCGTGATGAAACTCGACTCGTCGTCCAGCCAGCGCAGCGCCTCGTCGAGGGAGGTGAAGCCGTACGGGCTGAAGCGGTTCGTGCGGGTCGACATGTTGCCGTCGACCATCCGCAGCACCGAGTCGGCCAGCTCGGCGTAGTTCACGATCAGCCGCTCCTGCGCCGCCGTGCGCTCGGCCGGTTCCTCCTCGTCGAGGAGCCGGGCCTGCGCGAAGGCGCGGACCAGGTCGTGCAGCCGGTAGCGGTCGCCCCGGACGTGGTCGATCAGCCCCGCGCGGGTCAGGGCCTGGAGATGGCGTTTCGCCTCGGCCTCGTCGGTGGCCAGCAGCGCGGCGGCCGCGGCGGCGCCGAGCGAGGCCCGGCCGGCGAGAGCCAGCCTGCGCAGCAGCCGCCGTACCGTCTCCGACTGGTCGGAGTAACGCAGCCACAGGGCGCGTTCGACCGGCTCGACCGGGCCGTACGCGCCGAGGTCCGTGGCCAGCGTCCGCGGCGAGCGCGGGCCGAGGCACGACCCCACGATGCGCAGCGCCAGCGGCAGCCCGCCGCACAGCTCCCGGACCCGGTCGGCGGAATCGGCGTCGTACGGTCCGGAACGGTCCTGGGCCGCCGCGCCCAGCAGTTCCTCCGCGCCCGCCGCGTCCAGCGGCTCCACCGCCAGATGGTGCACCCGCGCGGGCAGGTCGCCCAGCTCCAGCGGCCCCCGCGCGGTCACCAGCACCAGACTGTCGGACCGCTCCGGGACCAGGGCGCGGACCTGCTCGGCGTCCGAGGCGTCGTCGAGGACGACCGTGACCGGCAGGCCGGTCAGATGCTGGTGGTACAGCTCGCTGAGCCGCTTGACCTGCTGGTCGGGGGAGGAACGCTCACGGAACAGCAGTTGCTCGCGGGGCGCGCCGAGCCGGTTCAGCAGGTGCAGCAGGGCGTTGCGGGTGGACAGCGGGGACTCGCCCGGGCCCTCGGCGCGCAGGTCGACGAGGCAGGCGCCGCGGAAGTAGTCCTTCAGTCCGTGCGTGGCGTGCACCGCGAGCGTCGTGCGGCCGCTGCCGGGCGTGCCGTGCAGGACCACCACCGTCGGCTGGGTCTCCGTGCTCGCCCGGGCCGCCTGCACCCACTGCCGGATCCGCGCCAGCTCCTGGCGCCGCCCCGCGAACGGCTGAGCCGGTTCCGGAAGCTGCCCGAAGGACTGCGACAGCACATTGCGGCCGCGTGCCGCCGCGCTCTTGTCCGCGCCCCGCAGCCGCGGCCCCGTGGTCTTCGGCCCGGTGGAGGCGGCACGCACCCGCTGCTGGTCCAGGAACGGCCGGATGCCCCGCACCTCCAGCGCCGTCAGCCACTGCAACCGCAGCTGCTCCGGCCCGCCCGGCTGGCTCACGGCCCCGGCCCGGCGGTGCGCGGCCGGCAGATGCGAGCCGACCACCTTGGCCACGGTCGCCGCGGCGCCCACGACCCCGACGGTCACACCCGCGCTCACCGCCGTCCCGGCAGCGGTGCCGAGGGCCAGGTCGGCGACGACGGCCGTGACCGCCGCGACCCCGGCCACCAGCAGTGGCGTCCCGGCGCCCTCCCGGGCGTAGCGCTGTCCGAAGGTGAGCTGTCCGGCCGCCGCCTCGTCCAGGGCGCGCGTGTAGGCCTCGTACTCCTCGGCCGCGCTCTGCGCCATCCCGTCGAGCGCCCCGCGCGCCCGCGCGAGCAGCACCTTCCCGTCGGTACGCCCGCCCGTCCGGCGCACCTCCTCCTCCACGGCCCGCGCCAACAGCCGCTCGGCCTCCGCCCGATGACCGTCCCGCATGTCACGTCCCCCTCCGGCGAAACACCGTTCCCTGGTCGTTCCCTCGGTCGTTTCCTTGGTCAAGTGTGCTGTGGACGGAGCATCGGGGCGAGGGGGCGTGCCCGGACCGATTATGTGAAGAGACGGGTGTGTTGGGGTGCGGCGCGACCGTCGGCCGGGCGTCGCGAGCGACGTCCGCGCACCGCCTGACGCGTGCCGGGCGGGGTACTGCGGCAGGATGGACACCATGCCGAACCGACTGGCGCACGAGACGTCCCCCTACCTCCTTCAGCACGCCGACAACCCCGTCGACTGGTGGCCCTGGTCGGCGGAGGCCTTCGAGGAGGCCCGCAAGCGGAACGTGCCCGTGCTGCTCAGCATCGGATACAGCAGCTGTCACTGGTGCCACGTCATGGCGCACGAATCCTTCGAGGACCAGCAGACCGCCGAGTACCTCAACACGCACTACGTGAGCGTGAAGGTCGACCGCGAAGAGCGTCCCGACGTGGACGCCGTCTACATGGAGGCCGTGCAGGCCGCGACCGGTCACGGTGGCTGGCCCATGACCGTCTTCCTCACCCCGGAGGCCGAGCCGTTCTACTTCGGCACGTACTTCCCGCCCGCCCCCCGTCAGGGCATGCCGTCCTTCCAGCAGGTCCTCCAGGGTGTGCGGCAGGCGTGGGACGAGCGGCGGGACGAGGTGACCGAGGTCGCCGGGAAGATCGTCCGGGACCTGGCCGGGCGGGAGATCTCCTACGGTGGCGACCAGGCCCCCGGTGAGCAGGAACTTGCGCAGGCGCTGCTCGCGCTCACCCGCGAGTACGACCCGCAGCGCGGCGGATTCGGCGGGGCGCCGAAGTTCCCGCCGTCCATGGTGCTGGAGTTCCTGCTGCGCCACCACGCCCGCACCGGTGCCGAGGGCGCCCTGCAGATGGCGCGGGACACCTGCGAGCGCATGGCCCGGGGCGGTATCTACGACCAGCTCGGGGGCGGCTTCGCCCGCTACTCCGTCGACCGTGACTGGGTCGTGCCGCACTTCGAGAAGATGCTGTACGACAACGCCCTGCTGTGCCGGGTCTACGCCCACCTCTGGCGCGCGACGGGCAGCGAGCTCGCCCGCCGGGTCGCCCTGGAGACGGCCGACTTCATGGTGCGTGAACTGCGCACCCAGGAGGGCGGTTTCGCCTCGGCGCTGGACGCCGACAGTGACGACGGGACCGGCAAGCACGTCGAGGGCGCGTACTACGTGTGGACGCCCGGGCAGCTGCGTGAGGTGCTCGGCGAGCAGGACGCCGAGCTCGCCGCGCGGTACTTCGGGGTGACCGAGGAGGGCACCTTCGAGCACGGCCAGTCGGTCCTGCAGCTTCCGCAGCAGGACGGTCTGTTCGATGCCGAGAAGGTCGCCTCCGTCCGGGAGCGGCTGCTCGCGAAGAGGGCGGAGCGGGCCGCGCCCGGCCGGGACGACAAGGTCGTCGCCGCCTGGAACGGACTTGCGATCGCCGCGCTCGCCGAGACCGGTGCCTACTTCGACCGGCCCGATCTGGTCGAGGCCGCCGTCGCCGCCGCGGACCTCCTGGTCCGGCTGCACCTCGATGAACAGGCCCGGCTCACCCGTACCAGCAAGGACGGCCACGCCGGTGCCAACGCGGGCGTGCTGGAGGACTACGCCGACGTGGCCGAGGGCTTCCTCGCGCTGGCGTCCGTCACCGGTGAGGGCGTCTGGCTGGAGTTCGCCGGGTTCCTCCTCGACCACGTCCTGGTGCGTTTCACCGACGAGGAGTCGGGCGCCCTGTTCGACACCGCCGCCGACGCCGAGCGGCTGATCCGCCGTCCGCAGGACCCGACCGACAACGCCGCCCCGTCCGGCTGGACCGCGGCGGCGGGCGCCCTACTGGCGTACGCCGCGCACACCGGATCGGAGCCCCACCGCACCGCCGCCGGGAAGGCCCTGGGCGTCGTCAAGGCGCTCGGGCCGCGCGTGCCCCGGTTCATCGGCTGGGGGCTCGCCGCAGCGGAGGCCGCGCTGGACGGGCCGCGCGAGGTCGCGATCGTGGGACCGTCCCTCGAACACGAGGGCACGAAGACCCTGCACCGCACGGCACTTCTGGCCACCGCGCCCGGCGCGGTCGTCGCCGTCGGCGCTCCGGGGAGCGACGAGTTCCCGCTGCTCGCGGACCGTCCGCTGGTCGGCGGTGAACCGGCCGCGTATGTCTGCCGCAACTTCACATGCGATGCGCCGACCACGGAAGTCGACCGGCTGCGTGCGGCGCTGAGCGACTGAGGCCGGGAACCGAGGGAGAAGCGCTACCGGAGGGGAGCGGGTGTCACAGGGGGGCAGCCCGACGTCGCACCACCGTCAGCGGCGCTCGGACCGAAACTCCATCGCCCGCTCCACGATCGCCTCCAACTGCTCGTGGTGCGCGCCCTTCCAGTAGGCCCGCCCGCACGCGCCGCACTGCGCGAACACGTCGTACGTCCGGTGCGTGCCCTGTTCGAGCTGGTCCGCGACGTCGTCCTTGGAGGCCTCGCGGAGCACCCCGTTGCAGGCGGTGCACCGCGTCCAGGGAAGCAGCTCGGGCTCGAACCGGCCCAGGACGTCCCACAGCTGTTCCTCGGGGTGCGTGCTGTACACGAACGCCCCCGCCCACAGCTCCCGCCTGCGCAGCAACCCCCGGTCGCGGCTCAGCATGACCCGCTGCTCGGCGGCCGAACGCGCGGCGAGGGCGGGGTCGCCGATGTCGGTCGACTCGTAGGCCGTGTCCACGCCGAGCAGCCGCAGCCGGCGGGCCAGCGTGCCGAGGTGCACGTCGAGGAGGAACCGCAGGGGAGCGCCCGGAACCTCCTGCGGGCGGGCGACGGCCCGGACGGCCACCGACTCGCCGGCCGCCGGGACGTGCGAGACGGACACCTCGCGGCCGTCGACGAACAGCGCGCCCACCTCGGTCAGCGGCACACCGAGGGACTCGATGACATGGCCCAGGCCGGCGACGCCGTCGGTGGCGGCCCGTACGGTGTCCGACCGCCGGGCGCGGGGGACGAAGACGTGCAGTTCGGGGGCGAACTCGACGTGGATCTCGGGACCGTTCACGCGGTCAGGATGTCACGGTGACCGGCCGTCGCCTCAGGGTTTTCCGGTCGGCGGGCCGTGCTCCAGGACGTCCAGGGCGCGGTCCACGAGTTCCCTGATGTCGTCCCGGTGGCCGGTCTCCGCCCAGTAGTGGGAGACCTCCATCAGCCCGCCCATCACGGACATCGCGAAGACCCGTAGCTCCAGGCTGTCGGGGTCGAGCCCGGAGCGCTCGGCGAGGGCCTCGCGCAGCAGCCGGCCGGTGGCGGACATGCTCTCGATCATGCGGGCCCGGACGGCGGGCACCTCGACCCCGAGCCGCGCCCGCAGCCGGGTCACCTCGGGTTCCTGGGCGAGGCTCAGGTCGAGGGCCGTGCGCATCACGTGCCTGAGGACGTCGGCCCAGGACTCGTCCTCCGGCCGGGCCCGCAGCTCCGCCGGCATCACCGGGTCCCACTCGTCGGTGATGACGATGTCCTCCTTGGTCGGGAAGTAGCGGAAGACGGTCGACGGCGACACCTCGGCGCGGTCGGCGATCTGCTCGATCGTCGTGGCCTCGTAGCCCTGCTCCTCGATCAGCGCGTAGGTCGCGGTGCGGATCGCCTCGCGGGTCTTGATCTTCTTCCGCTCCCGGAGTCCCAGGTGAGGGCGGTCGGCGGGGGTGGTGCGTGGGGCCGTCATGAAGGTCATTGTCGGGCATCGGCCCCAGGCTCGGCCACGGCCGGGGTCTCGCTCCCCGTGTCCGTCCCCCAGAAATTGATAGCAGATTTCAAAAAGTAGTGAATGTCAATCGGAAGTCGCTTTCGACGCAACGAAAACGGCCACGGCTGGGAGCCGTGGCCGGGAAGGTCGAGCGAGCGGGCTAGGCGTGCTGGTACGCCACCAGGGAGATCCCCACGTAGTGCGTGATGAAGGCGGCCAGGGTGAGGGAGTGGAACACCTCGTGGAAGCCGAACCAGCGCGGTGACGGATTGGGCCGCTTGAGTCCGTAGACCACACCGCCCGCGCTGTAGAGCACGCCGCCGACGATGACCAGGACCAGGACGGCGATGCCGCCGGTCCGCATGAAGTCAGGCAGGTAGAACACGGCCGCCCAGCCCATCGCGAGGTAGCACGGCGTGTAGAGCCAGCGCGGGGCGCCGACCCAGAAGACGCGGAAGGCTATGCCGGCCACCGCCGCGGCCCAGATGCCCCACAGCAGCCACTCGCCCTTGGCGCCCGGCAGCAGCAGCATGGTCAGCGGAGTGTACGTGCCCGCGATGATCAGGAAGATGTTGGCGTGGTCCAGACGGCGCAGGACGCCGTCCATGCGCGGACTCCAGTCACCCCGGTGGTACAGCGCGCTCACGCCGAACAGCAGGCAGGCGGTCAGAGCGTAGACACCGCAGGCGATGCGCCCTCTGGTCGAGTCGGCGAGGGCGGTCAGCACCAGGCCCGCGACGAGGGCGGCCGGAAACATGCCGAGGTGCAGCCAGCCGCGGAGCTTGGGCTTCACCGGGTGAGGCAAGTGCAGCGCCTTCGGACCGCTGCCGTCGTCCGGCGTGTCCGTGGGCGCGTCGGGGGCGAACGCAGTCATGGCCGAATGGTAGCTACGGAACCGTAAGTGACGTATCACTCAGGCCGATTGACCGGCGAAGAGTGGCCATCCTCTCACCGTGTCCGACCAGTGGTTACGCAAACGGACGGTCTGATGAACCCAACGTGCACGCAAAGCGTGCGCGAGAAACCGTGGCGATCCTCACGTTGCTCACCTGTGCGCTCCTCTGGACAGATGGGCGCGTACGTCGGATGATCAAATGAGTGCGGTCGGCACCGGATGAGCGCCAGGTTTCACCGTGAAGCATCCGGGTCGCAGCCCCCACGGGGCCTCCACATCACCAAAAAACCCTCATTTAGGAGCAATCGTGGCGCGCGACATCGCGGCTCCCACCGTCCCCACCACCCATCAGGGGCTGATCTCGTGGGTGAACGAGATCGCCGAACTGACGCAGCCGGACAACGTGGTCTGGTGTGACGGATCCGAGGCCGAGTACGAGCGACTGTGCGGGGAGCTCGTCGAGAAGGGCACCTTCCGGAAACTCGACCCGATCAAGCGCCCCCACTCCTACTACGCGGCATCCGACCCCACGGACGTCGCACGCGTCGAGGACCGGACGTTCATCTGCTCCGAGAAGGAGCAGGACGCCGGCCCGACCAACCACTGGAAGGCCCCTGCCGAGATGCGGGAGATCTTCCAGGGGTCCGGTGGCGAGGGCGGCCTGTTCCGCGGCTCGATGCGCGGCCGGACCATGTACGTGGTGCCCTTCTGCATGGGCCCGCTCGGCTCGCCGCTGTCCGCGCTCGGCGTGGAGATCACCGACTCCGCGTACGTCGCCGTCTCCATGCGCACCATGACCCGCATGGGGCAGCCCGTCCTGGACGAGCTCGGCTCCGACGGGTTCTTCGTCAAGGCCGTGCACACCCTGGGCGCCCCGCTGGAGCCCGGCCAGGAGGACGTCCCCTGGCCCTGCAACCAGACCAAGTACATCTCGCACTTCCCCGAGGACCGCGAGATCTGGTCCTACGGCTCCGGCTACGGCGGCAACGCCCTGCTCGGCAAGAAGTGCTACGCCCTGCGCATCGCCTCCGTGATGGCGCGTGACGAGGGCTGGCTGGCCGAGCACATGCTGGTCCTCAAGCTGACCCCGCCGCGCGGCGAGGCCAAGTACGTCGCCGCGGCCTTCCCGAGCGCCTGCGGCAAGACCAACCTCGCCATGCTGGAGCCGACGATCCCCGGCTGGACGGTCGAGACCATCGGCGACGACATCGCCTGGATGCGCTTCGGCGAGGACGGCCGCCTCTACGCCATCAACCCCGAGGCCGGCTTCTTCGGTGTCGCCCCCGGCACCGGCGAGCACACCAACGCCAACGCGATGAAGACGCTGTGGGGCAACTCCGTCTTCACCAACGTCGCCCTCACCGACGACAACGACATCTGGTGGGAGGGCATGACGGAGGAGACCCCGGCCCACCTGACGGACTGGAAGGGCAACGACTGGACCCCCGAGTCCGGCGTCCCGGCCGCCCACCCCAACGCCCGCTTCACCGTCCCGGCCTCGCAGTGCCCGATCATCGCGCCGGAGTGGGAGGACCCCAAGGGCGTGCCGATCTCGGCGATCCTCTTCGGCGGCCGCCGCGCCACCGCCGTGCCGCTGGTGACGGAGTCCTTCGACTGGAACCACGGCGTCTTCCTCGGCGCCAACGTGGCCTCCGAGAAGACCGCCGCCGCCGAGGGCAAGGTCGGCGAGCTGCGCCGCGACCCGTTCGCGATGCTGCCGTTCTGCGGCTACAACATGGGCGACTACATGGCCCACTGGGTCGACGTGGCCAAGGACAAGGACCAGTCCAAGCTGCCGAAGATCTACTACGTCAACTGGTTCCGCAAGGACGACGAGGGCAAGTTCGTCTGGCCCGGCTTCGGCGAGAACTCCCGCGTCCTGAAGTGGATCGTGGGACGCCTGGACGGCACGGCGGAGGGCGTCGAGACCCCGATCGGCGTCCTGCCGACGAAGGACGCCCTCGACACAGGCGGCCTGGAACTGTCCGACGGCGACCTGGAGTTCCTGCTCACGGTCGACAAGGAGGTCTGGCGCGAGGAGGCCGCCCTGGTCCCCGACCACCTCAACACCTTCGGCGAGCACACGCCGAAGGAGCTGTGGGACGAGTACCACGCGCTGGTCAAGCGCCTGGGCTGAGCCCCACCCCGGAACTCCGCGGCCGGCCGGAACCGACAGTGCCCTGACCAGCAACATCGTCACGGCCGGCCGCGGTGACAGCACCACCTTCGGACAGGGGCCCGCACAACGGCGTGCGGGCCCCTGTTCCGCGGGGTTGGTCGCGCCCCCTTGCTCACGAGATCTTCACGCCTGTTTCATTCCCTCTACAGGTGCCTCGCCTGTTCCGGCGAGGCGCTCGACGCAGCCTGTGGGGGGCACAGTTGAACACTGCACACCGTTCCAGACGGCTCGCGGCGACCCTGTCCGCCGCGTTACTCGCGGGGACCGGACTGACTGTCGCCGCCGCACCCGCGGCGCACGCGGCGGCCTCCGACGCCGTGGCCAAGCTGCCGATCTCGTCGTACTCGGCGCTGGCCGTCGACAACGTCCACCAGCGTGTCTTCGTGGCGGACAGCAATGTCGGCTACTACCTGAACTCCGGCACCATCGCCGTCTACAACTTCGAGGGCGAGCGCCTCACGACCCTCACCACCAACCAGGCCCATGTCTCCGGCCTCGCGGTGAGCGCCGACGGCAGCAAGCTGTACGCGGGTCTGCGCGACCGTGTCGAGGCCTACGACACCACCACCTACGAACGCACCGTCCTGGCCTACGTCAGCACCGACACGTGCGGCCGGGAGCTCGCCCAGTCCGGCGGCCAGCTCTGGTTCACGACGCCGTACGCGTCCTCGACCTCCCAGTGCGCCACCTCCGAGACCCAGCTCGACGGGTTCGTGAACGGCGTCCACACGCGCACCGGCTGGAACGACTACGGCGATCTGCTGCTGGAGGCCGGGCCCGGCAACCGCATGCTCATGGGCCAGCCGCGCAACGCGAAGGCCGCCGACCCCTTCGTGGCCGTCTACGACACCGGCGACAGCGCCATCGTCCGCAAGGCCGCACGGCGCTTCGCCGACGGCCAGGGCGACGGCGCCCTGAACCTCAAGGACCTGGCGTTCTCCGCCGACGGCAACAAGGTCGCCCTCGCCGACGCCACCGCCGGCACGCGGCTGCTGAACTCCGACGACCTGTCGGACGCGGCCACCGGCTACCGGCCCCTGCCCGACGGTGCCACCGCCGGCGCGGTCGCCTTCAGCGGCGACGGCAAGTACATCGCGCGCGGAGCCTCCGCCACCGGTGCCGTCCCCGACCTGCTGGTGCAGCCCGCCGACCCGGGCGACTCCACCGCCCCGCTGGAGTTCGTCTTCGAGGGCAGCCTCGACGGGGACCGGGTCGTACCGCGTGGCATGGAGTGGTCGGCGGACGGCTCCCGGCTGTTCGCGGTCACCACCGACACGGCGGGCGGCCAGTACTGGCTGCACGTCATCAAGCCGCCGGCCGTCCAGTACGACACCCGCTTCACCGGGGACCTCACCCACAGCCCCGGCCAGGCCGTGGCGGGCGAGCCGCTGGCCGTGCGCGGCAGGCTGGAGCAGGACGGGCCGGCGCCCGCCGAGCCGCTGAAGGTCAAGGCGACCCGCACCGACGCGGACGGCACCCACGACCTGGGCACCGCCACCGTCAAGGCGGACGGCACCTTCACGGTCCTCGACGAGCCCGACCTCGTCGGCGAGGCCACGTACACCGTGTCCTACCTCGGCGACCTGACCCACCGCCCGGCCACGGACGTCACCCACACCGTGACCGTCGGCAAGGCGCCCACCTCCCTCTCGCTCACCGCACCGGAGGAGGCGAGCATGTCCGACGGCATCGAGATCACCGGCAGGTTCACCGCCCAGGGCAAGGCACTGCCGGAGCGGGCCGTGCTCAAGGTCGTACGCGAGGACCGCCTGGGCACGGGCACCCTGTCGTCCGTGACGGTCGCCGCCGATGGCACCTTCAAGATCAACGACATCCCCCGCACCCGCCGCGAGGCGACCTACACGGTCACCTGGCCGGGCGACGCCCTGCACGAGGGCTCATCGGCCTCGGCGGAGGTCTACGTCAGACGCTGAGTGGCTTTCCTTGGGGGCGCGGGGAACTGCGCGATCAGCCACAGCTCACCCGCACAGGCCCACGGCCAATGACCCCCACGGCGACACACGGCTCAAGCCAACGCAGTGCGTGGCACCCGGCCCGCGCGTCGCTGCGGGTGCGCGCGGGCCGGGGCCGTCGAAGGGAGCCCGAAGAGGCTCAGTGGGACGCGAGTTCGCGCGGCTCCAGCGCCGCCGAGTGCGCGTCCATCTGCTCGGCGGCCAGAATCGCGGCCGCGGTGTCGGCGCGGGACGCGGCCACCACCAGCGCACGCCCCGCCAGGGCGTGCGCCCGCCGGTGCAGCGCCGCCGCACCGTGCTCGCGCCGGCCGCCGGGGACACGAGCCGGCGTCCGTCCGCCCCGCAGCCGGGCCACCTGCTCCGCGAGCCGCTCCGCCGCGACGTCCAGGCCGGCCGACGGCGCTGCCGCGCGCAGCTCGTCCGTGACGGCGAGCAGGGCGGCGAGATGGCCCGCGAGCTGGATGTCCAGCTCTTCCTCACGGGAGCGGTGAGGGAAGTCGGGGTTGGGGCCGTCCACCGTGTTGTGGACCGACTTGTCGCGGATCGGCTCGTACATGGGAGGGCCTCCTGGATTCTTTCAGGAAGCCATCCTAGCTTAGAATTCGTCTAAAGTTGAGTTGTTCACAAAACCGGACCGCCCGCACACATAGGGTGAGCGGGCGGTTCCGGCGTCGGTACGGATCAGGTCTGGCTGTAGCCGTCCAGGAAGTGCCCGATCCGGCCCACCGCGTCCCTCAGGTCACCGACCGTCGGCAGGGTCACGACCCGGAAGTGGTCCGGCTCCGGCCAGTTGAAGCCGGTGCCCTGGACGACCATGATCTTCTCCCGCCGGAGCAGGTCCAGGACCATCCGCCGGTCGTCCTTGATCTTGAAGACCTTCGGGTCGAGACGCGGGAAGAGGTACAGCGCCCCCTTCGGCTTCACGCAGGTCACGCCCGGGATCTGGGTCAGCAGCTCGTAGGCGACGTCCCGCTGCTCGCGCAGCCGGCCGCCCGGCAGGACCAGCTCGTTGATCGTCTGCCGTCCGCTGAGCGCGGCGACGACGCCGTGCTGCCCCGGCATGTTGGCGCACAGCCGCATGTTCGCCAGGATCGTCAGACCCTCGATGTAGGAGTCGGCGTGCGCGCGCGGCCCGGAGATCGACATCCAGCCCACCCGGTATCCGGCCACCCGGTACGCCTTCGACATGCCGTTGAAGGTGAGGGTCAGCAGGTCGGGGGCGACGGAGGCGGTCGGGGTGTGCGTGGCCTCGTCGTAGAGGATCTTGTCGTAGATCTCGTCGGAGCAGACGAGGAGGTTGTGGCGGCGGGCGATGTCGGTCAGGCCCTTGATCATCGCCTCGTCGTAGACGGCGCCCGTCGGGTTGTTCGGGTTGATGATCACGATCGCCTTGGTGCGGTCGGTGACCTTGCGCTCGACGTCGGCGAGGTCCGGCATCCAGTCGGACTGCTCGTCGCAGCGGTAGTGCACGGCGGTGCCGCCGGACAGGGAGACGGCGGCGGTCCACAGCGGGTAGTCCGGGGCGGGCACGAGCACCTCGTCCCCGTCGTCCAGCAGGCCCTGCATCGCCATCACGATCAGCTCGGAGACGCCGTTGCCGATGAAGACGTGCTCGACGTCCGTCTCGATGCCGAGGGTCTGGTTGTGCATGACGACGGCGCGGCGCGCGGCCAGCAGCCCCTTCGCGTCGCCGTAACCATGCGCCGAGGACACGTTCCGGAGGACGTCCTCCAGGATCTCGGGCGGACACTCGAAGCCGAACGCGGCCGGATTGCCGGTGTTGAGCTTGAGGATCCGATGCCCGGCCGCCTCCAGCCGCATCGCCTCCTCGAGCACCGGGCCCCGGATCTCGTAACAGACGTTGGCGAGCTTGGTCGACTGGATCACCTGCATGTCTGGGAGCTTACGGCCCGGTAACGCCTCGCGGGTCGTGTTTTCCGCCACGTGAGACGCGCCGGTTTGGTGCGATATCGCCATACGCTGCCTCATTGGCCACGCGCGTATCAGCGGTGTACGGGGATGCGGTTTAGGCCAAGGGGGTGGTGCTCCCCGTCTTCGAGGGGTCTGGCGTCACGCGGGCGAAACCGGGCGAACGCCGGAAGCCGGTATCAACTCCCCCAACATCGGCCCCCAAGTGACCGGCGGATCAAGGCGGTTGCGTAGGGTCGGGCGAGGATCTCGGGGTTCCGTCTGTGGAACAGGTTCTTGTGCCGCCCGCCTTG
Organism: Streptomyces sp. NPDC006372; assembly: GCF_040612515.1. NCBI lineage: Bacteria > Bacillati > Actinomycetota > Actinomycetes > Kitasatosporales > Streptomycetaceae > Streptomyces > Streptomyces sp. NPDC006372. The sequence goes on along the minus strand of NZ_JBEXQJ010000031.1, from coordinate 90,207 downwards.
CGACTATCACAATGCGCATGACAACACTGCGGGCGGCCGGAAGATTTCCGGCCGCCTCCGTCGCAAGAGGGGACCCCCCATGAGAAAACCTCTCGCCGCCGCGTTCTTCGCCCTGGCGATAGCCGGGGCCGGCGCGGCTCCCGCGACCGCTGCCGACACCGCCCCCACGGGCGTCGGCAAGGCCGCGGACGCGGGCGAGGTCACGTCTGCCGTAACCGACGTGGTCACGTCCGCAACGGAGACCCTGTCCGGGCTCCGTGGCCCGTCGGCCAAGGCCGTGAACTTCGCCGGCACGGTCGCGCTCAGCAACTGCTCCGGCTCGGTCGTCCGCATGCCGGACTCCGAGGACAACGACCCGGCGCTGGTGATGACCAACGGGCACTGTCTGGAGAGCGGCTTCCCCGCCCCCGGCGAGGTCCGCGTCGACCAGGCCTCCAGCCGCACCTTCGGGCTGCTCAACGCCTCCGGCGCGCGTGTGGCGACCCTGCGCGCCGCCAAGCTGGCGTACGGCACGATGACCGATACGGACGTCGCGTTCTACCAGCTCACCACCACGTACGGGCAGATCAAGAGCTCGTACGGCATCAACGCCCTGACGCTGAACGACTCGCACCCGGTCGCCGGCTCCGCCATCGGCATCCCCTCCGGTTACTGGAAGCGGATCTACAGCTGCAACATCGACGGGTTCGTGCCCACCCTGAAGGAGGGCGACTGGACCTGGAAGGACTCGGTCCGTTACACCTCCGCCTGCAACACCATCGGCGGCACGTCCGGCTCGCCCGTCGTCGACGCCGCCAGCGGCAAGGTCGTCGCCATCAACAACACCGGCAACGAGGACGGCGAGCGCTGCACGGTGAACAACCCCTGCGAGGTCGACGCGAACGGCAACGTGACCGTCCGCAAGGGCATCAACTACGCCCAGGAGACCTACCAGATCCCGTCCTGCTTCGGCATCGACAACAAGCTCGACCTGAGCGCGAGCGGCTGCACCCTGCCCAAGCCGTAGGGCAGAGCGCGAGCCCGGGGCCGGGCGGTCACGCGGGAGGGATCCCGCGGACCGCCCGGCCCGCCAGGGCGTCCGTGCGCCGGCCGTCCTCGATCACGAACCGCCCGCCGACCAGCACATGGGGAATGCCCGTCGGGAGCACCCGCGGCTCGGCGAAACTCGACCCGGCCGCGACCGTCGCCGGGTCGAAGAGCACCAGGTCGGCGACGTACCCCTCGCGGACCAGGCCCCGGTCGGGCAGCCGGAGGCGGGCCGCCGGCCGCGAGGTGAGGTGCGCGACGCACTCCTCCAGCGACATCACCCCCAACTCCCGCACGTAGTGTCCGAGATAGTGCGGGAACGTGCCGTACGCCCGCGGGTGCGGCTTCGCGCCCTGGAGGATGCCGTCCGAGCCGCCGGTGTGCACCCGGTGGCGCATGATCGCCCGGACGTTCTCCTCGTGGCCGACGTGCTGGAGGATCGTCGAGGCCAGCCGGTCGGCCAGCAGCAGGCCGCGCGCCGTCACCCAGGGCACCTCGCCCCGTATGTCCGCCGACTCCTGGACCGTCCGGCCGACGAACTCCGCCAGGGCCGGGTCGCCCACCCCCGAGATCTCGATCGTGTCCCACTCGATGGGCACGCCGTGGCAGCCGTCCGAGCCGGTGACCTCCAGGTCGTGGCGGATGCGTGCCGCGGTCTCCTCGTCCGCCAGCCGCTCGATGGTCCGCTCCGGGCCACCCTCGTTCGCCCAGCTCGGCAGCATCGCCGCGAGGGTCGTGCAGCCGGGCGTGTAGGGGTAGGTGTCGAGGCTGATGTCGGCCCCGGCGGCCAGCGCCTCGTCCAGCAGGGACAGCAGCTCCGGCGCCCGGCCCTTGTTCACACCGAAGTTCATGGTGGCGTGGGCGAGATGCAGGGAGCAGCCCGCCTCCCGGGTCAGGGCGACCATCTCCTCGTACGCCTCCAGGGCGCCCGCGCCGTAGGAGCGGTGGTGGGGGCAGTAGTAGCCGCCGTAGGAGGCCACCACCCGGCACAGCTCGGTCAGTTCGGCGTCCTTCGCGTACATGCCCGGCGTGTACGTCAGGCCCGACGACATGCCGACCGCGCCCTGCTCCATGCCCTCGGCGACCAGCTGCCGCATCCGGTCCAGCTCGGCCGGGGTGGCCTCCCGGTCCTCCCAGCCGACGGCGAGCGCGCGGACCGTGCCCTGGGGGATGAGGTAGGCCGCGTTCACGGCGATGCCCCGGTCCAGCCGGTCCAGGTACTCGCCCACCGAGCGCCAGTCGAAGTCGATGTCGTCACCGGAGCCGTTCCACCCGGCGATCGCGCGGCGCACCTCGCCGAGCGTGCGGTCGTCCACCGGCGCGTACGACAGCCCGTCCTGCCCGATGACCTCCAGCGTGACGCCCTGCGCGGCCTTGGCGCTGTGGTCGGGGTCGCGCAGCAGGGCCAGGTCGCTGTGGGCGTGCATGTCGACGAAGCCGGGGGAGAGGACCAGCCCCTCGGCGTCCAGCTCCCGGCGCGCCTTCGGACGCTGGCAGCCGGCCGCGGACGCCTCCTTGACGATGGACACGATCCGGCCGCCGTCGACCACGACATCGGCCCGGTAGGAGTCCGCGCCGGAGCCGTCCACGACGTCGGCGTCCCGGATGACGAGCTCTTCCATGCCGCGGCCTCCTAGAAGTAGGTACGCACGTAGTCGACGACCGTGCCGTCCGCCTCGGCGACCGGGATCAGGGGCCACTTGTCGAACGACGTGCACGGATGGGACAGCCCGAGTCCGACCCAGTCGCCGACCTCCAGATCCGCCTCGGAGGTGGTGCGCAGCCAGGCGTGCTGGTCCGACAGGGCGGTCACCGTCACACCGTCGGCCGGGCGCTCGGTGCCGTCCCGGCGGATCACCTGCGCGAACGGCAGGTCGAGGTCGTAGGCCGCGTCCCGCTTGCCCGCGTTGACGAAGGCCTGCTCGGCCGTCGGCCGGGACACCACCTGCGTCCACAGGCGGAACGCCGGCTCCAGAGCGCCCTCCTCGGGCACCCGGTTGAACGGGGTGAGCTTGCGGTAGTGGCCGTCGTCGTGCGAGACGTAGGCGCCTGAGCGCAGCAACTTCAGCACCGGCAGGGAGAGTCCGGGGATCTCGGCGAAGACCTCCGCGACCGCGTCGAACCAGGCGCTGCCGCCCGCGCTGACGACGATCTCGTCCAGACCGGTGAAGCGGCCCGCCTTGTCGAAGTCGGCGGCGAGCGCGACCAGCCGCCGCAGCCACGCCGTCACCCGCCCGGGATCGGCCTGCGGCACCTCGCCCTCGTAGCCCGCCACACCCACGAGCCGCAGGGCCCGTGTGCCCGCCACCGCGTCCGCGACCGCCGCGCACTCCGCCTCCGTGCGGACCCCGGTACGGGCGCCCTCACCGGCGGCGAGTTCGACGACGACGTCCACGGGGCGCGTGGCGGCGCCCAGCGCCGCGTCCATCAGCTCCACCCCGCGCACGGAGTCGACGTAGCAGACGAAGGAGAAGTCCGGGTCGGCGTCGAGCTCGGCGGAGACCCAGCGCAGGGCCGCCGGGTCGACCAGTTCGTTGGCGAGGAACACGCGCCGGATCCCGAACGCCCGCGCCACCCGCACCTGGTGCGGCACCGCCAGCGTGATGCCCCACGCCCCGTGCTCGATCTGGCGGTGGAACAGCTGCGGCGCCATGGAGGTCTTCCCGTGCGGCGCGAAGGCCAGGCCGTGCCGGTCCGCGTACACCTCCATGAGCTTCAGGTTGTGCTCCAGCCGCTCGGCGGACAGCGCGAGCACGGGCGTGGCGAAGCCGCCGGTGAAGAGGTTGCGGCGCTGGGCGGCCAGCTCGCCCACGGTCAGGCCGTCGGCGTCCGGCGGGAGGCCCTTGAAGCGGTGGTCGACGCGCTCTGCGGCGAGCCGGGCGAGGGACTCGGCGGCGGTGTCGGCTGTCATGGAGCCTCCCTGATCAGCAGTGTTGCAGTCTTTGCAACATTCATTGCGTATATCGCTCAACGCTGTCTAACATCTCGGCCACCCACGGTCAATGAAACCGCCACCGACCGACACGAAGACCGACACGAAGACCGACGAAGACCGGCACCAAGACCGGCACGAAGAGGAGCTACGAGCATCGTGACCCCCACCGGACCCTGCAACGCCCCCGACGCCGTGGACGTCGTCGCGCTCGGCGAGTCCATGGTCACGTTCCTGCCCTCCCGGCCGGGCCGCCTCGCCGACGTCCCCTCCTTCGACCGGGGCATCGGCGGCGCGGAGTCCAACGTGGCGTGCGTGCTGGCCGCCGCCGGGCACTCGGTGCGGTGGATCAGCCGGGTGGGGGACGACGCGTTCGGCGACCACCTGGTGGAGACGATCGGCGGGTACGGGGTCGACGTGGCCCACGTCCGGCGCGACCCCGACCGGCCCACGGGCATCTACTTCCGCACCGCAGGGGACCGGGCCACCGACGCCCACGAGGTGGCCTACTACCGGGCCGGTTCCGCCGCGTCCGCGATGAGCGCGACGGACCCCGACCCGGCGGCGGTGCGCGCCGGGCGCGTGCTGCACCTGTCCGGCATCACGCCCGCGCTCTCCGGGTCCTGCCTGGACCTGATGCGGGAGCTGACCGCCCACCGCCCCGGCCGCCCCCTTGTCTCCTTCGACGTCAACCACCGGCCCGGCCTGTGGCGCGACACGGACGCCGCGAAGGTGCTGCGCGACCTCGCCCGGGGCGCCGACCTCGTCTTCGTCGGGCAGGACGAGGCCTGGGGGCTGCACAGCCCGGAGGCCGTCCGCGCCGCCCTCCCCGAACCCGAGGTGCTGGTCGTCAAACAGGGCGCCGCAGGGGCGACCGTCTTCGAGAAGCAGGACGTCACCTTCGTGCCCGCGCCCCGCGTCGACGTCGTCGCCGCCGTCGGTGCCGGGGACGCCTTCGCCGCCGGGTTCCTCTCCGCCACCCTGCGCGGACTGCCGGTGCGGGACCGGCTGCGGCACGGGCACCTGATGGCCGCCGCCGCCCTCACCGTCCCCGGCGACCTCGCCACCCCACCCGCCCGGGAGCACGCCGACCGGCTCGTCGCCCTGGACGAGGCGGCATGGGGGAGACTGCGACTCGGCCCCGGCTGGACCGAGGACACCCAGCGGGCCGAGGAGGAGGTACGTACGCCATGAGCCAGACCGTCGACCGCGCGCTCAGCATCCTGCCGCTGCTCGCCGAGGGCCCCGCCGACCTGGGGCAGGTCGCCGACCGCCTCGGCGTGCACAAGTCCACGGCCCTGCGCCTGCTGCGCACCCTCCACGAGCACGGCCTGGTCTACCGCCAGTCCGACCAGCGCTACCGCCTCGGCGCCCGCCTCTTCGCCCTCGCCCAGGAGGCGATGGAGAACCTCGACGTCCGCGAGATCGCCCACCCCCACCTGGTGCGCCTCAACGAGAGCTGCGGCCACACCGTGCACCTCGCCGTGTACGAGGAGAACGAGGTCCTCTACATCGACAAGGTCGAGAGCCGCTACCCGGTGCGGATGTACTCCCGGATCGGCAAGCCCGTCGCCATCACCGTCGCCGCGGTCGCGAAGCTGCTGCTCGCCGACCTGCCCGAGCACGAGCGGCGGGCGGTCGCGGAGAAGCTCGACTACCCCAGTTACACGGCCCGTTCGACACCCAACGCCACCGCGTTCCTGCGCGAGCTGGAGAAGGTGCGCGAACAGGGCTGGGCCACCGACCTCGGCGGCCACGAGGAGTCCATCAACTGCGTCGGGGCGCCCATCCGCGGCGCCGACGGCCGGGTCGTCGCCGCGATGTCGGTCTCCGCGCCGAACGTCGTCGTCACCGCGGACGAACTCCTCGCCCTCCTGCCGCTGGTGCGCCGTACGGCGGACGCCATCAGCGGGGAGTACTCCGGCAGAACACCAGTGAAGGGCACCGTATGACGGACAAGATCGCACTCACCCCCAAGACCCACACCACCCCGCCGGCGAAGTTCTCGCACGGGGTGAAGAAGGGCAACATCCTCCAGGTCGCCGGCCAGGTCGGCTTCCTGCCCGCCGAGGAGGGCAAGGCGCCCACCCCCGCCGGGCCCACCCTGCGCGAGCAGACCCTCCAGACCCTGGCCAACGTCAAGGCCATCCTGGAGGAGGGCGGCGCCTCCTGGGACGACGTGATGATGATCCGCGTCTACCTCACCGACGTCGACCACTTCGCCGAGATGAACGCCCTCTACAACGCGTACTTCGAGGAGCAGGGCCTCACCCAGCCGCCCGCCGCGCGCACCACGGTCTACGTGGGCCTGCCCGCGGGTCTCCTCATCGAGATCGACGCGCTGGCCGTCCTCGGCTGACACCCCCCGCACTCCCGCTCCATGAGGCGCGGCGCCACCGATGCGCCGCGCCGCGCTCCCCCCTACCCAGAAGCCGCATGCCTTTACCCAGAGGACCCCCGAATGTCCCCTTCGCTCGCCGCGTCCGCCCCGGCCCCCGAGGCCCCACCCCACACCGGAGGCCTGCTCCTCCTCGTCGACGGCACGGCCGGACTGCTGCTCACCGCGGCGCTCGGCATCGTGCTGCTCCTGTTCCTCATCATCAAGATGAGACTCCAGCCGTTCGTCGCCCTGCTCGCGGTCTCCATAGCCGTCGGCCTCGCGGCCGGGCTGTCCGTCACCGAACTCTTCGGCACCGTCCAGAAGTCGGACGCCGTCTCCACGATCGAGTCCGGCATGGGCGGCATCCTCGGCCATGTCGCGATCATCATCGGCCTGGGCACCATGCTCGGGGCGATCCTCGAAGTCAGCGGCGGCGCCGAGGTGCTGGCGAGCCGTCTGCTCGGCCTGTTCGGCGAGAAGCGCGCCCCGCTCGCCATGGGCCTCACGGGCCTGATCTTCGGTATCCCCGTCTTCTTCGACGTCGGCATCTTCGTCCTGGCCCCGATCGTCTACGCCGCCGCCAAGCGCTCCGGCAAGTCGATCCTGCTCTACTGCCTGCCGCTGCTCGCGGGCCTCTCCGTCACCCACGCCTTCCTGCCCCCGCACCCCGGCCCGGTGGCCGCCGCCGGTCTCCTCCACGTCGACCTCGGCTGGGTCATCCTCATGGGCATCGTCTGCGGACTTCCGGCCGTGCTGGCCGCGTGGGCGTACTCGGCGTGGATCGGCCGCCGCATCTTCGTCGCCGTGCCGCAGGACATGGTCGAGGCGGCGGACGAGGCCAAGCGGGCCGTCATCGACGAGCAGCGGGCCGCCGGGGTGGCGCCGCGCGAGCAGCCGGTGTCCCTGTCGACGGTCCTCGCCATCATCGGCACGCCGCTGGTCCTCATCCTGGCCGCGACGTTCTCCTCGATCGCCCTGGACCCGTCCACCCTCCGCTCGGTGATCGAGTTCTTCGGCAACCCCTTCGTGGCGCTCACGATCGCCCTGTTCCTCGCGTACTACCTGCTCGGCATCCGGCGCGGCTGGTCCCGCAAGTCGCTGGAGACGGTGTCCACGGCGTCCCTGAAGCCGGTCGGCAACATCCTGCTGGTGGTCGGCGCGGGCGGCATCTTCGGTGCCGTCCTCAAGGCCAGCGGCGTCGCCCAGGCCCTCTCCGACACGTTCAACGACGTGGGCCTGCCGGTGATCGTCCTCTCCTACCTGATCTCCGTGGTCCTGCGCGTGGCCCAGGGCTCGGCGACGGTGGCGATCGTGACGACGGCGGGCATCGTGGCCCCGCTCCTCTCGGAGGGCGACCACTCCCAGGCCTTCGTCGCCCTGGTCATCATGTCCATCTCCGCCGGCTCCATCTTCGCCTCGCACGTCAACGACGGGGGCTTCTGGATGGTGGCCAAGTACTTCGGCATCAGCGAGCGGGACACCCTCAAGTCGTGGACGGTGCTGGAGAGTGTGCTGTCGGTGGCGGGGTTCGTGGTGGCGGCTGTGCTCAGCTTGTTCTTGTAGGCGTCTGATAACGATGCAGGGGCTGACTGTGTGCGGCACAGGTTTGTCGACCATACTGCTCCGCTGTGGAGCAGCGCATAGGTTCGAGCAGCCAGCCCCTGGAAGGCGCCGGATTCGACCCGGCCTTCATCCCCGGGCTCACGTCACCCGCGTCCGCAGAGAAGGCGGGGGAGGACGGGCCGGAGAAGGAGCCTGAGGTCGCGGACGCACTGGACGCCGAGGAGGTCGAGGACGCCGAGAAGGCCGAGGAGGTCGAGGAGGCGGAGCAGGCCGCCCCGGAGTCCGAAGAGGACGCCGTGCCCGACGGGCCCGTCTTCGAGGCGTCCGACCGCCGCGCGAGAATGACCGCCGACCACAGAGGCGTCCGGCTCGTCCTGGACGACCAGGAGTGCGAGTTCCGCTGGGACGAGATCGGCGCGGTCGAGACCGAGACCGCCCGCTTCGGCAAGCGCTACACCGTCACCGTCCACACCCCTGACCGGCGCTGGTACCCGATCGAGATCGAGGCGCCGGCCAGGAGCCGTTTCACGGAGTGGGACAGCCAGCTGGACGCGGTGCTGGACGCCTACTTCGAGGAAGACGCCGGCTAGCCGCAGTACTGGCTCTCCTTGCCGATCGACCGGTACATGCAGTCCGCGTTCTCCAGCAACTGCAGCACCGCGTCCCGGTTACGGGAGGTCTCCCGCTCGATCACCTCGTCGGGCGGGTAGAACCCCCCACCCCCGGACCGCGGATACATCTCGAAGGTGTACGCGAAGATCTTGTGCGCGCCCCAGAGGTAGTCGTCGATCGACCCGTCCGTGATGTACAGGTCGCTGGACTGCTCCGGCGTGTACCCGTTGCTCGCCGCCATCTTCTGCCCGACCGCCTTGAACGCCGCGTTGTCGTCCGCGGTCATCCCCGTCGTCGTGTCGGAGTACGTGTAGCCGAACGGCCACAGCACCAGCTCGCTGTACGTGTGGAAGTCGACACCGGCCTTGATCTGCTGCTTGCCGCCGACGACCCGGCTGCGCACGAAGTCGGCCACGACCTTCACCTCGGGCGCCGACTCGGCGGACGCACCGCGGTACGTCTCGGAGGACGTCGAGCCCGAGGAGCCGCCGCAGCAGCCCCAGCGGTGATTCCAGTTGCGGTTCAGGTCCGTACCGACGTACGAGGAACCGGAGTTGGGCTGGCGGTTCTTGCGCCACGACCGGTACGACCCGGTGGCGATGTCGTACTCGCCGCCGTCCGGATTGACGTCCGGGACGATCCAGATCTCGCGGTTGTTCACCATGCTGGTGACGCGCGAGTCGGAGCCGTAGCCGGAGGTCAGCTCGCGCAGCAGGTAGAGCGCCATCTCGACGGTGAGGTGCTCACGGGCGTGCTGGTGGTGCGTGAACAGCACCTCCGGTTCGGACTCGTCGGTACCGACGTTGTCGCTGATCTTGATCGCGACGATGTTCCGGCCCTGGTACGACTTGCCGATCACGCGCTGGCTCGCGATGGACGGGTTGGCCGAGACGATCGAGTTGATCTCGCTCGTCATTTCCGCGTAGTTGTGGTACTTCGAGTCACCTGACGGGAAGTCGAACAGCCGGACGTCGCCCCTCCCGGCGGACCGGTCGGGGACGGCGCCGAGCGGGGTGACCTCGTAGCCCTGGGCACGCAGTTTCCTGATCTGGTCCGCGCGGCCGGAGACGACCACTCCGTGACCGTGTACCTCGTCCACGGTCACGCCGGTGCGTTGAAGCGCCGTGCGGTCCGCGGCCGTCGAGTGCAGATGGACCTCGTACTGCCGGACGTCGTCGGCCGGGGCGGTCGCCCTGGGCGTGCTGTCGGCTGTGGCGTCGGTCGTCGTCGAGTAGAGGGGCGCCGCCAGGGCGAGGGCGAGAAGCGAGGCGAGGGCCGCGGTGCGTCTGCCGGTGCGGGCGCCGGCGCCTCGTGTGCGAAGTCGCATGAAATCTCCTTGTGGGAGGTGGGGTTGTTCCGTGCGACGTGCTGGTGCGGGTGGGGCATATCGTTCTGTGGATGGCATGAGCAGGTCAAGACTGAAAGTGGCCGTGCAGTGTACGCGTGCGGCGTTGTGGGCGAGGTGTCCCGGGCGAAGTACACCCATGGGTGTGACTCGCGCGTGCATATGCGTACGCAGCGGGAGAGAGTGAAGGTTCGCGTAAGGGGAGCCGGAGTGCCCGGATCCTCCTCGGACCACATCCCCCCCCAGAGGACTGGCTGATCATGGGCGGATCAGCGCCACGACGGGATCACCACCTGCCGGTCGAGACGACCAGCTTCGTCGACCGGCGTGGCGAACTGAACGAGGGCCGCGAGCTGCTGGCCCGCGCACGGCTGGTGACACTGACCGGGCCGGGCGGCGTCGGCAAGACCCGGCTCGCCGCGCGCATCGCGGCCCGTGTGCGCCGGGCGTTCCCGGACGGGGTGCGCTTCGTGCACCTGTCCGGGCTGCACGACCCGGCACTCGTCCCCCTCGCCGCCGCCGACGCGCTCGGGCTGCACGACCACTCCGCCCAGCCGCCGCTGCACGCCCTCGTCGAGCAGGTGCGGGAGCGACGCCTGCTCCTCGTCGTCGACAACTGCGAGCATCTGGCGGGCGCCTGCGCGCAGCTCGCCGCGGCGTTGCTGCACGGCACCGGGGGAGTCCGCGTTCTCGCCACCAGCCGGCACCGGCTCGGCCTCACCGAGGAGCACCTGCTGGAGGTACGGCCGCTGCCGGTGCCCGACCCGGACGGCGACCTCTCCGCCGCCGAGGGGTATCCGGCCCTCACCCTCTTCGCCGACCGTGCCGCCGCCGTCGTCCCCGGCTTCCGCCTCACGCGCGGCAACCTCGAGTCCGTGGCCCGCCTGTGCCGCCGCCTCGACGGTCTGCCCCTCGCCATCGAACTCGCCGCGGTCCGGATGCGCGTCCTCGACGTCGACCAGCTCCTGGACCGCCTCGACGACCGCTACCGCTTCCTCACCACCGGCAGCCCCGCCGCCCTGCCCCGCCACCAGACCCTGCGGGCGGCGGTCGCCTGGAGCCACGACCTGTGCACCGGGCCCGAGCAGTCGGTGTGGGCCCGGCTGTCGGTCCTCGCGGGCAGCTTCGACCTGGAGACGGCCGAGGCGGTGTGCGCGGCCGAGGCCGGGGCGGGGGAGGCCGGGCGGGGGTCCGGTCTGGTGCCGGCGCAGGTTCTCCGGCCGGAGAGTGCGGCGGGCCTCACCGGCGGGGCGGTACGGGGAGCGACCTCCGGTGAACGTACCCGGCCCGCGCAGGCGCTCGCGGTGACCGTGACGCTGCCACCTCTCGCCGGGGCTCCCGGGGCCGTGGTGCCGTCCGTGCCCGGCCCGGCCGGGGGGCTCCTGCCGCTGCCCGTGCCGCGCCTCGACCCCCCGGTTGCTTCCCGCCCCGCCGTCATCCCCGGCAGCGGCGCACCGCCCCGGCCCGTGCCGTGCCCCGGCACCCTGAGACTGCCCTCGGCCGTGTCCGGTCAAGGCGGCGTCACCGCACCCCCGGCCCTTGCCGCCGCAGGTGACTGGCATGCCGCGACCGACCCGGTCGGACTCCGTGCCGACGAAGTCCTCGACGCTCTCGCCGGGCTCGTGGACAAGTCCGTGCTGGGCCGGGAGCCGGGGCCCGGCGGTGTCCGGTACCGGATGCTCGACACGCTGCGGCAGTACGGGCTGGAGCAGTTGCGGCGGACGGAGGGGGAGGAGCACACCGCCCGGCGGCGGCAGCGGGACTGGATGCTGCGGCGGGTCGAGGAGTGCGAGCGGGGCTGGTTCGGGCCCGGGCAGCCGGAGACCGTCGCCCGGCTGCGTGCCGACCGGGACAACCTGCGCGCCGCCCTCGACTTCAGCCTTGCCACCCCCGGCGAAGGTCTCGCCGGGCTGCGCCTCGCCGGCGCCCTCTGGTTCTACTGGCACGCCTGCGGCGCCCCCCGCGAGGGCCTGTACTGGCTCGACCGGGCGCTGGCCGCCAACCCCGAGCCGACCCGGGAACGGGCCCGCGGCCTGTGGGTCGCCGGGCTGCTGGCGGCCGCCACCCAGGACTTCCCGCTGGGCCGCCGCCACGCCGGGGACGCCCTGGCCCTCGCCCGCGCGCTGGGTGACGCCGCCGAGGCCGCCCACGCCGAATACGTCATCGGCGTCCTGAGGCTGTTCGGCGACGACCTGCCCGGCGCGCTTCAGCACTTCGAGGCCACCGTCGCCCGCGGCCCCGTGCCCGGCCAGCACCTGAGCTTCGTCGGCCTCGACCAGGTGGAACTCGCCTGCGCGCTGGGCTTCCTGGGCGAGGCGGACCGGGCCGTCGAGGTGTGCGAGGACGCGCTGCGGCTGTGCGAGCGGCACGGGGAGCAGTGGGTACGGTCGTACGTGCTGCGCATGCTGGCCCTCGCGCACACCGTCCGGCGCGACTGGCCCCGGGCCGAGCGGCACGCCCGCGACGCCCTGCGCCTGAAACTCGCCGTCCACGACGTCATCGGCATCGCCCTCACCCTCGACCTGCTCGCGTCGATCGCCGTCGAACGCGGCGCCCACCGGCAAGCGGCCGTGCTGCTCGGCGGCGCCGACCGCGTCTGGGCCGACATCGACGCCGCCCGCTGGGGCGCGCGCACCCTCACCTCCGTACGCAGGGACACCGAGGAGCGGGCCCGCCTGGCCCTCGGACCGGACGCGTTCGAGCGGGCGCACCGGCGCGGCGCGGCCCTCGGCCTCGCGGAACTCGTCGCCCAGGCGCTCCAGGAACCGGCCCGCCCCCGCCCCGGAGCGTCCGAGGTGCCGTTCGAGGTGCCGTTCGAGGACACCACGGTCCGCCTCACCCGCCGCGAGACGGAGGTGGCCCGCCTCGTCGCCGAAGGGCTCGCCAACCAGCAGATCGCCGATCGTCTGGTGATCGCCCGCCGCACCGCCGAAGGCCACGTCGAACGCATCCTCAGCAAGCTCGGCTTCAGCAACCGCAGCCAGATCGCCGCCTGGGTGACGGCACAGCGCTGACCCGCCCCCACCGCAGACCAGGCGGAACCGCCCACCTCCCGAGGGGACCGTATGACCGTCCGACAGCCCGCCCCACCCGCCGCGTTCGACCACCGCATGGCCGTCTTCGACTCCGACGACGCCTTCGTGGCCGCCGCCCTGCCCTTCCTCGGCGAAGGCCTCGCCGCCCCCGGCGAACCACCGCCCGTCGCCATCGCCGACCCCCGCAACCTGGACCTCCTGCGCGACGCCCTCGGCAGCGACGCGAAGGACGTCGTCAGCGTCCCGCACACCGACTGGTACACCGGTTCCGCCGCCAACGCCGTCGCCCGGGCCGCTACGTACCTCACCGGCAACGCGGGCCCGGACGGCCGGATGCACCTGCTCATGGAGCCCGTCTGGAGCGGCCGCGCCGGCCGCTCGGCCCGTGAGACCACCGAGTGGATCCGCTACGAGTCCCTCGCCAACCTCCTCTTCGCCCCCATGGCCACCATCGCCCTGTGCGCCTACGACACCCGCACCGCGGGGCCCGCGGTCGTCGCCGCGGCGCGCCGCGCCCACCCCGACACGGAGGTGTACGAGGACCCGGTGCGGCTCGCGGCCGAACTCGACGCCGTACCGCTCCCGCTGCCCCCCGCCGGCGCGCAGCCCCTCGCCGGGCCGCACGCCGCCGCCGTGCAGACCTGGGCGGAGACCCGGGGACTGGCCGCCGCCGACGCCGAGTTGTTCGCCACGGCCGTCGCCGAAGCGGCCGCCGCACTGGCGCCCCTGGACGGCGCCGCCCTGCTGTGGGGCGAGGCGCCCGCCTGCGTCTGCGAACTGCGCTCGGCCCGCCCCGTCGGTGACCCGCTCGCCGGCTTCGTCCCGCCCCGGGCCACCGGCCAGGAACCCGCACCGGGCCTGTGGTATGCCCGCCAGGTCTGCGCCTACGTCGACATCCGCGACGACGCCGAGGGGGCCACGGTCCGCCTCCAGTACGCATGACGCCCTCCTCACCGGCGGCCCCCACCTGCACAAGCGGGTAGGGGATCGGGTAGTCCTCCCCCTGCGCCGAACCACCCCGGGGGACACCCTGGACCCATGCTGCGACTCTCCGGGCGACACCTCCCGGACCCCGACGCCCACCACGGCCCGTTCCCGCAACCACCCCTGGGAGCGGGCCACCTGAGTGTCGAGTACGCCCCCGGGACCGCCGCCGTCCGCGAAGCCCGCGCGCAGGTGCGCAGACAGTTGGAGGAGTGGGGGATCGCGGAGCGCGGTGAGGTGGCGGACGTGGCCGAACTGCTCGTGGGTGAACTGGCCACCAACGCCGTGCTGCACGGCCGGAGCCGCTTCCGCCTCACCCTGTTCGCCGCGCACGGCGTACTGCGCTGCGAGGTGGCCGACACGGAGCGCCGGGTGCCCCGGGTGCTGGACGCGGGCACCGGGGAGAACGGCCGTGGGATGTTCCTGGTGGACGCGCTCGCCCTGCGCTGGGGCTGTCATCGGGAGGGGCCGGGCAAGACCGTGTGGTTCGAGCTCGGCACGTGCGGGGCGGACGGCTGTGGTCGGCGACAGCCGTGATGCATTGCTGGGGTGGGTCGTTGGCGGTGCGTTGTGCCGCCTCGGCCTGTCTCCGGGGTGCGGGTGGTCCGGGGTCGCTCGCGCAGTTCCCCGCGCCCCTAGGCCGATTGCCTCACGCCCTCTTGCCGGTCCGGCGTCTTTGATGTTTCTTGACCTTCATGGCGGACACCACGGGAAACTCCACGGACCACAAGGCCGCGCACTCACCTCAACCCCGCAAGGCCAGCTGGAAGTACATCGGTCCGGGCATCGTCGTGGCGGCGACCGGCGTCGGCGCCGGTGATCTGGTCGCCACGCTGATCGCGGGCAGCAACTTCGGCTACACCCTCCTGTGGGCCGCGATCATCGGCTGCCTGGTCAAGATCTCACTCGCCGAGGCGGCGGGCCGCTGGCACCTGTCCACGGGCCGCACCCTGTTCGACGGCTGGGCCAGCCTCGGCCGCTGGACCACCTGGTTCTTCGCCGTGTACGTGGTCGTGTGGGGCTTCGTCTACGGCGCGGCGGCGATGTCGTCGAGCGCGCTGCCGCTCCAGGCGCTGTTCCCGGACGTGATGGACCTGAAGTGGTGGGGCATCGCCTGCGGTCTGGTCGGCCTGGTCTTCGTCTGGTTCAACAAGTACGCGGTGTTCGAGAAGGTCATGACGGTCCTGGTGGGCGTCATGTTCGTGGTGACGGTGTACCTGGCGATCCGGGTCACGCCGAATCTCGGCGACGCCTTCGCGGGGCTCCTCCCGGTGCTGCCCGACGAGAAGGACTCGATCCTCAACACCCTGGGCCTGATCGGCGGTGTCGGCGGCACGATCACGCTCGCGGCGTACGGCTACTGGGTCAACGCCAAGGGCTGGACGGACACCGGCTGGATGAAGGTCATGCGCCTCGACAACCGCGTCGCCTACATCACGACGGGCATCTTCGTGATCGCCATGCTCTTCGTCGGCGCGGAGATGCTGCACTCCGCGAACGTCGCGATCGCGAGCGGCGACAAGGGCCTGGTCCAGCTGAGCGACATCCTGGAGAAGGAGTACGGCGCGGCCACGGCGAAGTTCTTCCTCGTCGGCTTCTTCGCCACGTCCTTCACCTCGCTGATCGGCGTCTGGCACGGCGTGAGCCTGATGTTCGCGGACTTCGTGGCCCGGTTGTCCGGCAAGGGGCGGGCCAAGGGCGAGGAGGTCGCCTCGGGTGCACGTGAACGCTCCTGGCCCTTCCGCGCCTACCTGCTCTGGCTGACCTTCCCGCCGATGATCCTGCTCTTCGAGGGCCAGCCGTTCCGCCTGGTCATCATCTACGGCGTCCTGGGCGCGGCCTTCATGCCGTTCCTCGCCGCCACCCTGATCTGGCTGCTGAACTCCTCGCGTACGCCACGGGAGTGGCGCAACGGTCCGGTGAGCAACGCGATGCTCGGCATCGCCGGCCTGCTGTTCCTGGTCCTGTGCGTGAAGCAGATCTGGGACCAGCCGTGGGGGGAGTTCTTCTAGGCAGGGAGAATCGACGGATGACCGAGCAGCCACCTCCACCTCCCGGCCCCGGCTTCGGCCCGCCCCCGCCGCAGTACGCGCCCGCGCAGCCGTCCTACGCGCCCCCGCCCTCCCCGTACCCGCCCGCGCCACCCGTGTACGCCCAGGCCCCGCCCCAGCAACCGGCCCCGGCCGGACCGGACTTCCTCGCCGTCGACAAACGCAACGCGGTCGTCGTCGACGCGTCCGGTGTGGCCTTCGAGTCGTCGGGCCTGTCGATCGAGTTCCGCTGGCCCGAGATCCGCAGCGTGCACTACCAGGCGAGTCCCAGCGGCAAGGCGCTGATGGTCGCCGTCATCCACGTGGACGGCCGGTTCTTCGAGTGCGTGGTGGAGGCCAAGCCCAGGTCGCGGCTCCAGGAGTGGTTCCCGCAGCTGGCCTGGGTGCTCGGCCATTACCGTCCGACGGGGTGAGACCGGCGGTGGCTACGGCAGCCCGTGCACATGCGGCCCCACCGCGTCGGACCACGCGTTGCCCGCCGTGGCGTCCCAGTTCGTCGACCAGGTCATCGCGCCCCGCAGGCCGGGGTAGGTCCTGGGCGGCTTGAACGCACCGCAGTTCGTGCCCTTGGCCAGGCAGTCCAGGGCGTTGTTCACGACCGACGGCGACACGTACCCGCTGCCCGCGCCCCGGGTCGAGGCCGGCAGTCCCAGGCCGACCTGGGACGGGGCGAGGCCGCCCTCCAGCTGGATGCAGGCCAGGGCGGTCAGGAAGTCCACCGAGCCCTGGCTGTAGACCTTGCCGTCGCAGCCGAGCATTGAACCGCTGTTGTAGTACTGCATGTTGACGACGGTGAGGATGTCCTTGATGTTCAGGGCCGTCTGGAAGTAGGAGTTCGACGTCGACTGCATGTCGATGGTCTGCGGTGCCATCGTGATGATCAGTGACGAGCCCGCCTTCGCCGAGAGCGACCGCAGGGCCTGCGTCATGTAGGTCGCGTTCAGCCCGTTCTCCAGGTCGATGTCGACGCCGTCGAAGCCGTACGTCCGCATCAGGGAGTACACCGAGTTCGCGAAGTTCGCCGCCGAGGCGGAGTCGTTCACGGCCACCGTGCCGCGCTCGCCGCCCACCGAGACGACGACCTTCTTCCCGGCGGCCTGCTTCGCCCTGATGTCCGCCTTGAACTGGTCGACGGTGTAGCCGCCGAGCCCGGCCGAGTCCAGGTTGAAGGTGACGGTGCCCGGCGTCGAGGTGGCGTCCGCGAAGGCGACGGCGATGATGTCGTACTGGGGTTGGACGTCGGCGAGCTTCTGGACGGTGGCCCCGTTGTCGAAGTTCTGCCAGTAGCCGGTCACCGCGTGCTTGGGCAGGGCCGGTCCCGGGCCGCTCGGCGTGTTCGTCGTCCCCGTCACCGCCGCCGACTTCGGCGACTCACCGGCGGCGTTGACCGCCGTCACACGGAAGGAGTAGGCCGTCGAGGCCGCGAGCCCGGTGACGGTCGCCGAGGTTCCGGTCACCGCGGTCACCTTGGTGCCGTCGCGGTAGACGTGGTAGCCGGTGGCGCCGGAGACGGGCTGCCACGCCAGCGACACCGACGAGGACGTCGTACCGGAGACGTTCAGGCCGCTCGGCGCGGCCGGGACCGTGGGCCCCGGGCCGGTGCCGCCGCCCCCGTCGGGGCCGTACACCGAGACGTCGTCCGCGTAGTAAGCGGCCTGCCCGTACCAGCCGTGCGTGTACACCGTCACCGACGTCGTCGACGGGCCCGTCCTGAAGGTCGTCGACAGCTGCTTCCAGGAGGCGGAGTCCGGGGTCCAGGTGGACACGTCCGTCGTGCCCGTGCCCGTCACGCCCAGGTAGGCGTACCCGCCTCGCACCCAGGCGCCCAGCGTGTACGTCGAGTCGGGCCTCACCTTCACCGTCTGGCCGCAGCGGGCGTTGTCCTGTCCCGCCGGGGTCGCCTGCAGCGCGGCCGTGCCGGTGTGCACCGGAGAGGAGACGGCCGCGGCGCTGCCCGCGGAACAGGTCCAGTCGCTCAGGCCCGACTCGAAGCCGGCGTTCCTGACGTTGTTGACGTCGGCGGCCAAGGCCTGGCCGACGGTCGTGACAGTGAGGGCCAGGGCGGCCATGAGGGCGCCCGGCCACAGTCGTGGGTACCGCCTGTATCTGGACATGACAAGAAAATGGTCCAGACCAACGAGGCTGTCAATAGGTTCAGACCAATTCGGGGAACGGTGAGATGCTCAACCTGCCCCGTTTTGACGCACCTTGTGCAACGGCAGTTCCTCGCGAGCTACACAAACGCTGTTCTCCGGTCACAGAGCCGTGGATACAGTGCTGAGGTAGTCACGCAGTGAAGTCATCAAGGTGTGCCGGAGTGACCCCCCGGCGCGCCGACGGGCTGGGGGAGTCGGGGAGCCGCGCGTGTCAACTGCCATCGCCGTGACCAGTGCCGACATGGCGCTGCCGCCACAGGACGAACGCACCCTGCCCGCCGTCGTGCTGCGGGACGTCGACCGGCGCCCCCTGGAGCACGCGCTCGCCGAGATGCAAGGCCTGGTCGAGCACCACGGGCACGTGATCGTGGTCTGCTCAGCGGCCGCCCCTGCCGCGGTGCAACGCCGCCTGCACACCCTGCGCTCCCTCATGGAGAGCGACCGCATCGCGCTCTTCCGCCCGGAGCTGCCGCCGCTCGGCATCGCCGTCCTGGCACGTCAGCTGAGACAGCTCGCGTCCTGCGACATCAGCCCGGGCGTGCTCGCCTCCGCCGGCCGGCTGCTCGTCCACTACATCCACGCCGGGGCGCTGCTGGGCTCCGTCGCCCGGCTCGACCGCGTCCCTGTCGGCCTGAAGTCGCACGCCAAGTCCTGGGTCCCGGGCAGCCAGTTCGGCGTCCTCGCCCACCCCGAGCCACAGCTCGTCCGGATCACCCCCGAAGCCGCCCTCCCCGGACCCGAGTTCGGCACCTGGATGCTGCTCGCCAAGGGACAGCTCCCGTCCGACTGGGTCACCGGCACCCTCGCCCCCTCCTGGAAGGTGCAGGGGCTGCGCGAGGTCCCTCTGTCCGCCGAATCGCCCGGCTGGTGGGGCACCGGCAAGATGGTCGAGTTCTGCAGCTACCTGCCCGACCTCTCGGTCCTCTACCAACTGGTGACCTCCGTACGGCGCGGCAGCTGCCACTGGTGCGGCATCGACGTGATCGGCGACCGCTGCGTCTTCTGCTCGGCCACGCCACCCGCCCACGACGGCCCGCCCCCAGGACAGCTCGAGAACCGAACGGCCGTCGGGTGAGCCCTGACACCGCTCGTCAGCACTGTTCCGATCCGGCTCGACCGATACCCCCAACGAGGTTGCACGGTTCATGAACTCCCGTCAGCGCCGCGGCGTGATTCTCCTGCTCCTGTCGGTCCTCTGCGCCCTCGGCGCCTTCGCCGGCGTGCTCTCCGTCATCGACGACGTGAAGTCCAAGGTCGGGCCCGAGGTCACCGCCTACCGGCTGAAGTCCGACGTGCCGCCCTACACGACCCTCACCGCGGGCCAGTTCGAGAAGACCAGGATGCCCGAGCGGTGGCTGTCGGCCAACGCGGTCACGGACCTGCGGGAGATCCGGGGCAAGATCGCCGTCACCACCCTGCGAGCGGGTTCCCTGCTCCAGTCCGACATGATCGTCCGCCGGCCGGCCCTGCGGCCGGGCCAGCAGGAGGTCGCCATCATGATCGACGCGGCCACCGGCGTGGCCGGCAAGATCACCCCCGGCTCCTCGGTCAACGTGTACGCCACCTTCGAGGGCAGGCGCGAGAGCGACCCCGACCAGTCGAAGATCATCGTGACCAACGCCAAGGTCATCGACGTCGGCGAACTGACCGCGCTGAAGCCGGACGAGAGCAACCGCGACCGGCAGCCCACCGACGCCGTCCCCATCACCTTCGCGCTGTCCGCCCTCGACGCCCAGCGCATCACCTACGCCGAGTCGTTCGCCCAGCGGGTCCGGCTCGCCCTCGTCGCACCCGGCGGCGACACCACCGTCCCTGAGCAGGACCGGACGTACGAACTCGCGAAGGACAAGTGAGAGGCTCGCATGCCCACGAGGATCCTCCCGGCAGTCGGTGACGCGGACGCCGTCCGGTCCGTCACGACGCTGCTCAGCCAGCTCCCGGACGCCGATCCGGTCACCCCGGTCGTCGACTCCACCCAGCTCATCGACACCCTCGCCCGGCTGGCCGCCGAGTCCGTCGACGAACTGCCTGAGGTCGTGGTCGTGCACGAGCGGATCGGCCCGGTCCCCGCGCTGGAACTGATCCGCGAAGTGGCCCTGCGCTTCCCGGCCGTCGGCGTCATCCTCATCACCTCCGACGCGAGCCCCGGCCTCTTCCAGGCCGCCATGGACTACGGCGCCCGCGGCCTGGTCGCGCTGCCCCTCAGCTACGAGGAACTCGCCAGCCGCGTCCAGGCGGTCGCCCAGTGGTCCGTCGGCGTCCGCCGGCACCTGGGCGCCGGCGGCGACGTCTTCACCGGCGTCGGCGGCACCGTCGTCACGGTCAGCGGCGCCAAGGGCGGCGTGGGCGCCACCCTCACCGCGATCCAGCTGTCCCTGGCCGCCCAGGCCTCCGGCCGCAGCACCGCCCTGGTCGACCTGGACCTCCAGACCGGCGACATCGCCTCCTACCTGGACGTGCAGTTCCGCCGCTCCGTCGTCGACCTAGCCGCCATCACGGACATCTCCCCGCGCGTCCTGGCCGACGCCGTCTTCCGCCACGACACCGGCCTCGCCCTGCTGCTCGCCCCCGCCGAGGGAGAACGCGGCGAGGACGTCACCGACCGCGCCGCCCGGCAGATCGTCAGCGCCCTGCGCTCCCGCTACGAGGTCGTCGTCGTCGACTGCGGCGCCCAGATCGGCGGCGCGGGGGCGGCGGCCGTGGAGATGGCCGACCGGGCCCTGCTGGTCACCACGCCGGACGTGGTCGCCGTACGGGGCGCCAAACGGGCGGTACGGATGTGGGACCGGCTGCAGATCCGCAAGGCCGAGGAGACCACCGTCGTCGTCAACCGGCACACCCGCAACACCGAGATCCAGCCGCCGCTGATCCAGAAGATCACCGGCACGGCCGTCGCCGCCACCGCGATCCCCGCCCACTTCAAGGAACTCCAGGGCGTCGTGGACGCGGGCCGCATCCACGAACTGGAGAACAAGAGCACGGTGAAGCAGGCCCTGTGGGGTCTCGCGGGCGAACTCGGCCTGGTCAAGGCCGCCGAGGGCGGCCACCGGGCAAGCCGGTTCCGGGGCGGGGACCGGGGGTCGGTGAGCTTCCGCCGGCGGAGGGAGGGATGAGCGTGCCCTTGAGGGAGCGGGACCGGGGCCAGGTCACCATCGAGTTCCTCGGGATGACACCGACGATCATCGTGACGCTGGTGGCCCTGTGGCAGGTCGTCCTCGTGGGCTACACCTTCATCCTCGCGGGCAACGCCGCGGACGAGGCCGTACGGCAGGCCACGGCGGCCGAGCCGGGCGCCCGCCAGGGCGCCTGCGAGACCGCGGGCCTCAAGCACCTGTCGCAGGCGTGGCGATCCGGTGCCGAGGTGACCTGCGGGGGCTCGGGCTATGTGACGGCGGACGTCACGCTCGAGGTCCCCCTCCTCTTCCCGGGCGCACTGTCCGTCCCCATCCCCGTCCACGGCCACGCCGGCGCGGTCGAGGAGGCGGACTGAGATGCCTCGTGCCCGCACGGCCCGTGACCGCGGCCAGGTCGCCATCGAGTACATCGGCTTCCTGCCGATCCTGCTGCTCGTCGCCCTCGCGGCGGTACAACTCGGCCTGATCGCCTACACGGCCCAGCAGGCCGGCACGGCGGCCCGGACCGGGGCGCGCAGTGCGTCGCTGGAGGGGCCGTACGAGGCGGACTGCCGGGCGGCGGTGAGCAGCCGGCTGAACGTCCTTGGCTGCACCCCCTCCTACGGTGCGGACGAGGTCACCGTCACCGTCACGGTGGAGATCCCCTCCCTCGTGCCCGGATGGAACTTCGACCCGGCCCGTAAGACCGCGACGATGCCGCTCGACCACTGAACGGAGCACCGTACTCATGAGCCTGCGAGCACGCATCAACTCCCCCGAGGAGAACGGCAACCGGGGTGAGGACGGCCACCTGGTCACCTCCTACCGGGCCAAGCTCCTGGAGGAGATCGACCTCGCGGAGATGAGTTCGCTGGCCGCCGCCGAGCGCCGGGCCCGGCTGGAGCGGGTGCTCGGGCACATCATCAGCCGCGAGGGCCCGGTCCTGTCGACGGTGGAGCGCGCCCAGCTCATCCGCAGGGTGGTCGACGAGGCCTTGGGCCTGGGCATCCTGGAGCCGCTCCTGGAGGACGCCTCCATCACGGAGATCATGGTGAACGGCCCGGACGCGATCTTCGTGGAACGCGGCGGCCGGGTCGAACAACTGCCCCTGCGCTTCGCCTCGAACGACCAGCTGATGCAGACGATCGAACGGATCGTCTCGACGGTCAACCGGCGCGTCGACGAGTCGAACCCGATGGTCGACGCCCGCCTCCCCTCCGGAGAGCGGGTCAACGTCATCATCCCGCCCCTGTCCCTGACGGGCGCCACCCTCACGATCCGCCGCTTCCCCCGCTCCTTCACGCTCCACGAACTGATCGGCCTCGGCTCGCTCGACGACCACATGGTGTACCTGCTCGCGGGCCTGGTGCAGGCGAAGTTCAACGTCATCGTCTCCGGAGCGACCGGCACCGGAAAGACGACGCTGCTCAACGCGCTCTCCGGACTCATCCCCGAGGGCGAGCGCGTCATCACCATCGAGGACTCCGCCGAACTCCAGCTCCAGCAGTCCCACGTGATCCGCCTGGAGTCGCGCCCGCCGAACGTCGAGGGCAAGGGCCAGGTCACCATCCGCGACCTGGTCCGCAACTCCCTCCGGATGCGCCCCGACCGGATCGTCGTCGGCGAGGTCCGCGGCGGCGAGTCGCTGGACATGCTCCAGGCGATGTCCACCGGCCACGACGGCTCCCTCGCCACCGTCCACGCCAACAGCGCCGAGGACGCGCTGATGCGCCTGCAGACCCTCGCGTCCATGTCGGACGTGGAGATCCCCTTCGTGGCGCTGCACGACCAGATCAACAGCGCGGTGGACGTCATCGTGCAGCTCACCCGGTTCGCGGACGGCGCCCGCCGCATCACCGAGATCGCCCTGATGGACAGCCACGGCAGCGACCCGTACCGCCTGGTCACGGTCGCCCGCTTCCACGCCCGGCCGATGACGCCCGACGGCCGGATCCACGGCACCTTCGAGCACTTCCCCCTCCCACGCCGTACCGCCGACCGCCTCTACATGGCGAACCAGCCCATCCCGCAGGCCTTCGGCATCGCCCGCTCCGCGGACGAGCTGGCCACCCGAGAAGCCAGGTAGGACCGACCGATGGATCTGCACCAGCTCATCACGCTCACCACCGGCATCACCCTGCTGACCTGCGTCCTCGCGGTGGCCGGCCTGCACTCCTACGCCTCCGGCAAGGCACAGCGGCAGGCGCTGGTCGACCGCCTGTCCGCCACCGGCCAGGACCCGGACGGGGGCCGCCGCCGGCACTTCACCAACCTGGACCGCCGGCTGCGGCGCACCGGGCTCGGCAGGAAGCTGGAACTCCGCCTGGCGGCGACCGGCCTGGACGTCACGCCGGGCGAGTTCTTCGTCTACATGCTCGCCACGGTCGCGGGCCTGTGGCTGATCGGCCAGGCGGCCCTGGCGCCGTTCTTCGGCCCGCTGGCGGGCCTGCTGGGCATCGGGGTGGCGATCCAGTTCCTCAACTGGCAGCGCCAGAAACGCATCGAGAAGTTCATCAACCAGCTCCCCGAAATGGCCAGGATCCTCGCCAACGCCACCCAGGCGGGTCTCGCCCTGCGCACCGCGATCGGCATGGCGGCGGAAGAGATGGAGGCCCCGGCCGGCGAGGAACTCGGCAAGGTCTCCGCCCAGCTGGCCGTCGGCGCGTCGATGGACGACGCACTGAGCGAGATGGCCGACCGCCTCCCCTCCCGCGAGCTGGTCGTCCTGGTCACCACCCTGGTGCTCTCCAACCGGGCGGGCGGCCAGGTGGTGAGCGCCCTGCGCAACCTGACCGAGACGCTGGAGGAACGCAAGGAGACCCGACGGGAGGTCCGCACCCAGCTCTCCCAGGTCACCATGACGTCGTACGCCGTCCCGGTCCTGGGCGTCGGCTCGCTCTTCCTGATGAACGGGGTGAAGGACGGCGCCCTGGACCGCATGACCGGCTCACCCTTGGGCCAGGGAGCGGTCATCATCGCCTTCTCCCTCTACGCCGTCGGCTTCGTCCTCATCCGCCGACTGTCCCGCATCGACGTCTGAGGGCCGGAGGAAAACCATGGGACTGCTTCTCGCCCTGCTCACGGGCCTCAGCGTCTGGGGCGTCTTCGCCGGCATCCGCATGTACCGGGCCGAGGCCAAACTCCCCGGCGATCTCGCCCTCGCCCTGGAGGTCGGCGCGACCCGCACCGGAGCGGTCGACTCGCTCATCGACCGCATGGGCATGCGCTACGCCCCCGCGGTGCTCCGCCTGATGGGCCCCAAGCAGGTCGCCAGGTACCGCCGCAAGATCGACCTGGCGGGCAACCCCGGCGGCCTCACGATCGACCGCTACGCGGCACGCCGAGCGGTCTACGGCTTCCTCGGGGGCCTGGGCTTCCTGGTGTTCCTGATGCGGGGCCAGTGGCTGGTCGCCCTGCTCCTGCTGGCCTTCGGCGCGTTCTGGACGGAGGTCGGCATCTGGTCCGCCATCCGCATCCGCAAGGACGTCATCGAACGGACCCTGCCGGACTTCCTGGACGTCCTCGCGGTCGTGGTGAGCGCGGGCCTCGGCTTCCGCCAGGCCCTGGACCGGGTCGCGTCCAAGTACGAGGGTCCCTGGGCCGACGAACTCCGCATCACCCTCCGCCAGATGGACCTCGGCATGAGCCGCCGCGAGGCCTTCGCGGAGCTGAGGAGGAGGAACGACTCCGAGCAGGTCGCCATGTTCGTCACGGCGTTGCAGCAGGGCGAGGAACTGGGCGCGCCGATCGTGGACACGCTGGTGTCCCTCGCCAAGGACATGCGCCGTACGGACGCGCAGAACGCCCGCCGCAAGGCGGCCCGGGCCGTCCCCAAGGCCACGATGATGATCACCACCTTCATGGTCCCGGCCACCATGCTCCTCCTCGGCGCCGGCCTGATCCTCGGCTCGGGCACGGACTTCGGCGCGGTCACGGGCAAGTAGGAAGGGGCGGCGACGGTATGGCGATGACAGGGGAACGACACGGGCTGCGCCGGTTACGCCGACGCGGCCCGGCAGCCACGACACCGCCGGAGCCAACGGCACCGCCGCCGAGCCGGGAGGTGAACGGCCGACCGACCCCCGACGACGCCCAGGCCCCCCAGCGGCCACCCGCCCCGGCACCCGCACCTGCCGGCGAAAGCCGCACGGTCGGCGTGGACGCCCACTCGATCCCACTCACAGACCAACCCGCACCAGCGTCTGCACCGGCACCCGCACCTGCCCCCGCCCCCGCAAACCCGGCGATCCCGCTCCAGGTCAACGCGCTACAAGCCCTGTGCCGCCAGGTCTTCGGCTTCCGCCTGGCCATGATCGCCCTGGCCACTCCCACGGCCCTCCTCAACGCCAACGACGGCCTCGCCACCCGCCTCGTCGGCGCAGCCGTGGTCGTCACGTTCATGACCTCCTACGTCCTCTTCAGGGACTGGGAACGCTTCGGCCCCCTCCTCCTCCGCCACCCCACGCTCCTCGCCGCGGACACCCTCTTCGGCGCCCTCCTGCTCATCGCCGCAGGCCCCGACAGCACCCTGGCCTACGTCAGCGTCTGCACCCCGCTCCTGGCAGGCCTCGTCTACGGCTGGAGGGGAGCCGCGGTCTTCGCCAGCCTCCAGGCCCTGCTCCTGCTCCTGATCCACGCGGCACAGCAGAACCCGCACCCCGGCATCGCCGAGGCGTCCTTCCTGCCCGGCCTCTGCGTCATCGCCGGTGCCGTCGGCTCGAGCCTGCGCACCCTCATGTTCCGCTTCGGCGCGGCCACCCAAGCCCTCACCACCGTCCAGGCCCGGCTCGCCGTCACCGAAGCGGTCAGCGCCGAACGCGCCCGGCTGGCCCGCGAGATGCACGACTCGGTGGCCAAGACCCTGCACGGCGTGGCCCTGGCCGCCGACAGCCTGGCCGGTTCGGCGGACACCGACCGCATGGACCCGGACCTCGTCAGACGACAGGCAGCACTCGTGGCCCGGTCGGCCCGCCGGGCAGCCGCCGAATCCCGCGAACTCCTGGCCGACCTGCGCCGCGAAGCGGACCCGGATCGGGCCACCGACGTCCTGGCCGAACTGGCCGCCCGCACCCACGCCTTCAGCGCCGCGACCGGCCTGCCGACGGTCTACCGCCCCACCGGCCACGGACCCGTACCCTCCGTCCCACCCGCGGTGGCCCGCCAGCTCCTCACCATCGTCTCCGAGGCCATGGAGAACGCCCACCGCCACGCCCAGCCCAGCCGCATCGAGGTCAGCGCAGGCATCCAGGGCGCCGAGCTCTGCATCAGCGTGTACGACGACGGCTGCGGCCTCCCCTCCTCCACCACCCTGGAAGAACTCCGCCGCTCGGGCCACTTCGGCATGGTCGGCATGGTGGAACGCGCCGCCGCGGTGGGAGCCCGCATCCGCATGGGCCGCGGCGCCCACCCCCAGGGCACGGAAGTCCGCCTGGAACTCCCTCTGGCGGCCCTGACCACCCCGACGGAACAACCGCGTTGACCCCCGAGAGGAGGCACCCGATGCCGGACCGGACACCGCACCCCCACCCGGGCGCACCCCCGCCATCACCGCCACCCCAGCCCGCGTCCGCACAGCCGTCGTCCGGCCTCCGAGTCGTCGTGGCGGACGACAACCCCGTGGTCCGGGCCGGCCTCACCGCGCTCCTCTCCGGCCGTGCGGACATCACGGTCGTGGCGGAGGCGGCGGACGGCCGCCAGGCCTGCGAGGCGGCGGACCAGCACCGCCCGGACGTGGTCCTCCTGGACGTCCGCATGCCCGGAGTGGACGGCATCTCGGCCCTCCCGTACCTGGTGCGGATCGCCCCGGTCGTGATGCTGACGTACAGCAGGGAGTCGGAGATCGTCCAGGAGGCCCTCCGCCGAGGCGCCGGCGGCTACCTCGTCCACGGCGAGTTCACCGCCGACCAGCTGATCGACGCGGTCCGGGACATCAGGCAGGGCAGGGCCCACTTCACCCCCACGGCAGCGGGCGCGCTCCTGGCCCGCCTACGAGAGTCCGAGGGCCTGGTCACTCAACCCCCGAGTGCGACTGCATACGGAACCACCACCTCCGCGAAACCGCATACAAGTCCCCAAACAGCTGCTCCACCAGCAGACTTCAACCTGCCGCACATCCCGCTCCCACCCACTTCTCCGGAAAACACTTCGCAAGCGCAACCGCATGTGGGACAGTTTTCCTCGGAGTGGACGAGTGGCCGTCCGGCCGCTCCCGACAGGTCGCGGTTCCAGCTGAGTACGAGGGAGGCGGAGATCATGGACCTCATCGCGTCCGGCATGAACAACCAGCAGATCGCCGCCACGTGCTTCATCAGCGAAAAGACCGTCAAGAACCACATCAACCGCATCTTCGCCAAGCTCCACAGCACCAGCCGCTCCGAGGCCGCCGCGAAATGGCTCGGCACGGCACGGCACGGGACGCACACCGCGGTCCGGGGTGACCTCCGGTGACGCCCTGGGGGAGGAACCGGAGGCCGTCTGCACGCGATTGGGCCCGCAATTGGGCCCTGGGGCCCTTACGGGGGCGGGCGGCCGAACCGTACGTTCCCCCTATCGATGTCGGCACCGCCGTAACCGGAGGGGAACCACATGAGCGACCTGATGCTGAAGACGGCCGTCGCGACCAAGGTCCGTGTGAACGGCTGGAAGAACACGACCACCGGGGCGATGCGCCGCCGCGCGGGCGACAGGGGGCAGACGGCGGTCGAGTATCTGGGGATCATCGCGGTGGTGGTGGCTATTGTGCTGGCGATCACGGGCACCAGTATCGGCTCGACGATCCTCGACAAGATCACGGCGCTGGTCAACCGGGTTGGAAATTGACCCGACCTCGCAAGTACGGCGACCAAGGGCAGGCCTTCCCCATCTACATCACGGTGGTGGGGGGCCTGCTCTTCCTTGCGCTCGCGTACTTCGCTGTAGGTCAGGCCACGGTGAATCGGGGTGGCGCTCAGACAGCGGCTGACGCTGCGGCGCTGGCAGCGGCCCAAGACCTCCGGGACCAGCTTGCGGACGAGTGGGTCGAGGCCGTTCTCGACCCTGATGCGTGGAACGACATCTTCGAAGGGGACGTGCAACTGGCAGAGGACCCGTGTGAGCGCGCAGGTCAACTCGCCGGTCAGAACGACGCCGATGTTCGCGGATGCGTGGACAATGGATCGCCCCTGGGCTACCAGGTCGAGGTGCAGACCAGGAAGCCGATGGGCGAGTCCATCGTCCCAGCCACCGCGCAGAAGAGGTCGACAGCGAACGCCAAGGCCGTCATTGAGCCCCTCTGCACGTTCAAGCCTCTTGCTGAGGACGCGGAGGATGACGTGTTGCCGCGACTCACCTGCAGGGACAACAAGAACTGGGACCTGAATCCCGACGATCTCACCGATCTTCCGGGACCTGAGGACCTGTTTGACGTCCACCTGGCCGACTGAGAAGCGAACGACGAGTGACGAAGGAAGCGGACAGATGAGTATTCGGTTCACTGCGGGGGCCCGCAGGATGATGGTCGCGTTGACCGTGGTGGCCGGACTGGCCCTCGGCACGGCCGGCTGCGGTGGTGGGGATGACAAGAAGCCGGACACCTCGACCTCCGCTTCCAAGGAACGTGGCTCCGCGCCGGATACTCAGAACGGGAAGTCAGAGGCGCCTCTGGCCGAACTCAAGGGGAAGGACGGCCTGCTTCTCCAGATCACTTCAGCACAGCGGGACGCAGGTGGCTTCATCACGGTGAACGGCCAGTTCAAGAACGACGGATCAGGTTCACTGGTCATCCCCGCCGCACTGCGCGGTGACGAAACGGAGATCCTCAAGCACGGCACCTCGCTCGGCGGCGCGACGCTCGTGGACTCGCAGGGAAAGAAGCGCTACTACGTGCTGCGTGACACGGACGGACGCCCACTGACCACCACGGGGCTCACGACGATCGAGTCCGGATCGACCATCCCCGTCTTCATGCAGTTCCCCACCCCGCCCACGAGCGCAACCGACCTCACCCTGCAACTACCGACATTCTCCAGCGGCACCATCAAGATCTCCGGGTGAGGCCGACCATGACCCCCACGCACACCCGGACGGCGACTCCACGCCTCGCCCTGGTCCTCACCGCCGCCGCCCTCATGGTCGCCACGAACATTCACGGCGCCGTGTCGGCCCACGCGGACGAAACGCCCGGCGTCCCCCCTGGCACCGAGGCCACCGCCTCCGCCCCCGTCGAGGTCGACCGGAACGACCCCGACCTCAAGCTCCCCGAAGGCGCCACCCTCGCCGAACCCAAAGTCCTCGACATCAAACAGGTCGTCGAAGAACAGAGCGGCGACGAGCGTCGTGAAGACACCAACGCCGACGTCAAGTTCGCCCTCCAGGCCGAAGTCCTCTTCGGCAAGGACAGCGCGAAACTCAGCGCCGACTCGAAGGCCCGGATCTCCGCGATCGCCCAGGAGATCAAGACCCAGAACGCGACGAAGATCCGCGTCTTCGGCTTCACGGACAACCTCGGTTCCTCCGCCCACGGCGACGTCCTGTCCCGCAAACGCGCCAACGCCGTACAGAACGTCCTGGACCAGGAACTGACCGACTCCAACGTCACGTACGAGGTCCGCGGCTACGGCGAGCAGTACCCGATCGCGGACAACTCCACGGAATCCGGCCGCAAGAAGAACCGCCGGGTCGAGGTCAGCTTCCCGCGCTCGGCGAGCTGAGTACCTCCCTCACGGCCCGACCTCCACCCCGGACGAGACGACCTCAACCCGCACCCCCTCCCGCACTCCCCACCCCTTCATCGCCCCAGCCATCGCCTCCACCACATGCCGAGCCCGCACCCGAGGCATCCCGAGCCGCCCTGGCGGCATCGTGCGCACGGCGATGACACGAAGGTGACGATCGAGGTAGGCCACATCGATCGGCATGCGCATACGAAAGGTGTGCACGCCACTGGCAGGGGAGAGCAGCATCGCCCCGTCGAGAAACTCCCGCCCCAACAGCCCCTTCGTCCGGGCCCGATATGAGGCGGCAATCTCCAACGGCACGGTGACGCTCGCCCCGCGCCCACCCCCGTGCACCACCAACTCGCCACACCCGTCCCGCCAACGCCCCGCCATACAGGCCCCCTCCGACCGCCGCACGCGACACTGCAGTGCACTGCACTGCCTGCCCGACCCCGAAGGTATTACGCAACCGTTACTGCTCGAACCGGTCGGCGAATCGCCGATTCCTCCCCATACACCCCGTCAGTTCACCAGCTTCACCCTGGTGCGGCCCCCCACCGCTGTATAGCTTTGGTTCGCTCAAGAGAAGCCTCGCCTCTGACCGGGAGCCGACCGTGAACCGCCGCCCCACCCTCCTCGCAGCGCTCACGCTGACCGCCGCTGCGGCCCTGACGCTGTCCGCGTGCGGGAGCGATGACAGCTCCAAGAACAAGGACAACGACAAGATCGCGGGCGCCGACACGGGAAGTGAGGCGTCGGCATCCCCGACCGCATCCGACCCGGCCCCCGCCGGTCGGCCCAAGATCGAGCTCCCGTCCGACCTCTCCTACACGTTCGACTGGCCGAAGACCGGCAACAAGGAGAAGGACGCGATCCTGGCGGACAGTGAGCAGTCCATCAAGGCCGTCGACCTGGCGATCGTCAACCAGGACGCGCTCGACAAGGCATACCTCTACTACTACGAGGGTGAAGCCGCCGCAGGGACACAGACGTTCATCGAGGCGTACGTCAAGGCCAAAGCGCGCGTCACGGGCGCGTACCGCTTCTACGACCCCGTCGTGAGCGCCCGGGGCAAGGATCGTGGGTCGCTCGTGTACTGCGAGGACCAGAGCAAGGCCTACGACATGTACCTGAAGACGAAGAAGGTCAACAAAACGCCGGCTTCGAAGAACAGTTACGTTCTCTACAACACCCAGCTGCGGAAGAACGACGAAGGCGTGTGGGTCATCGAGAAGATTCTCTCGCAGAGGGGGAGCGACAGATGCCAGCCTTGAGCGGAGTTGCCCGGACCGCGATCCTATCGTTTTCGATCGGATCGCTACTGCTGAGTGGTACCCCGGCTTTCGCCGACAACATCATCGGTGGCGGAGCTCAAGCACCCGCCAATCCGAATGTCAAGGGTGACTCAGACGGCAGCGGCACCCTCTCCTCCACGGCAGGAGTCGTCGTTTTCGATCGTTCTGACAATGGGTCGGGCCAGTCAGCAGGCTCTGTGAAGTCAGCTACGACTTGGACACCGCCTGCCTGCTACTACGCCCCGAAGTACACCCCCGATCAGCTGCAGAAGACCCTGGAACCGGTCTGGCAGGCGGAGTCGACGGGTTACCAGTGGGACGCCCTGCAACGCGACCGCTATGTCAATGGTCATCCCTACAAGGACTTCAACAAGGACAAGAAGGGAGAGGGCTACTGGTGGGATTCGTATGTCACGCCTGGGCGTGAAGGAGATCCAGGGGCCCTCGACTGCGACGAGGAGATCTTCTGGGTGGACAATGGAGACCCGCCGCCCCCCAACGTTCCCGACGCCATCACGCCAGAGGTGCTCGCCCAACTCGCGTACGCCGAAATCCGTGTGCCTTCGACCACGGTCGAACTCGCACCCCAGGAAGCCACCAAGGTGAACCTGCCGACCTGGGCCTGGCTGGACGCGGCGAAGTTCAAGCCGGTGTCGGTGACGGCCAGCGTCCCCCTGCTGAACATTCAGGCGACGACCACCGCTGAACCGGTCTCTCTGAAGATCGAGCCGGGCACGGATGACGCCGTCACCTACCCCGGCTCGGGCGAGTGCCGGATCAATGCGGACGGCTCGATCGGTGAACCGTACGCGAAGGGCAAGGCCGGCGAGACTCCACCGTGTGGTGTGAAGTACCTGCGTTCCTCCGGCGATCGCTCGTACCAGCTCCAGGCGACGGTGACCTGGAAGATTCACTGGACAGGCACCGGTGTCCAGGGCGAACGGCTCCTGCCTGACGGTACGTTCGGCGCCGATCAGGCCGTCGTCGTCCAGGAGATCCAGTCCGTCAACCGCTGACGAGCTCGGGGGCCTGGCCCAGTGGCCGAGGGATGGACCCCGCAAGGCGCAAAATGCCTTGTCCGGTGCCTCCCGGCCCGGATAGGAAGACCCCATGACCACACTCGGCGCCGTCTTCCGCCCCCAGCTCGCCCCCGAGCGGCTTCGATCCGTCGCCCGGGTCGCCGATGAAGCCGGGCTCGAAGAGCTCTGGCTCTGGGAGGACTGCTTCCGAGAGGGAGGTGTCTCCACCGCCGCCGCTGCCCTCGCCTGGACCGAGCGGGTTCGGGTCGGGGTCGGGCTGTTGCCCGTGCCGTTGCGGAACGTCGCCATCACGGCGATGGAGATCGCTTCGCTGCACAGGATGTTCCCGGGCCGGGCGATCGTCGGTGTCGGGCATGGTGTGCAGGACTGGATGGGCCAGGTGGGGGCGCGGGTCGAGTCGCCGGTGACCTTGTTGCGGGAGCATCTCGTCGCGCTGCGGGCACTGTTGGGCGGGGAGCGGGTGACGACCGACGGGCGGTACGTGAAGCTCGATGACGTCGCCCTCGACTGGCCGCCCCCGGCGGACCACCCGTCCGCAGTGCTGGCCGGGGCCACCGGGCCCCGTTCGCTGCGGCTCACCGGGGAGGCGGCCGACGGGACCGTCCTCACCGCCGGCACCAATGCGGCAGGGGTGCGGGAGGCACGGCGGCTCATCGGTGAAGGGCGGGAGGCGGCCGGACGGGGGGACGGGGCGCATCCCGTCGTCGTCTATCTGCTCACCGCCACCGGGGCAGGCGCCGACGACCGGCTGCGTGCCGAGCTCGCCGCCGAGGGGTTCGGGGCCGTTCCCGAGCTCGGTGTCGCCGGGGACGCGGGTGCTGTCGCCAAGGCCGTCGAGCGGTTGGTGGAGGCCGGGGCCGACACCGTCGTCCTCCAGCCCACCGCCGACGAACCGGATCCCGAGGGGTTCGTGCGCTTCGCGGCGGAGGACGTACGCCCGCTCGTTCCGTGACGTCTGTTTCGTGACGTCGTAAGCAGCCGGCGGGACCCGGCCCTGTTCGTACGTGTCCCCCCGTGTCCCCCGTGTCCCCGAGAAGCTCGGCCCCCCTCGTACCGGCAGGAGTACTCCCTCATGGCAGAGCCGCACCACCCCCGCCGCACCTTCGAGGACCTCGTCACCGAAGGCGCCTCCGTCCCCACCGAGGGGTGGGACTTCTCCTGGTTCGAGGGACGGGCCACCGAGGCGCGGCCCTCCTGGGGGTATGCCGTGTCCCAGGCCGAGCGGCTGGGGCGGGCCGGTGCCGTGCTCGACGTGCAGACCGGGGGCGGGGAAGTGCTGGAGTTCGCGCTCGGCCGGGCCGAGCGGACGCCCCGGCTCGCCGTGGCCACCGAGGGGTGGCCGCCGAACGTGGCGAAGGCCACCGCCCTGCTCCGTCCGCACGGTGTCGCGGTCGTCGCCGCGCTCGAGGACGGCCCGCTGCCCTTCGCCGACGGTGCGTTCGACCTGGTCGTGAGCCGGCACCCGGTCCGCCCGCAGTGGGACGAGATCACCCGCGTGCTCCGGCCCGGCGGGACGTACTTCGCCCAGCACGTGGGGCCGGGCAGCGTCTTCGAGCTCGTCGAGCACTTCCTCGGGCCGCAGCCGGAGGCCGTGCGCGGTGCCCGGCATCCCGACCGCGAGCGGGCCGACGCCGAGGCGGCCGGGCTGGACGTCGTCGATCTGCGGGCGGAGCGGCTGCGTATGGAGTTCCACGACATCGGCGCGGTCGTGCACTTCCTGCGGAAAGTGGTGTGGATGGTGCCCGGCTTCACCGTCGAGGCGTACCAGCCGCAGCTCCGCGCGCTGCACGAGCGGATCGAGGCCGAGGGGCCCTTCGTCGCCCACAGCACCCGGCAGCTGGTCGAGGCACGCAGGCCGGGCCCGTCGCCCGCACCACACCCCTGATCACGCGTGCGGCCCCGTCGACACCTCACCCATCACCAACTCCGCGGCCGCCTCCAGGACCTCGCCCACCCGCTCGGCCTGCTCGCCCAGCTCCCGCTGCTGCCGTGCCGTCAGCCGGACGAGCGGCTCGACCGTGACGGTGGTACGACGGCCCCGGCGCCGCTGGTGCCACACCCCGGCCACCACCCCGTCGACCAGCAGCACGGGGTAGTTGCCCGCCTGGCCGCCGCCGAGTGCGCGTTGGTACGCCTTCCCGGGGAACAGCCGTTCCCGGGGCTGCCCGGCGATGACGTACGCGTCGAAGTACGGCAGCAGCCGCACACCCCGCGCGGGCCCGTCCGGGAACTCGGTGTCACCCGCCGCCACCCACGCCGGTGTCCCCTCGAAATCGACCTCCTCGATACGGCCCGAGTCGGCCAGCTCGCCGAACAGAGCCATGGCCCATCCGGGCGGCGCCGCCAGCCACCTCGCGAAGTGCTGCGGGGTGGCCGGGCCGTACGCGTGCAGATAGCGGCGGACGAAAGTGCCCAGCGCGGCCCCGGGCGCCGTGCCGGAGCCTCGATCCGGTGCGGCCGCCGCCTCGCCCCCACTGCCCGCCGCGCCCCCACCGCCCTCCCCTCCCTCCCACTGTTCCCCTTCCTCCCACTCCTCCCGCGGCGGCTGCGTGTACGTCACCTTGCGGCCACGGTTCGGGCCGAAGCACAGCGTGCCCGCCCAGCCCGCCCGGTGCATCACCTGCCGCCAGCGCGGCCACATGTCCTGGAACGCCGGCATCACCCGGTCGCCGGCCCACGGGCCCGTACGGGCGACGACCTCCTCGGTCAGTTCGTCCAGGGTCAGGTACCTGCCGTCGAGCGCGTCACCGATCGCCGCCACGACCTGGGCGGCCTGCTCCTCGGTGAGCCGCACATCGGGCGGGAAGGGGCTCCGGCCGGTCGGGACCGCGGTCAGGGCGGCCGACCAGAGGGGGAGTTCGTGCGCCGGGAGCAGATGGATCGTGCCGCGTGGGCCATACGTCTTGATCAGGGACCGTTCGTCCCGGAGCGCGGCCCGCACATCCGCCCG
The DNA here is from genome assembly GCF_040612515.1 of Streptomyces sp. NPDC006372. Lineage (NCBI taxonomy): Bacteria > Bacillati > Actinomycetota > Actinomycetes > Kitasatosporales > Streptomycetaceae > Streptomyces > Streptomyces sp. NPDC006372. Next base: position 55,032 of record NZ_JBEXQJ010000031.1, on the reverse strand, counting down.
CGTCACCCCGGTCGCCCGCATCCCCACCGACACCTCGGCCGCGGACGGCACCTGAGCGTGCGCGCCCCGCATCGCGCCGACCACTTCGGCGACCGGCGTGCCGCTCCCGGCCGGTCCGGATAGGAACTGCCGTCCGGCCCGCCGTGCGCCGGCCGCTTCCCACGTGATCCTCACGGTCGTCGTCATGGAACGACGGTAGGTGGCAAAGAGGACTGATTTCGTCCTATTACTGGTCCGTCCTGTACGAGAGCGCATGATGCCATTCACCCCAATACGTTCCAGCAGTCCCTGGGGTCACTCGTTTCGCTCACCCCACTTGCGCATCTCCCGACGAGGGTTTTCACATCGTTATCGCCCGTGGCTCGCATCGAGGGCCGCGACTGACGTAAGTTCAGACCGAGGTGATTCGCGTGAGCAAAGCTGCGCGGGCGGTACCGCGCAGTGGAGGGGGCTGCGCGGTGCAGGGCCCTCCTCGCTCGGGCCGGTCCCGGAGTCAAGCGAGCGTTCGCAGGTGGGGTCACCCGACGGAGGGTGTGGAGGGCGAATCGCCGATTGGCCTACAGGGGCGGAGAGGTCCCGGCCTTCATCTCGGTGCTCACGATTTCCCTGCGTGACGGCCATCTTTCGGCCAGATTCGAGGCCTGGACGACGGCTTCCGCAGCCACCGCCGCGTTGTCGGGCGACTCCGGAGAGTAGTTGTGGCACGCCGATGCACGCAGCATCACTTACGAAGGGTTATGGTGGAAACCCCCCCTCGGGCCGGTCCGTATCCCCCCCACGGACCGGCCCGTTTTCTTTGTGCGCCGGAGCGCGCCCCGGCGCACACCGGAACCGTGCGTTCCGCACCCGTTGGCGGCCTGTGGCGGCGGCGGGGGTAGGCTTCGCCTCCGGGGACCACCGCCATACGGGCAGGGACCGCCCGCGGCCACGACCGGGCCGCATGCCGCGGCCTGTCCGATCCGTACGGAGGGGCTGACAATCACGTGAACCTGCGCGACAAGCTGCGCGGCCTGCTGGTCAGGCTGTACGCACGCCGGGTGGAAGGCCACCTGGACCACGCTCAGGTGCCCAAGCACATCGGCGTCATCATGGACGGCAACCGGCGCTGGGCGAAGGCCGCCGGTTCCAGCACCGTCGACGGCCACCGGGCCGGTGCCGGAAAGATCGAGGAGTTCCTCGGCTGGTGCTCCGAGACCGATGTCGAGGTCGTCACCCTCTGGCTGCTGTCCACGGACAACTTCGACCGTCCGCAGGAGGAGCTCGTCCCCCTGCTCGGCATCATCGAGGACGTCGTCCGCACCCTGGCCGCCGACGGCCGCTGGCGTGTGCACCACGTGGGCACGCCGGACCTGCTGCCCGCCGGGATGCAGACGGTCCTGAAGGAGGCCGAGGAGACCACGGCGCACGTCGACGGCATACTGGTCAACGTCGCCATCGGCTACGGCGGCCGGCAGGAGATCGCCGACGCCGTGCGCTCGATGCTGCTCGACGCGCAGGAGCGGGGCACCTCGATGGAGGAGCTCACCGAGGCCGTCGACACCGACATGATCGGGCGTCACCTCTACACCAGCGACCAGCCCGACCCCGACCTGGTGATCCGTACCAGTGGTGAGCAGCGGCTGTCCGGATTCATGCTCTGGCAGACCGCGCACTCCGAGTACTACTTCTGCGACGTGTTCTGGCCGGCCTTCCGCAAGGTCGACTTCCTGCGCGCCATGCGCGACTACGCCGCCCGCCACCGGCGCTTCGGCGGCTGATTCGCGCACGAGGCGTCCCACCTGACGTCCCTGTTTCAACAAGGCGCCGCACATCGCCACACCTGGCCGCACCCGCCGGGCACCGCTGTCATCGCAGGTCGCAATCCTCCCCGGTACCCCTCCGAAGACGGATGTCACACGGAGTTCACCGGGTCGCCGTCATATGCCGTGGCATGGCGACGCTCGTTCGAGGGCATAAGTCAGACAGGTCGATGCCCGAACCACGGGTGTCGGATCTCAGCGGACGGCACGGGGCCGTCCGCCCGGGAGGCCCTTTGCACCAGCCCGATCGTGCGGTCACAGCACGGATGAAGAGGCGGAGGGCCGGTCCTCGGCCCGCGCAGGGCGGCCGACGACCGGTCGGGATCTTTCCCACCCCCTCCCGGTCCAGCTTTCACTCCGTCGCTCCCCGACCTCATCCGAGGGGGTACGTCCTTCCGTGGTGACCAGCGCAAAGCGCCACAAGCCAGACCGGCGCACCTATGTTCTCGACACCAGCGTCCTGCTGGCCGACCCAGGCGCCCTGAGCCGCTTCGACGAGCACGAGGTCGTGCTCCCCATCGTCGTGGTCACAGAGCTGGAGGCGAAAAGGCACCATCCCGAACTCGGCTACTTCGCCCGGCAGGCCCTCCGCCTGCTCGACGACCTCCGGGTGCGGTACGGCCGCCTCGACGCCCCCATCCCGACCGGGGACCTCGGCGGGACCGTCCGTGTCGAGCTCAACCACTCGGACCCCAGCGTGCTGCCCAGCGGCTACCGCCTGGGGGACAACGACTCCCGCATCCTCGCGGTCGCCCGCAATCTGCAGGCCGAGGGGTTCGACGTCACCGTCGTGTCGAAGGACCTCCCGCTCAGGATCAAGGCGTCCTCCGTCGGGCTCCTCGCCGAGGAGTACCGCGCGGAACTCGCCATCACGGACTCCTCCGGCTGGACCGGAATGTCCGAACTGACCCTGCCCGGCGAGCAGGTGGACATCCTCTTCGAGGAAGGGCACGTCTACGTCCCCGAAGCCGCCGACCTGCCGGTGCACACGGGCCTGACGATCCAGTCGGAGCGCGGCAAGGCGCTCGGGCGGGTCACACCCGAGGGCAGCATCCGTGTCGTACGCGGGGACCGTGAGGCGTTCGGCATCAAGGGCCGCAGCGCCGAACAGCGGATCGCGCTCGATCTGCTGCTCGACCCGGGCGTCGGCATCGTGTCCATGGGCGGCCGGGCCGGCACCGGAAAGTCGGCGCTGGCCCTCTGCGCGGGCCTGGAGGCGGTGCTGGAGCGCCGTCAGCACCAGAAGGTGATGGTCTTCCGTCCGCTGTACGCGGTGGGCGGGCAGGAGCTCGGCTATCTGCCCGGCTCCGAGGCCGAGAAGATGAGCCCCTGGGCGCAGGCCGTGTTCGACACGCTGTCGGCGGTCACCAGCCGGGAGGTCATCGAGGAGGTCACCGCGCGCGGCATGCTGGAGGTCCTGCCGCTCACCCACATCCGCGGCCGCTCGCTGCACGACGCGTTCGTCATCGTCGACGAGGCGCAGTCGCTGGAGAGGAACGTACTTCTCACCGTTCTGTCCCGAATCGGCGCCAATTCGCGGGTGGTTCTCACCCATGACGTGGCCCAGCGGGACAACCTCAGGGTCGGCCGGTACGACGGTGTCGTCGCCGTGGTCGAGAAGCTGAAGGGCCATCCGCTCTTCGCGCACGTGACCCTGAACCGGTCCGAGAGGTCCCAGATCGCCGCTCTTGTGACCGAAATGCTCGAAGACGGCCATATCTGACCGTTCCACCCCAAGGAGGGGTGGTTACGCAGTAGTTGGCGCCGTCCGGAAAGGCGAAGAGCCTAGCCGGGCGGCGCCTTCGCGTCTTGCGGTTTCTGTGAATTTCCCGCGTCAAACGGGATGTGAGCTTTCACACGCAACTCAGAATTGCCTTGCCCCGTCGTGTTACGGCAGAGTCTCACTCCTGTCAGGCCCCGCATACGACACACCTGTACCCCCAGCGGTACGGCACCACAAAAAGCACAGCTTCAACTGCATAGCGATGTCGTATGCCGCCCGAGCATCACGCGGCGCTCCCCTCGCGGGAGTTGCCCACCGGGCCCGCGCCTCCCGTGACCCCGCAGTTGGGGAGGCCAGTGCCAGGGGCACGATTGCGTCCGCGAGGGTCACCGAAGCGGGCGATGCTGGAAGGAAACCGTGTGAGCCGGATCTCGGTCCGGGGATTCGCAGTGGCCTCGGCCACGGCGGTCACCGCTGTCGGAAGCGTCGTCGGCGTTGCCTCGGGCAGCACCGCGCAGAACAACGACGCCGAAGCGACGGCAAGCGGCACCACTCTGCTCGCGGACATCCCCGCGGGTCAGCATGCCCAGGTGCAGACCGCGTCCCTGACTCAGCAGGCCGACGCACAGGCCATCGCGGCGGACGCGAGCGCCAAGAAGGACGCCGAGGAGGCCGCCCGCAAGGCCGCCGCCGACATGGCCATCGCCAAGAAGGAGGCCGCCGAGAAGGCAGCCAAGGCGGCCAAGGAGGCCAAGGAGCGCGCGGAGGCCAAGGACGCCGCCAGCCGTTCCAAGGACATCTCCGACATCCCCGTCGCGAGCTCCTACAGCATCGCCCAGATCCAGGCGATGGCGCGGCAGATCGTGCCCTCGGGGCAGTTCCAGTGCTTCAGCAACATCGTGGACCACGAGTCCGACTGGAACTACAAGGCGGTCAACCCCTCCTCCGGGGCCTACGGCATGTTCCAGGCTCTGCCCGGATCCAAGATGTCGTCCGTCGGCGCCGACTGGCGGACCAACCCGGCCACCCAGATCAAGTGGGGCCTGAACTACATGAACGACCGCTACGGCAGCCCGTGTGACGCCTGGTCGTTCTGGCAGGCCAACAGCTGGTACTGAGCCCGCGGCCCTGAGCCGCGACCCGCTCTTCGCGCGAGCCCCGCACCGTTCGACGGTGCGGGGCTCGCGCCATGTACCGTCGGGACGGACGGCTCCCGGGGGAGTGCTGCGCAGAGACGGGGGAAGAGGACGGATCATGTCGCGTGTGCCAGGGTGGCTCGGCCGGCTCGGTGCCGGACTGACCGAGATGAGCGAGCAGTGGAACGAGCGCCGCGCCGAGGCCGAACGGGAACGGGACGCCTCCGAGTCCCCGGCGGGAGCCGACGAATACGTGCCGCCGCCCCCGGACTACGCGCCTGACGTTCCGGCCCGGCCCGACCCCGCCTCGGCCGTGCCGTGGGGAGTGCGGGTCGCGGCGGAGGCGGGCTGGCGGCTGCTCGTCCTGGCGGGCACGCTGTGGGTGCTGATGCGGGTCATCAGCGCCGTCCAGCTGGTGGTGCTGGCGTTCGTGAGCGCCCTGCTCATCACCGCGCTGCTCCAGCCGACCGTGACACGGCTGCGGCGACTGGGAGTGCCCCGCGGGCCGGCCACGGCGCTGACGGCGATCCTCGGGTTCGTCGTCATGGGGCTGATCGGCTGGTTCGTGACCTGGCAGGTCATGGAGAACATCGACGACCTCTCGGGCCAGATCCAGGACGGCATCGACGAGTTGCGGAACTGGCTGCTGAACAGCCCGTTCCACGTCACGGACAAGCAGATCAACGAGATAGCCAAGAACCTGCGGGAGGCCGTCGGGGCGAACACCGACCAGATCACCTCGGCCGGGCTGGAGGGCGTGACGGTCGTCGTCGAGGCGCTGACGGGGATTCTGCTGGCGGTCTTCTCCACGCTGTTCCTGCTCTACGACGGCAAGCGCATCTGGGAGTGGACGCTGAAGCTGGTGCCGGCGGCGGCGCGGCCGGGAGTGGCCGGGGCCGGGCCGGCGGCCTGGCGGACGCTGACGGCGTATGTGCGGGGCACGGTGATCGTGGCCCTGATCGACGCGATCTTCATCGGTCTCGGCATCTACTTCCTCGATGTGCCGATGGCCGTGCCGCTGGCGGTGTTCATCTTCCTGTTCGCGTTCGTCCCGCTGGTGGGCGCGGTGGTGTCCGGGGCGCTGGCGGTGGTGGTCGCGCTGGTCACCCAGGGGGTGTTCACGGCGGTCATGACGCTCGTGGTGGTGCTGGCGGTGCAGCAGATCGAGGGGCACATCCTGCAGCCGTTCATCCTGGGGCGGGCGGTGCGGGTGCATCCGCTCGCGGTGGTGTTGTCGGTCGCGGCGGGCGGGATGACCGCCGGGATCGGGGGCGCGGTGGTCGCCGTGCCGTTGGTGGCGGTCACGAACACGGTCGCCGGATATCTGAGGGCGCACTCACGGGAGTCGGCGCTGAGGCGTGCGGTGCGGCAGCAGCCGCGGGAGGCTACGGCGGTGAGCGCGCAGGCCGTTTCGGACGCTCCGGCGGAGTAACGGACGCCGAACGCACGAACAGGGCCCCGTCCACCATGCGGTGGACGGGGCCCTGAGGTTCAGCGCCCGCGAGCCGGAGTCACTCCGACAGGACCGCCTCGGCGTCCAGCGTGACGCCGACCGCCTGGATCACGGAGGCGATCTTGAAGGCCTCCTGGATGACCTCGCGGTCGAGGCCGGCCTTGCGGAGGACCTGCTCGTGGGAGTCGAGGCACATGCCGCAGCCGTTGATCGCGGAGACCGCGAAGGACCACAGCTCGAAGTCGACCTTGTCGACGCCCGGGTTGCCGATGACGTTCATCCGCAGGCCCGCGCGCAGGTTGCCGTACTCGTGGTCCGACAGCAGGTGGCGCGTGCGGTAGAAGACGTTGTTCATCGCCATCACCGCGGCCGCCGACTTCGCCGCCGTGTAGGCCTCCGGCGACAGGTTCGCCTTCGCCTCGGGCTCCAGCTCGCGCAGCACGATCGGGGAGCGGGAGGCGATCGCCGTCGCCAGGACCGTGCCCCACAGCTGCTGGGCCGGCAGGTCCGAGTTGCCGATGACCGAGCCCAGGTTGAGCTTCAGGTCCTTGGCGTAGTCCGGTATCGAGGACTTCAGGGCATCCAGCGACATCTCAGATCACTCCCCGGAGAGCAGCTTGACCGGGTCGAGGGTCTCGTCGCCCTTCGACCAGTTGCACGGGCAGAGCTCGTCCGTCTGGAGCGCGTCCAGGACCCGCAGGACCTCCTTCGGGTTACGGCCGACCGAACCCGCGGTCACCATCGAGAACTGGATCTCGTTGTTCTGGTCCACGATGAACACCGCGCGCTTGGCGAAGCCGTCCTCGCCCTCGATGCCGAGGTCGCGCATGAGCTGGTGCTTGGAGTCGGCCATCATCGGGAACGGCAGGTCGCGCAGGTCGTCGTGGTCCTTGCGCCAGGCGTGGTGGACGAACTCGGAGTCGCCGGAGAAGCCCAGGACCTGAGCGTCGCGGTCGGCGAACTCCTCGTTCAGCTTGCCGAAGGCGGCGATCTCGGTGGGGCACACGAAGGTGAAGTCCTTGGGCCAGGCGAAGATCACCTTCCACTTGCCTTCGTAGGTCTTGTGGTTGATCTCCTCGAACTCCTTGCCGGCCTCCAGCGAGACGCAGGCGGTCAGTTCGAACTCGGGGAACTTGTCACCGACGGTGAGCACACACTCTCCTTGCAGCGAAGAAACACCCGGATTGCAGGTGTTTCCCATGGGTTGGACGTTATTGATGTTGGCACAGGCTCGATTGATTACGGAAATAGCTACACTCGGTCGAGTTGATCGGAGGTAGTTATTAGTGACTGTGGGTAATAAGCGCAGGCAACCCAGCCTCGCGCAGCTGCGGGCCTTCGCGGCCGTGGCCGAGCACCTTCACTTCCGGGACGCGGCCGGGGCGATCGGCATGAGCCAGCCTGCCCTCTCGGGCGCCGTGTCGGCGCTGGAGGAAACACTCGGAGTGACGCTCCTCGAGCGTACGACGCGCAAGGTGCTGCTCTCGCCCGAGGGTGAGCGGATCGCCGTACGGGCCAAGGCGGTGCTGGGGGAGGTGGGCGCGCTCATGGAGGAGGCCGAGGCGGTGCGCGCCCCGTTCACGGGCGTGCTGCGGCTGGGGGTCATCCCGACGGTGGCGCCCTATCTGCTGCCCACGGTCCTGCGGCTCGTCCACGACCGGTATCCGCACCTCGACCTCCAGGTGCACGAGGAGCAGACCGCCTCCCTCGTCGACGGCCTCGGCAGCGGCCGGCTCGACCTGTTGCTGCTCGCCGTGCCCCTCGGCGTGCCGGGCGTGGCCGAACTGCCGCTGTTCGACGAGGACTTCGTGCTCGTCACGCCGCTGGACCATGAACTCGGCGGACGCGAGGGCATCCCGCGCGAGGCGCTGCGCGAGCTGCACCTGCTGCTTCTGGACGAGGGGCACTGCCTGCGCGACCAGGCCCTCGACATCTGCCGGGAGGCCGGCCGCGAGGACGCCCCGGTCACCACGACCGCCGCCGGGCTGTCCACGCTGGTGCAGCTCGTCGCGGGCGGGCTCGGCGTCACGCTGCTGCCGCGCACGGCCCTCAAGGTCGAGACCTCCCGCAGCAACCAGCTCCTCACCGGGTACTTCGCCGACCCGGCCCCCACCCGCCGGGTCGCCCTGGCGATGCGGACGGGGGCAGCGCGCGCCGCCGAGTACGAGGAACTGGCAGCCGCCCTGCGCCAGGCCCTGCGACCACTGCCCGTACGGGTCGTCGACCAGGACACCTGACAGGCTCGGGGGCCGCGCGTCTCCCGCCTTCACCGGCCGGGACGCCGGCGGCTGGGCGACGTGGCCTCCGGCTTCGTCAGTCCGGACATCGGGCGGCTGGGTGCTGCGGGGCGCTCCGCCTGTGTCGGTCCGGCGACATCGTCCGGTTGGGGGGAGGTGGGCTCCGCCTCGGGCGCGTGGGACACCGGCCGGTTGGGACGACGTGGCGCAGGCGGGGCCCGGGCGTCCTACTCCGTGCGCAAGCCGTCCGGGCGCATCAGCTTCAGCAGGGGCGGCAGGCTCAGCAGGGTCACCACCAGGACGACTGCCGCGCCGATGCCGGTCATCGAGAGCACGCTCGGCCAGTCCACCCGGATCGCCATGTTGGTCATCCGCAGCAGGACCGCCCCCAGGGCCATGCCCACCGTCGCCGCCAGCAGCAGCCCCAGACCGATCGGGATCGCCGTCTGCCACAGCACCGACAGACTGAGGGTGCGGCGCCGGGTGCCGAAGGCGATCAGGGACGACAGCAGCTTGCGGCGTTCGCGCAACTGCTCCAGCTGCGAGACCAGCAGGCTTGCCCCGATCAGTGCCAGCACACAGGCGGCTCCGACGGACAGGCCGGTGCGGATGGTGGCGTAGCGCTCGTTGCTCTCGACGCTGTTCCAGGTCATGGGCTGGGACGTCGGGTCGAGCCGCGCGGCCGTGTTGCGCACGTGGTCGTAGGCGTCCGCCTTGGAGAGGTCCAGGCTCAGGAAGAGCTCGGTGGAGAGTTGCGCCTTGAGGTTCCCCGGCACCGCGCCGGGTGTCAGCAGGATGCCGCCGCGCTCGTACCCGGTGGGATCCTCGCGGGGCTGGGCCTGCCGGATGTCCTTCGGTACGGTCCAGGAGATCCAGCGGGCGCCGTCCTCCCGGTCGGCCCACAGGGTCGTGCCGGGCTCGGACAGGTGGTCGCCCTCGCTGTCGTACTGCGAGCCCTTGACCGCGAAGACGTCACCGTCGCGACAGGAAGGGAGCGTGGCCACCTCGCGCAGCGACGCGCAGTCGGCCACGGTGATCTGGGCGAAGGAGTCCGGCTCGCCGCGCCGGTCGCCGAGATAGACGTCGGACAGGGCGGTGACCTTGCGCACGCCCTCGGTGTCGCGGTACTCCCCGATGGTGGCCGCGGTCCGGGCACCCTCCGGCACATTCACGCTCATCTGGGCCCGCGAGACGTCGTACCGCGACGACGTGGTGTAGTCGCCCTCCACCCCGGCGAACAGCATCTGCAACGCGATCGCCCCCGCCACCGCCACCGCGATGCCGTTGACCATGCGGGCCGCCGCGCCACTGCTCAACTGGAGCCTGCGCACGGCCAGTTGCCAGGCAACGCTGCCCGAGCCCAGCCGGGCCACCACCGTCTCCACGACCCACGGCAGCAGTGCCGTCACACCGACGAGCAGCAGCATGACACCGCCGACGACGAGGTACTGGTTGAAGTCCCCCTGGTTGCGGCCCTGCCCGATCATCGGGTAGAGCATCGCGAGCCCGCCCAGCGGCAGCAGCAGCCGCCACCACAGCCGGCGCCGCGCGGGCTTGGCCGTGCGCACCACGCCGAGCGGCTCGATGACCACCCCGCGCAGGGCGAACAGGGTCACCAGCACCGCGGCCGTCGGCACCGCCACGGCGACCAGGGCGGCCAGCAGGGGAGAGGGGTTCAGATAGCTCGGGAACACACTGACGTGGAACACCTCGGCGGATGCCGCCAGTTGCCGTCCGAGCAGGAAGAACCCGGTGCCGAGGACGAGTCCCAGCAGGGAACCGGCGAGCGCCTCGCCGGCGGCGATCCGGCGGGTCATCCGGCTGTCGGAGCCGACCAGCCGCAGCGCCGCGAGCCTGCGGTCGCGCCGCTCGCCGCCGAACCGTACGGCCGCGGCGATGAACACGGCGACCGGCATCAGCAGCACCACGAAGACGACCAGGACCAGCAGGAGCAGCACCGGGTCCCAGGGGTCGGACGACCCCAGGTCGTCGTTGCCGAAGCTGTCGATCCGGGCCCCGCTGGCGGGACCCTCCAGCTTCTTCTGGAGCCCCTTGCCGCCGGCGAAGAAGGCGAGTTCCTGAGAGCCGACCAGACCCTGTTCGCCGATCGTGCCCGAGATCCGGTAGGGCAGCCGCTCCCGCAGCAGTTTCCCGTCGTCGGAGGCGAGCAGCTCCTTGAGTGCGGGGGAGACGACCATCTCGCCGTCCGCCGGGAACGCCGCGACCCCCGGCGGCCGCGGAGCTTTGGGTCCGTCCGGCTCCAGCAGGCGCCCGCGGACGTCCTGGTCCCGGTACGTGGTGTCCGCGTCCACGACGAGCAGGGTGTTGTCGGCCTTGGGTATCTCCTGCTGGCCGAAGGTGTGGTCGCTGCGCGCCTCCTCGCGCCGGTCCCGCTCCGCCAGCGCGTTCGGGATGGCCGTGGTGAGCAGCAGCAGCGCCACACCGAGCCCGACGCCGACGGCCGTCAGCACCGCCCGGATCCACCCCTCGCGTCCGCCCGCGAAGGCGAACCGGGTCCCCATGGCCAGGTCCCGGCTCCACTGCCTGACGCTCATACGACGCGCTCCATGTCCCGCGACCTGCCGTCCCGTACGACGATCTCGCGGTCGGAGTACGCGGCCACCCGGGCCTCGTGAGTCACGAGCACCACGGCCGCGTTGGTGGACCGGGCGGCTTCCGTGAGCAGTTCCATCACGCGCTCGCCGTTGAGCGAGTCGAGCGCGCCGGTCGGCTCGTCGGCGAACAGCACGCGCGGGTTGGTGACCAGCGCGCGGGCGACGGCGACCCGCTGCCCCTGGCCGCCGGACACCTCGCCGGGCCGCTTCTTGCGCAGGTCGTCGACCTCCAGCCGTTCCATCCACGCCAGCGCGGCCCGCTCGGCCGCCTTGCGGGGCGACCCGCTCAGCCGCAGCGGCAGCGCGACGTTCTCCACGCAGGTGAGTTCCGGCACGAGCTGCCCGAACTGGAACACGAAGCCGAACTCCGAGCGGCGCAGCGCACTGCGCTCGGAGTCGCTCATCGAGGTCACCTCGCGCCCGTTGTACGTGATCGAGCCCGAGTCGGGCGTCACGATCCCGGCCAGACAGTGCAGCAGCGTCGACTTGCCCGACCCGGACGGGCCCATCACGGCGACGACCTCGCCGGGGTGGATGGAGAACTCGGCGCCGTCGAGCGCGGTGGTCGGCCCGTAGGTCTTGCGCAGATCCTGGGCGACGAGCAGCGAACCAGCGGGAACGGTCATCGGGTCACCGCCTCGCGGAGCTTGTCCAGACGGGCCGCGGTCAGCTCCAGCCAGCGCAGGTCCGCCTCCAGGTGGAACAGCGCGTGGTCGCAGATGAGCTGGTCGGCGAGGTCGCCCTTGCGCTTGCGGTCGGTGAGGATCCGCATGCTGCGCAGGTGCTCGGAGCGCTGGGTGTCGAGGATGTCGCCGGCGTCGCGGTGGGTGAGCAGCGCGAGGACGACCTTGGTGTAGAGGATCGACTGGAGGTACGGCTCGGGCTTCTCGGGCGTCGCCAGCCAGCGCTCGACGTCGGTGATGCCGGCCTCGGTGATCGCGTACCGCTTGCGCTCGGGCCCGCCGCCCGCCTCGATGCCGTCGACCTCGACGAGCCCGTTCTTCAGCAGCCGGGACATCGTCGAGTAGACCTGGCCGTAGTGCAGCGGCCGGTCGTGACCGAACTTCTCGTCGAAGGCCCGCTTGAGGTCGTAACCGTGCCGGGGGCCGGACTCCAGGAGTCCCAGGAGAGTGTGACCGATGGACATGTTGAGGACTGTACACGGGGTGTATACGCGGGATGTATACGTGGGGTGTGTAGATCATGGCCGGCGGTACGAGCGTGCAGGTCGGGGCGTGTTGTCACGGTTCCGCAACAGGGGGCGAGGTGCTCGCGGCGAGGTCGTTCAGGCCGGCGGGGGGCCGGGGTCGTCACCCCCGGGCGGCCGCCCGCGCCGGGGCATGGGCCCGGTCTCGCGCGGCAGGCGCCCCGCCTCCGCCAGCGCCTTCCGCAGCAGGAACTCGATCTGCGCGTTGGCCGACCGCAGCTCGTCCCCGGCCCACCGTGCGAGCGCCTCGTACACCGCCGGGTCCAGCCGCAGCAGCACCTGCTTGCGCTGCTGCTGCGGCCGGCGCCGCGGACCCGGGCCTTCGGGAGGGACCGTCACTGGTAGAGCGACCCGGTGTTGAGGACCGGCTGCGCGGCGCGGTCGCCGCACAGCACGACCATGAGGTTGGAGACCATGGTCGCCTTCCGCTCGGAGTCCAGCTCCACGATGTCCCGCTCGGTGATCCGGGCGATCGCGGCCTCGACCATGCCCACCGCTCCGTCCACGATCTGCCGCCGCGCCGCGACGACCGCTCCGGCCTGCTGCCGCTGGAGCATCGCGGAGGCGATCTCGGGGGCGTACGCGAGGTGCGTGAAGCGCGACTCGATGATCTGCACCCCGGCCGCCTCCACGCGCGCGTGCAGTTCGACGGCGAGTTTCTCGGTGATCTCCTCGGCGTTGCCGCGCAGCGAGAGGCCGTCCTCCTCGTGGGCGTCGTAGGGGTACTCGATGGCGATGTGCCGCACGGCGGCCTCGGTCTGGGTGGAGACGAACTCCACGTAGTCGTCGACCTCGAAGACGGCCTGGGCGGTGTCCTCGACCCGCCACACCACGACCGCGGCCAGTTCGATGGGGTTGCCGTAGGCGTCGTTGACCTTCAGGACGGCGGTCTCGTGGTTGCGGACGCGCGTCGAGATCTTCGTGCGCGAGGTGAGGGGGTTCACCCAGCGCAGGCCGTCCTGCCGGATCGTCCCCCGGTAGCGGCCGAAGAGCTGGACCACCCGGGCCTCGCCGGGCGCCACCATGTTCAGTCCGCACATGGCCAGGAAGGCCGCGAGCGCGACCAGGATGCCGGTGACGATCAGCGCGGCCCTCGCCCCGGCCCCGTCCACCGAGGTGGCGGTCGCGATCAGCCCGGCACCGGCCAGCAGCCCGAGCAGGCCGAGGAGCAGAGCGAGCCCGCCGCCGATGCTGTGCGCGGTGAACTCCCGCACCCGGGGTGCCGGCATCTCCGGCACGTCGGCCGTGACCTGCGGTTCCGATGTGGACATGGGTGATCCCCCGTTCCTCCTGGGAAGCCGCTTCTGCTTAGCTTCCTTCTATCTAAGTGATATCACTTTTCCGGGTTCTGGCAACCCTGCGGGTGTCTGGAACGTCGGTTCCGGTGGGGATGGGTGCTGATTGTCACGTCCGCAAAGGGCTGGATCAGCAGCCCTATCTCTTATCTCCCGGTGTTAGCTTTCTGAGCTGACCTGAGCGGCGAACCTGTGTGACCTGTGAGCACACATGAACGAAGCGGAGCGGATCGGACCCATGGGACGAGCGGAAGAAAGACGCGCCCGACAGCGCGGTGGGCGCCGGGCGGCACCCAAGAGCCACCGTTCGTCGGCCGCGGCCGGGAAGAGCGGCATACGCAGGCTCTTCACCTGGAAGAAGATCCTCGGCACCTTCTTCGGCCTCTGCCTGCTCGGCATGGGTGCCTTCATCGTGCTGTACATGGTGATCGACATCCCCGAGGGGAACGCCGACGCCAAGCGGCAGAGCAACATCTACAAGTACAGCGACGGCTCGATCATGGCCCGCGACGGCAAGGTCAACCGCGAGGTCGTCGATCTGTCCAGGGTCCCCAAGGACGTGCGGCGCACCTTCGTCGCGGCCGAGAACAAGACCTTCTACAAGGACGCCGGCGTCGACCTGAAGGGCACCGCCCGCGGCCTGTTCAACACGCTCGCCGGGCGTGGCTCGCAGGGTGGTTCCACGATCACCCAGCAGTACGTCAAGAACTACTACCTGTCCCAGGAACAGACCGTCTCGCGCAAGCTGAAGGAACTGGTCATCTCGCTGAAGCTGGACCGGGAGAAGTCCAAGGACTACATCCTCGCCGGCTACATCAACACCAGCTACTACGGCCGCAACGCCTACGGCATCCAGGCCGCCGCCCAGGCCTACTACCAAACCGACGCCGAGAAGCTCACGGTCGCGCAGGGCGCCTACCTCGCCGCGCTGCTCCAGGCTCCCAGCCAGTACGACTGGGCGGTCGCGTCGGAGGGCGGCAGGAAACTGGTCAAGGCGCGCTGGAACTACGTCCTGAACAACATGGTCGAGGAGGGCTGGCTCAGCCGGTCCGAGCGCGCCGACATGAAGTTCCCGGTGCCGAAGGAGCCCAAGCCCGCCCCCGGCATGCAGGGCCAGAAGGGCTATCTGGTCAACGAGGCCAACGCGGCACTGAAGAAGCAGCTCGTCGCCGACGGCACCGCGAGCGACCGCAAGGAAGCCGAGGCGATGGTGAGCGCCGGCGGCTGGACCATCACGCTCAACATCGACAAGAAGAAGCAGGCGGCGCTGGAGAAGTCCGTCAAGCAGCAGCTGACCAGCAAGCTCGACCCCGACAAGCGCAAGGTCGACGCGTACGTCCAGGCCGGAGCCGCTTCCGTGAACCCGAAGACGGGCGCCGTGGTCGCGATGTACGGCGGCGAGGACTACTTCAAGCACTACACCAACAACGCCACCCGCACCGACTACCAGCCCGCCTCCACCTTCAAGCCGGTCATCCTGGCCGCCGCCCTGGAGGAGCAGGCGAAGACGCAGGACGGCAAGCCGATCAACGCGGGCACGATCTACGACGGCACGAGCAAGCGCCAGGTCGTGGAGGACGGCAGCAAGGTCGGTTTCGCCCCCGAGAACGAGGACGACAGGAACTACGGCCCGATCTCCGTCCAGACGGCGATGAACAAGTCCGTCAACTCCGTCTTCGCGCAGATGGGCGTCGACGTCGGCATGTCCGAGGTGGTGAAGGTCGCCGGCAAGCTCGGCATGGACACCGAGAACATGGAGGCCGTGCCCGCCCAGACCCTGGGCAGCATGGGCGCCAGTCCGCTGCAGATGGCCGGCGTCTACGCGACCCTCGACAACCACGGCAAGAAGGTCACCCCGGCCGTAGTGAAGTCGGCGGAGCACCTGAACCACAAGGTGCCCATGCCCGACCCGGTCGGCGACCAGGTCATCAGCCGCGAGGCCGCCGACTCGGTGACCTCGGTGCTGACCGGCGTGGTCGACGACGGCACCGCCCAGACGTCCGTACGGAACAACCCGGGGCGCGACGGCCAGCAGGTCGCGGGCAAGACGGGTACGTCCGACAACAACAAGTCGGCCTGGTTCACCGGCTACACGCCGAACCTGGTCACCTCGGTCGGTCTGTTCGGCGAGGACACCAAGCCCCCGTACAAGCACATGCCGATGTACAAGGCGGGCGGCGAGGACCGGGTCAACGGCGGCGGCTTCCCGGCGCAGGTCTGGGCGGGCTACACCTTCGGTGTGATGGGCGACGTCACCAAGTTCGATCTGGAGACCCAGCAGGGCGCGGCCGTCCAGCCGACGTTCACGCCGACGCCCACGCAGGAGCCGACCAAGGAGCCCACGCAGGCGCCGACGACCGAGGAGCCGTCGTCGTCGTCCCCGCCGCCGACGACGGAGGAGCCGACCACCACCCCGCCGACGACCCCGTCGACGACGCCGTCCACCGTCACCCCGCCGACGAGCCCGGGCACGACACCGCCGACCGGAGACCCGTTCGACCCGATCAGGCGGGGCGACGAAGGATAGAAGACACTCGAAGGGCGCCCGGTCGAGACCGGGCGCCCTTGTGCTGTGGTCCCTCAACCAGATCACGCAATCAAGGTCACCAACGGATCCGACACCTTCTGGCTCGATGCCGGTTGCCGTCACGCGTCCGGGACGGTCAGCTCCGGTTCAGTTCGAACCACACCACCTTGCCCGTGCTGAGCCGCGTCGCGCCCCAGCGCCGGGCCAGACGGTTCACCAGGTACAGCCCGCGTCCGCCCTCGTCGGTGGCACGGGCCTGCCGCAGCCGCGGCAACTGGGGGACGTCGTCGCCCACTTCACAGCGCAGGACGTCCGTGCGCAGCAGCCGTACCGTGACCGGCCGGGACGCGTACCGCACCGCGTTGGTCACGACCTCGCTGACCAGCAGCTCGACGGAATCACTGAGCTCCTCCAGGCCCCAGCGCTGCAACGCGCGCCGGGCCAGGCGGCGGGCCCGGCCGGGGGCGGCGTCCTCCGGCTCCAGGAACCAGTAGGCCACGTCGCTCGGCGCGATCCCGTCGAAGCGGGCGGCGAGCAGCGCGATGTCGTCGTCCCGGTCGCCCGGGCCGAGCATGTCGAGCACCTCGTCGCACAGCGCTTCCAGCGGCGGCGGATGGTCCGGCCCGGTGAGCTGCGCGACCGCGGCGAGCTTCTCCCGCAGCTGCTCGATGCCGGTCCACACGTCCCTGAGGCGGGACTCGACCAGACCGTCGGTGTAGAGCAGCAGCGTCGCCCCGGCGGGCGCGTCCAGCTCCACCGCCTCGAAGTCGACACCGCCGACCCCGATGGGGGCCCCGGCCGGCACCCGCAGCACCTCGGCCCGGCCGCCCAGGTGGAGCAGGACGGGCGGCGGATGACCGGCGTTGGCGATGGTGATCCGGTGCGATACCGGGTCGTAGACGGCGTACAGGCAGGTGGCCATGCGGTCCACGCCGAGGCGCTGGGCCTGTTCGTCGAGGTGGTGCAGCACCTCCTGCGGCGGCAGGTCGAGCCCGGCGAGCGTCTGGGCCGTGGTGCGCAACTGGCCCATGATGGCGGCGGACGTCATGGAATGACCCATGACGTCACCCACGACCAGGGCGACCCGGCTGCCGGGCAGCGGGATGGCGTCGTACCAGTCGCCGCCGACGCGGGCCGTCTCCGCGGCCGGGAGGTAGCGGGAGGCGAGCCGTACGCCGGTGGGGCGGGGCAGCGTCTCGGGCAGCATGGTGCGCTGCAGCTCGTCCGCGATGTAGGCCTCGCGGCCGTACAGCACGGCCTTGTCGATGCCGAGCGCGCTGTGCGTGGCGAGCTGCGCGGCCACCAGCAGGTCGTCCGGTTCGAAGGCGAGACGTTCGGGGCGGCGCAGGAACAGGGCGGCACCGATGACCCGGCGCCGGCCGCGCAGCGGCGCGAGGATCGCGCGCTGTCCCTCCGGCACGGCCAACTCGCCGTCGTCACCGAGCAGCTCGGGCAGCGCGGCACGCGCCGCGGGGGCGTCGGTGAACACCGGGCGCACGCCCCGCAGCACCTCGGCGAGCGCGCTGCCGGGCCGCACCTCGCACAGCTCGGCGCCGACCGTGTCCAGTTCGTTGGGCTCGGGCTGCGCGGCCGGCAGGAAGCCGTTCTCGGTGTCGCGCTCCGCCGGTATCCGGTCGGTGCGCCGCAGCCGCAGCACCAGCGGGCCCGTGGGCCGCTCGTCGCCGACCGGCAGCGGGTCGCGCAGATAGACCAGGATCGCGTCGGAGAACGTGGGCACGGTGGCCCGGCACAGCCCCATCACGATCTCGTCGAGGTCGATGCCGCGGGCGATCCGCCGGGTGGCGGCACCGACGAACCTGAGCCGGTCCCCGTCCCGTCGCATCGGCGTGGGCCGGCCGGGCGGCAGGGTCTGGCCGGTGCGGCGCTCCTGCCCCTCCGGATTCGGCCCCGGCCGGTCCTGCTCGTCGGCCGGCTGGACCGGAATGCCTTCGGGGGAGGGCCGCGGCCGCGGGGTGTCGCGCTCGGCGGTCTGCTCGGCACCCGGCTGGGAGTGCTCGGAGGCGGGGTCGCTCACGGTGTCCTTGCCCTTGCCGAACGGCGTGGAGGTGCCCGGCTGCGACGTACCCGGTGAAGTGTGCGTCGAGACCGGAACGCTGGCGTCGCCGCCTGGGCGGCCCTGTACGGGTAAGGCGCCCGTGCCGGGCGCGCGAACCGGTGTAGAGGTATGCGCGAGCACCCCGCGGGGGTCCGCGGGGTCGACGCCCGGCTGCGGGCGTTCGAAGGAGGTCGGCTGCTCCGTCACGCGTGTCGAATCCATCCGTCCGGGGCTGCACGCCAGAGGTGCAGGTGGTCCCGCCGAGATTCCGATACCCGGAATACGTGCCCCAGGAACGGAATTTCCGCGTGGTCAGAGGTTGTTCCTGTGCCACCGGCGGACCGTCTGCGGTCCTCAGGGCTCCCAGGGCCCGTGGCGCAGGCCCTGCCGGTGTTGCCCTCGTACCCCTCGCTCACGTCCTGCCGCCCCTCGGTGACGATCGGTCAAGCCCAGCGCGTGCTCTGGTAGTTGTTGCCGCGCGCCCTTGCGGAGGACGATCCTACGTTTCTTGCCCGGGGGCGCATCAAGGGTCTCATGAGGACACATGCGCGGACGTGCGGTCCCAGTCCTCCGGAAGTGACGGTACCGTCCAGGACGGATCCGGGCGCCAGTGCTGCCATCCTTCCGAGAACGGCGGCCCCCAGGCGCGGATCACCTCGACCGCGGCCCGCCCCGCCGCCCGCACCTTCTCGGCCTGCCGGTCGTCCATCAGTCCGTCCCGCAGGGCCTGGGCGAACTCGTCCTCGTCGCGCCAGTGCCAACTGCGGTCCGGGTGGACGGAGATGTCCAGGAAGTGGTCGACGGAGTCCACGCCGCCCTCCCAGCGGGTCATCGGCTCCTCCAGGTTCACGTACCAGTTCTTGAAGAGCCAGCCGGGCTCCCAGAACAGCCACACGGACCAGGGCTCGCCGGGCCGGGCGAGCTTCAGGACACCGGTGCCGAACCAGCGGTCGCGCTGCACGGTCCGGGGCTTGGTGTAGCGCGACTCCAGCGGCTCCTGGTGCACGGGGGTGCCGTCGGCGAGCACGGGCTTCACGCATTCGGTGCCGGGCGCCAGCCACACGGCGAGCAGCTCCGCGTCGTCCCGTACGACGGTGACGGGACGCGCGATGTGGAAACGCGCGCCGCCGTTCTCCCGGTACCGCCACAGGATCCGGCTCCCGGGCGCCCAGAAGCCAGCCGCACCACCCGTTTCCACGCGTCTCACCGCTCCGCCGTCTGCCATGCACAGATATTAGGTGCCACAGGCATACGACGCTGCGGCGCGTGTCATGGTTCACGCGCCGGGCGCGCCTGCTCCAGGAAATGTCACGGACGTGTCATCCGCAGGACATCCAGCGCCTCGTCGAGCTGCTCCATGGTCAGGTCGCCGCGCTCCACGTACCCGCTGTCCAGGACGACCTGACGGATGGTCTTCCGTTCGGCCAGGGCCTTCTTGGCGACCTTCGCGGCCTCCTCGTACCCGATGTACTTGTTGAGCGGGGTGACGACGGAGGGGGAGGACTCGGCGTACTCCCGGGCCCGTTCGCGGTCGGCGGTGATGCCGTCGACGGTCCGGTCGGCGAGCAGCCGCGACACGTTCGCGAGCAGCCGGACCGACTCCAGCACGTTCTTCGCGATGACGGGCAGCATGACGTTGAGCTCGAAGTTGCCGGCGGCGCCGGCGGTGGCGACGGTCGCGTCGTTGCCCACGACCTGGGCGGCGACCATCAGCACGGCCTCGGGGATGACCGGGTTCACCTTGCCCGGCATGATCGAGGAGCCGGGCTGGAGGTCGGGCAGGGCGATCTCGGCGAGGCCGGTGCGCGGCCCGGAGGACATCCACCGCAGGTCGTTGGCGATCTTCGTCAGCCCGACCGCGATGGTCCGCAGCTGCCCGCTGGTCTCCACGATGCCGTCCCGGGCGCCCTGCGCCTCGAAGTGGTCACGGGCCTCGGTGAGCGGCAGACCGGTGGTACGGGCGACCTCCTCGATCACGGCGGCGGAGAAACCGGGCGGGGTGTTGATGCCGGTGCCGACGGCCGTACCGCCGAGGGGCAGCTCGGCGAGCCGGGGCAGGGAGGCCTCAAGGCGCTCGATCCCGTACCGCACCTGAGCGGCGTACCCGCCGAACTCCTGGCCCAGCGTCACGGGGGTGGCGTCCATCAGGTGGGTCCGCCCCGACTTCACGACGTCGGAGAACTCCTCGGCCTTGCGCTCCAGGGAGGCGGCGAGATGGTCCAGGGCGGGGATCAGATCGCGGGTGACGGCGGCGGTGGCGGCGATGTGGATGGAGGAGGGGAACACGTCGTTGGAGGACTGGGACGCGTTCACATGGTCGTTGGGGTGCACGCCCTTGCCCAGCCGCTCGCTCGCGAGCGTGGCGAGGACCTCGTTGGTGTTCATGTTGGACGACGTCCCCGACCCCGTCTGGAACACGTCCACCGGGAAGTGCTCGTCCCACTTGCCTTCGACGACCTCCTCGGCCGCCTCCTGGATCGCCCCGGCGACGTCCTTGTCCAGGACCCCCAGCTCGGCGTTGACCTTGGCAGCCGCTCCCTTGATCCGGGCCAGCGCCTCGATGTGCGCGCGCTCGATGCGCTGCCCGGAGACGGGGAAGTTCTCCACCGCCCGCTGGGTCTGGGCCCGCCACTTGGCGTGGGTCGGCACCCGTACCTCGCCCATGGAGTCGTGCTCGGTGCGGTACTCGGTCCTGTCCTGCTCGTCGCTCATCGACGATCACCTCCACGTGTCACAGCGTCCGCGCCGCGACCACTGTTCCCCGTGGAGGCGAATCGTCACCGCCGTTCTCAGGCGAGTCCGGGGCCGCGTACCGGAATGGACGTGAACGTCGGGGCCGGCGCCGGGTCCTGGAAGAAGTCGTTGCCCTTGTCGTCGACGACGATGAACGCCGGGAAGTCCTCGACCTCGATCTTCCAGACGGCCTCCATGCCGAGCTCCTCGTACTCGACGACCTCGACCTTCTTGATGCAGTCCTGGGCGAGCCGGGCGGCCGGGCCGCCGATGGAGCCGAGGTAGAAGCCGCCGTGGGTGCCGCACGCGTCGGTGACCTGCTTGCTGCGGTTGCCCTTGGCCAGCATCACCTTGGAGCCGCCGGCCGCCTGGAACTGCTCCACGTAGGAGTCCATCCGGCCGGCCGTCGTCGGACCGAAGGAGCCCGACGCGTAGCCCTCGGGGGTCTTCGCGGGACCCGCGTAGTACACCGGGTGGTCCTTCAGGTACTGCGGCATCTCCTCGCCCGCGTCCAGCCGCTCCTTGATCTTGGCGTGCGCGATGTCACGGGCCACGACCAGCGGGCCGGTGAGGGACAGCCGGGTCTTCACCGGGTACTTGGTGAGCTCCGCGAGGATCGTCTCCATCGGCTGGTTCAGGTCGATCTTCACGACGTCACCGCTCTCGTCGAGCTGCTCGTCGGTGGTCTCCGGCAGGAACCGCGCCGGGTCCGTCTCCAGCTGCTCCAGGAAGACGCCCTCGGCGGTGATCTTCGCGACGGCCTGACGGTCTGCGGAGCAGGAGACCGCGATGGCGACCGGGCAGGACGCGCCGTGCCGCGGCAGGCGCACCACGCGCACGTCGTGGCAGAAGTACTTGCCGCCGAACTGCGCCCCGATGCCGATCTTCTGCGTCAGCTCGAAGACCTTCTGCTCCAGCTCCTCGTCCCGGAAGCCGTGCCCGAGCTCGGAGCCCTCGGCGGGGATCTCGTCCAGGTAGTGCGCCGAGGCGTACTTGGCGGTCTTCAGGGCGTACTCGGCGCTCGTGCCGCCGACCACGATCGCCAGGTGGTACGGCGGGCAGGCCGCCGTACCCAGCGAGCGGATCTTCTCCTCCAGGAACTTCATCATGGAGGCCTCGTTCAGAACGGCCTTCGTCTCCTGGTACAGGAACGACTTGTTGGCCGAGCCGCCGCCCTTCGCCATGAACAGGAACTTGTAGGCGCCGCCGTCGGTCGCGTACAGCTCGATCTGCGCCGGGAGGTTGGAGCCGGTGTTCTTCTCCTCCCACATGGTGAGCGGGGCCATCTGCGAGTAGCGCAGGTTGAGGTTCTGGTACGCGTCGTAGATGCCGCGGCTGAGCGCCTCCTCGTCGCGGCCGGCCGTCAGCACGTTCTGCCCGCGCTTGCCCATCACGATCGCCGTGCCCGTGTCCTGGCACATGGGCAGCACACCGGCGGCCGCGATGTTCGCGTTCTTCAGCAGGTCCAGCGCGACGAACTTGTCGTTGCCGGACGCCTCGGGGTCGTCGATGATGCGCCGCAGCTGGGCCAGGTGCGCGGGCCGCAGGTAGTGCTGGATGTCGTGGACGGCCTCCTCGGCGAGCTTGCGCAGCGCCTCCGGCTCCACCTTCAGGAAGGTCCGCCCGTCCGGCCCCTCGACCGTGGAGACACCCTCGGAGGTCACCAGCCGGTAGGGCGTGGTGTCCTCTCCCTGGGGGAGCAGATCGGTGTACGCGAACTCAGGCATCTTCGCCCATTCCTCACTCGACAGACGGCGGCCCGCCTCTACCGGCGAGCGCCCACCAGACTAGAACGCGCCGCTGACGGGTGAGCTCGTGAGGTAAGGCTCAGTTCGTCACAGTCGGCCGCGACGGAGGGGTGTCGCGATCTATCGTGTTTGGGTACGCTGCTGCCGTGGACCTTCAGAAGTCAGACCTGCAGCAGGGCGCGCCCGTCGGCTCCGAGCTCCGCGCCTCCGACGCCGAGCGCGACCGTATAGCCGACATCCTGCGCGACGCCCTCGCCGAGGGCCGTCTCACCGCGGACGAGCACGCCGAGCGGGTCGAGGGGGTGCTGAGCGCCAAGACGGTCGGCGAACTGGAGGTCTTCATACGGGACCTGCCCGCCGCCCATCGCCAGGTCCCCGGCCCCTCCCCGGCTCCGGCCCCGTACCGCCCCACCGCCGGTGCCATACCCGTCGACCCGGACGACAACGTGGTCGCGATCTTCAGCAGCGCCGTCCGCAAGGGCCGCTGGCGCACGGGCCGCCGTATCCACGCCTACGCGGTCTTCGGCAGCGTCGAGATCGACCTCAGCGAGGCCCTCTTCGACCACCAGCAGATCGTCATCAAGTCGTTCGCGCTCTTCGGCAGCGTCGAGATCCGCGTCCCGGAGAACGTCTCGCTGCGCGGCATGGGCGGCGGGGTGCTCGGCAGCTTCGAGGTGGACGCCCTCGACTCGAACGACGCGCAGGCCCCGGTCGTCTACGTCGACGGCTGGGCCGTCCTGGGCAGCGTCGAGGCGCGCCCCCGGCGCGGCAAGGTCGTCGCGGACATTCTGGACCGGGTGCAGCGCAAGGTCGACAAGAGTTTGCGCAAGCTCTGAACCATTGACAGTCGCGAATTCGCCCGGCGTTCGGAGCGAATCGGTCACCGGTGAACCGGCCCTCGGACCCCTGGAACGGGGGCGAAACCAGCGGTTCGGAACTCAGTGCATAGGCGCGCGCACAGCGGGTAGGCCTTGCTGCATCGTCTCTCGCTCGCGAAGCCGTCGTCAGGAGTAGACCGTGCTGCAACCGCCGCATTCGTCCCTGCAGGTAGCTGCCGTTCCGGCCCCGCGGGTGCCAGCGCGAGACAGGGACCAGGACGCCCCGTGGCACACCGAGGCGGTGTGCCGGCGTGACGAGGCCGGCCTCTTCTTCGCCCCCTCCAAGGAACCCACGGCCGCCCGGCTCTCCCGCGAGGAGGCGGCGAAGCGGGTCTGCGCCCGCTGTCCGGTCATGGTCGAATGCCGCGAGCACGCCCTGCTCCAGCCCGAGCCCTACGGCGTCTGGGGCGGCCTCACCGCCGCCGAACGCCGCGTGGTCCTGGCCCGGCGCCGCCGCCGCGACATGGAACTGAAGAAGGCGGCGCGCTCGGCGAACCAGATAGCCGCGGCCGGCTGACTCAAACGCCAGAGGGGCGCCCCCGCCGCACCGGGGGCGCCCCTCTCGACGCCGGGAGGCTGCCCTGCTCTCTTAGGGGCGCGGGGCTGTGTTCGATATGCGGCTCCGCCGCGTGGGCGCGAACAGCCACAGCAGACCCGCAGCCGCCGACACGCAACGGCCCCCACCCCTCCAGGCGGCCCTACTTCCCCTTGTCGAAGTCGATCGCGCTGTACGCCCGCAGCTTGCTCAACCGGTGCTCGGAAGAGATCCTCCGCACCGTGCCCGACCGCGACCGCATCACGATCGAGTCGGTCGTGGCGTTCTCGGCCCGGTACCGCACACCGCGCAGCAGCTCACCATCGGTGATCCCGGTCGCCACGAAGAACACGTTCTCCCCGGTGACGAGGTCCTCCGTCGTCAGCACCCGGTCGAGATCATGCCCGGCGTCGACCGCACGCTGCCGCTCCTCGTCGTCCTTGGGCCACAGCTTGCCCTGGATCGTCCCGCCCAGGCACTTCACCGCGCAGGCCGAGATGATGCCCTCCGGTGTACCGCCGATGCCGAGCAGCAGATCGACACCCGTGCCCTCGCGCAGTGCCAGGATCGAGCCGGCCACGTCGCCGTCGGAGATCAGCTTGATGCGCGCGCCCGTGTCCCGGATCTCCTTGATGATGCCCTCGTGCCGTGGCCGGTCCAGGATCACCACCGTCACGTCCTCGGGCGCGGACCGCTTGGCCTTGGCGACCCGGCGGATGTTCACCGCCACCGGCGCGTTGATGTCGACGAAGTCGGCCGCCTCGGGGCCGGTGACGAGCTTGTCCATGTAGAAGACCGCCGACGGGTCGAACATGGAGCCGCGCTCGGCGGCGGCCAGCACCGCGATCGCGTTCGTCATGCCCTTCGCGGTCAGCGTGGTGCCGTCGATCGGGTCCACGGCGATGTCGCACTCGGGCCCCGTCCCGTCGCCCACGTGCTCCCCGTTGAACAGCATCGGGGCTTCGTCCTTCTCGCCCTCGCCGATGACGACGACGCCGTTCATCGAGACGGTGGAGACGAGGGTCCGCATGGCACGCACCGCGGCTCCGTCGGCGCCGTTCTTGTCACCGCGTCCCACCCAGCGGCCCGCGGCCATCGCCGCCGCCTCGGTCACCCGGACCAGTTCCAGGGCGAGGTTGCGGTCGGGGGCTTCGGAGGGCACATCAAGTTCGGACGGCAAGTGATGATGCTCGGTCATCGGAGCGCACCTTTCTGTACGACGACGGCCGGATGAGGGTTCTGTCGCCTGACTCTATCTCCGAGACGCCAAAATGAGCAGGGGCCCCCACGGATGAGCAAACCGGAGACCTGCGACGATAGGGGGCGTGGCAGGCACGAACGGCAAGCAGAAGACGGCACGGGACATGATCCTCTCCATGGCGGTCATCGTCCTCGTCGCGGGCTTCATATACCTCTTCATCCCGCATGACGACAGCCCGCAGGAGACCAAACGCGTCGACTACCGGGTCGAGCTGCTCACGGCCCGCCGTGCCGCCTCGTACCCCGTGGCCGCGCCCGAGGGCCTGCCCGACGCATGGAAAGCCACCTCCGTCCGCTACCAGGGTGACGAGTTCGAGGCCTGGCACCTCGGCTTCCACGACCCCGAGGGGGAGTACGTGGCGGTCGAGCAGTCCACTCAGCGGCGTCCCCTCTTCGTCGACGAGCGGACGCAGGGGGCGAAGGAGACCGGCCGGACCGAGAAGATCGACGGCCGTACCTGGACCCGCTACGAGGGCGGCCGGTACGACGCGCTGGTCCTCGAGGGCACCAAGGGCTCGACGACGGTCGTGACCGGCACGGCGTCGTTCGCGCAGCTGACGAAGATGGCGGACGCACTGAAGACGGAGTGACACCCCCCCGTACACGGCGAAGGCCCCCGGCGCGCTGCCGGGGGCCTTTCCTGTGTGGCTCTCAGACCGTCTTCACGACCTGGTCGAACTCCAGGCGCGGGGAGCGGGGGTACCAGGCGTCCGGGCCCGGGCGGCCGATGTTGACGACCATCAGCGGGGTGTGGTCGTCGTCCAGGAACTCCTTGCGGACGCCCTCGAAGTCGAAACCGGTCATCGGGCCGGCGGCCAGACCGGCGGCGCGGACACCGACGATGAAGTACGCGGCCTGAAGGGCGGCGTTCAGCGCGGCGGCGTTCTCGCGGACCGGGCGCTCGGAGAAGAAGATGTCCTTGATCTGCGGGGCGGCCGGGAACAGGTGCGGCAGCTCCTCGTGGAACTCGTTGTCCGCGGAGAGGATCGCCACCAGCGGGGCGCTCGCCGTCTTGGGCCGGTTGCCCTCGGCCATGTGCGCGACCAGGCGCTCGCGGGCCTCGGGGGAGCGGACCAGGGTGATGCGCAGCGGGGTCTGGTTGAAGGCGGTAGGACCGTACTTGACCAGGTCGTAGATCGCCTGCACCTGCTCGTCGGTCACCGGCTCGTCGGTGAAGGTGTTGGCGCTACGGGCCTCGCGGAACAGCAGGTCCTGGGCGGCGGGGTCAAGAACGAGGGACATGAATGCACTTTCTCGCGACGGTCGATCCGGAACACCGGCTGACGTCTCCGACCGTACGCGAGTGAAGTTCAACGTTCAACTAACCTGGGGGTGTCGTGTGTCACGCGCCGTACGTCACCCCGCAATGCACCGCCTCTGACTACTCGGCGTCCGTTTCCTCCGCGGCCTCCTCGGCCAGCGCGGCGTCCAGTCGCGCCCGCGCCCCGTCCAGCCAGCGCCGGCACACCTTCGCCAGCTCCTCGCCCCGCTCCCACAGCGCGAGGGACTCCTCCAGCGTCGTACCGCCCGCCTCCAGCCGCCGGACGACCTCGATCAGCTCGTCCCGCGCCTGCTCGTACCCGAGCGCCTCGGTCATGTCCGGCGTCTCATCAACCTCGCTGGTCATCCACCCACCCTATGTGTCCACTCGTACGGAGAACTCACCCTCGGAGACCCGGGCGCGCAGCGCCTCGCCGGCCTCCACCTCGCCGGGATCGCGCACGGCGTGCCCGTCCGCCTTCTGGAGCACGGCGTACCCGCGCTTCAGGGTCGCGGCGGGGGAGAGGGCCACCACGCGCGCGTGCGTGTGCGTCAGCTCCGAGTCGGCCCGGTCCAGCTGGTGCCGCAGACAGCGCCGGCCCCGGTCGAGCAGGTCCGCCACATGGTCGGCACGCTCGTCGATCATCCGGTGCGGGTCCTCTATCGACGGCCGGGCGAGGGCGTGCGCCAGCCCGCGCTCCTCCCGCTCGACCAGCGCGGCCACACACCGCCGCGCCCGGTCCCGCAGCAGCCGCACCCGCTCGTACTCCTCGCCGACGTCCGGTACGACCTTCTTGGCCGCGTCGGTCGGGGTCGAGGCGCGCAGGTCGGCGACATGGTCGAGGAGCGGGTTGTCGGGCTCGTGCCCGATCGCGGACACCACGGGCGTACGGCACTGCGCGACCGTGCGGACGAGCTGCTCGTCCGAGAACGGCAACAGGTCCTCCACACTGCCGCCGCCCCGCGCGACGATGATCACGTCCACGTCCTCGATCGCGTCGAGCTCCTTCACGGCCTGCACCACCTGCGGCACGGCGTGCACGCCCTGCACGGCGACGTTGCGCACCTCGAAGCGCACCGCGGGCCAGCGGTGCCGGGCGTTCTCCAGGACGTCCCGCTCGGCGGCCGAGGCCCGCCCGCACACCAGCCCCACGAGCTGCGGCAGGAAGGGCAGCGGCTTCTTCCGCTCCGGCGCGAACAGGCCCTCCCGCGCGAGGGCCTTCTTCAGCTGCTCCAGGCGCGCGAGCAGTTCCCCGACCCCGACGGGCCGTATCTCGGTGGCCCGCAGCGACAGCTGCCCCCGCGGGGCGTACCACTCCGGCTTCGCGAGGACGACGACCCGGGCCCCCTCGCTCACCACGTCCGCGACCGCGTCGAACACCTGCCGGTAGCAGGTGACGCTGACGGAGATGTCGTACGACGGGTCCCGCAGCGTCAGGAAGACCACACCCGCGCCCGGCCGCCGCGACAACTGCGTGATCTGCCCCTCGACCCACACCGCCCCGAGCCGGTCGATCCACCCCCCGATGAGCCGCGACACCTCACCGACGGGCAGCGGGGATTCCGCGGACGTGTTCACAGCCATGCCCGCGAGAGTAGTGGGCGCCGCTGACAACACCGCTCACCGCTCGCGCTCCGCATCCATCAGTCGGCGTGCGTCGTTCAGCATCCGGCATTCGGCTCGCGTCCTGTCAGTCTTCCCGGGAGGGTCACACGGATGCGATCTTCGACCCGCCGAACGCGGCCTTACGATGGGACGCATGTCTGCTTCGCCTGGCCGCCGTGTCCTGCTCGCCGCCCCCCGTGGCTACTGCGCGGGTGTGGACCGCGCCGTGATCGCCGTCGAGAAAGCGCTGGAGCAGTACGGCGCTCCGGTCTACGTCCGGCACGAGATCGTCCACAACAAGTACGTCGTGCAGACCCTGGAGAAGAAGGGCGCGATCTTCGTCGAGCAGACGGAGGAGGTGCCTCCGGGGAACATCGTCATGTTCTCGGCGCACGGCGTGGCCCCCGTCGTCCACGAGGAGGCCGAGCGCGGCAAGCTCGCCACCATCGACGCCACCTGCCCGCTGGTCACCAAGGTCCACAAGGAAGCCGTCCGCTTCGCGGACGAGGACTACGACATCCTCCTGATCGGCCACGAGGGCCACGAGGAGGTCATCGGCACCTCCGGCGAGGCCCCCGACCACATCCAGCTCGTCGACGGGCCCGGCGATGTGGCGAAGGTCGAGGTCCGCGACCCGTCCAAGGTCGTCTGGCTCTCCCAGACCACGCTGTCCGTCGACGAGACCATGGAGACCGTCGACGCCCTGAAGGACAAGTTCCCGCAGCTCATCTCCCCGCCCAGCGACGACATCTGCTACGCCACGCAGAACCGCCAGCTGGCCGTGAAGCAGATGGGCGCCGAGTCGGACCTCGTGATCGTGGTCGGCTCCCGCAACTCCTCCAACTCCAAGCGGCTGGTCGAGGTCGCCAAGATCGCCGGAGCCCGTGAGGCCTACCTCGTGGACTTCGCCGACGAGATCGACGAGGCCTGGCTGGAGGGCGTCTCCACGGTCGGTGTCACCTCGGGCGCCTCCGTGCCGGACGTCCTGGTCGAGCAGGTCCTGGAGTTCCTCTCCCAGCGCGGCTTCGAAGACGTCGAGATCGTCAAGGCGGCCGAGGAGTCCATCACCTTCTCCCTGCCCAAGGAGCTGCGCCGCGACCTGCGCGAGGAGGCGGCGTCGCTGGTCGCCGAGCGCGGCGGGGCCGGGACCGGTGAAAATTCCGCGAAGTGATCGCGGACGGGCCGGGCAGCCCTCGCTGTTCGGCCCGTGACTGTCAGTCGTACGCCGTAACGTAGGGCCATGCAGATCTTCGGTGTGGACATCGGTGGTTCCGGGATCAAGGGCGCCCCGGTGGACCTGGACAAGGGTGACCTGGCGCAGGAGCGTCACAAGGTCCTCACCCCGCACCCGGCCTCGCCCGACGGGGTGGCCGACGGCGTCAAGCAGGTCGTCGACCACTTCGGCTGGACGGGACCGGTGGGGGTGACGTTCCCGGGCGTGGTCACCGACGGGGCCACGATCCGTACGGCGGCGAACGTCGACGACAGCTGGATCGACACCGACGCGCGTGCGCTGCTCGGCGAGCGGCTGGGCGGACTGCCGGTGACGGTGGTGAACGACGCGGACGCGGCGGGCGTCGCCGAGATGCACTTCGGCGCCGGCCGCGGCCGCACGGGCACCGTGATCCTGCTGACCCTCGGCACGGGCATCGGCAGCGCCGTCTTCGCCGACGGTGTCCTCGTCCCCAACACCGAGCTGGGCCACCTGGAGCTCGACGGGCACGACGCGGAGAAGCGGGCCTCCAGCAAGGCCCGGGATGACCACGACCTGTCGTGGGAGCACTGGGCGACGCACCGGCTGCGCAAGTACCTCGCCCATGTCGAGATGCTGTTCTCGCCCGAGCGGTTCATCATCGGCGGCGGCGTCAGCCGCAAGGCCCACAAGTTCCTGCCCCACATCGAGGGCATCCAGGCGGAGATCGTCCCGGCGCAGCTGCAGAACAACGCGGGGATCGTGGGGGCGGCGATGCGGGCCGCGGGCCACTAGGCCCGCTGCCGAACGTCACGCTGCCGAACGTCACGCGGTCGGACGCCACGCGGTCGGACGCCACGCGGTCGGACGTCACGCCGTCGGACGTGCCCCGCCCGCCCGCCGCAGCCGTACCAGCCGGATCCGCCGGACGATCACGATCAGCCCGGCGATCAGGGTCCCCCCGTACAACCACCCGGCCTGCGTGGCCAGCGCCGTCACGAGCCCCATCAGGCGGCCGGCGACACCTCCCTCGCCGTCCGCCACCGGCAGCAGCCCCACGGCGAACGCGATCGGCACGACGACGGGCGCGGTCATCAGGTCCCCCCGGCGCACCCACACGGCGGTCAGCACGCACACCGGCAGGAACAGCACGCCGTAGGCCGTGAGCGACGCCCCGAACAGCAGGGCGCAGACCCCGCCGAGCAGGAACATCACCACGGCGCAGAACAGTCCGCTGCCGAGCCCGGTCAGCCGCGGGTTCGGCATTCCGCCGGAGGAAGGGGCCGACTCCAGGACCGGCCGCCGCCCGGCCCCCGGACGGCGCTGCGGTTTCGGCTGCCGGACCGCTCCATCGCCCGCGCCCCGTCCCATCTGGGGCGGCAGGGACGATCCCGGCCGCTCACGTCGCGGTCCGTACTGGGCAGGTCGCGTCCTGTATCGCTCCACCGCTCCAACTTAGGTCGTTCAATATGCCGAATGGGCCCTCAGACACGCCGTGCGTCGAGGCTTGGCCACGCGTTCGATACGCCGCCCGGGACGGTTCCGGGCACGCCGTAGACTGGTGGATCGGCCGGTCCCCTGGCCCCCTGGCCCTCTCCACTCACGGGAAGTCGCAACGTGTCGCTCACGATCGGAATCGTCGGTCTGCCGAATGTCGGCAAGTCGACCCTGTTCAACGCCCTGACCAAGAACGACGTGCTGGCGGCCAACTACCCGTTCGCCACCATCGAGCCGAACGTGGGCGTGGTCGGCGTCCCCGACCCCCGCCTCGCAAAACTGGCCGAGATCTTCTCCTCCCAGCGCGTCCTCCCGGCGACCGTCGACTTCGTCGACATCGCGGGCATCGTGCGCGGTGCGTCCGAGGGTGAGGGCCTGGGCAACAAGTTCCTCGCGAACATCCGCGAGTCCGACGCGATCTGCCAGGTCATCCGCGCCTTCAAGGACGAGAACGTCGTCCACGTCGACGGCAAGGTCTCGCCCAAGGACGACATCGAGACGATCAACACGGAGCTGATCCTCGCGGACCTCCAGACGATCGAGAAGGTCCTGCCCCGGCTCCAGAAGGAGTCGCGCATCAAGAAGGACCTCGCGCCGAAGGTCAAGGCGGTCGAGGAGGCCAAGGAGATCCTGGAGAAGGGCGACACGCTCTTCGCGCACGGCATCGTCCAGGGCACCGAGCGCAACGAGCTCCTGCACGACCTGCACCTGCTGACCACCAAGCCCTTCCTCTACGTCTTCAACGTCGACGAGGACGAGCTGACCGACGAGGACTTCAAGAACGAGCAGCGTGCCCTGGTGGCCCCCGCCGAGGCGATCTTCCTCAACGCCAAGCTGGAGGCGGACCTCGCCGAGCTCGACGAGGAAGAGGCCCTCGAACTCCTCCAGTCCGTCGGCCAGGACGAGCCCGGCCTCGCCACCCTCGCCCACGTCGGCTTCCGCACCCTCGGCCTGCAGACCTACCTCACGGCCGGCCCCAAGGAATCCCGCGCCTGGACCATCAAGAAGGGCGCCACGGCCCCCGAGGCCGCCGGTGTCATCCACACCGACTTCCAGAAGGGCTTCATCAAGGCGGAGGTCATCTCCTTCGGCGACCTGGTGGAGACGGGGTCGGTCGCGGAGGCCCGCGCGAAGGGCAAGGCGCGCATGGAGGGCAAGGACTACGTGATGCAGGACGGGGACGTGGTGGAGTTCCGCTTCAACGTGTAGCGGGTGACGCACGATCACTTCGCTGATCTGGCAAACATGCAGGTCAAATGGGGTCTGACTCTTCGGGGTCAGACCCCTTGCTGCGAGGGGTGCCTCGGCGGATTTCGAAGTCACGCCTGCCGCGACGCCAGTTCCACCACTGTCACGTCGGACGGTGCCCCGACCCGGGTGGGCTGGCCCCAGGCACCGGCGCCCCGTGACACGTACAGCTGCGTGTCCCCGTACCGTTCGAGTCCCGCGACCGTCGGGTTGGCCAGCGCGGCCACGCGGAAGCGAGTGGAGCCGACGCGACGCGGTGATCACCGCCAGACGGCGTGGCCGGGAAACGGCGCCCCGGGGCCGGCAGGCCCGCTCGCCTTCACGCAGTTGCTCGACCGCGCCGCCGTGCATCTGCGGGCGCTCCGCGCCACCGGAAATGACCCCCTGACTTCTTCGTACAGGCTGCCGGGTGCGAAGTCGCTGGTGCAGCGGTGGACGGAAGGGGCGGCACGGAGGCGGGAGGCTCAGTCGGAGATGACGGCGTCGCGGTGGATCCACTCCGGGCTGCGGGCCGCCTTGTACAGGAAGTCCGCCACGTCCGCGCGGCTGATCGTCGGGTTGCCCTTCATCGGGAGCCGGTCGCCGACGCGGTACGTGCCCTTGGCGGGGCCCTTGGTCAGCATGGTCGGGTAGACCAGCGTCCAGTCCAGGCCGCTGGAGCGGATCCCCTTCTCGGAGACCTCCTTGTTCGCGTAGATGTTCCTCAGGAACGTGCTGTACATGGCCTTCTGCGCGAGGCTCGCCGAGCGGTAGGTGTCGCCGACGCCGAAAGAGGACAGCCACACCAGGCGGGACACGTCCGCCTCCTTGGCCGCGCCGATCACTGCCGCCGCAGCACGGGTGAACAGATCGTCGGCGCGCACCGAGGTGCTCCTGCCGAGGGCCGAGATGACGGCGTCCTGCCCGGTCATGGCTTTGGCGATGTCGTCGTGCGAGGTGGCGTCTCCGGCCACCACAGTGATCCGGCCCGCCAGATCGTGCAGTGCCTCCGGCCTGCGGGCCAGGACCGTGACGGTATCGCCGGACCGAATGGCCAGGTCGACGACGTGGCGGCCGGTGGGGCCGGTCGCCCCGAGGATCAAGAGCTTCATGGAGTGCGCTTCCTTTGTGTGGGAAGTGGGATGAACCGATGCTCAGGTGAGATCGGCCAGGTCTTCAGCGGTGAGGGTGATCTCTGCGGCGGCCATGTGGAGGTCGGCGTCGTCGCGCTGGGCAGCGTGGTAGTGGTTCTGGACGGCGG
Source organism: Streptomyces sp. NPDC006372 (assembly GCF_040612515.1). Lineage (NCBI taxonomy): Bacteria > Bacillati > Actinomycetota > Actinomycetes > Kitasatosporales > Streptomycetaceae > Streptomyces > Streptomyces sp. NPDC006372. The sequence goes on along the minus strand of NZ_JBEXQJ010000031.1, from coordinate 21,787 downwards.
CGACGGGTGCTATGGCACAGGCTTCTGCGAGGTGACCTGCGTCCACGTTGCTGATGCCGAGATGACGGATGAGGCCCTCTTCGCGCAGCGCCGCCAGCGCCTCGAAGCGTGCTGCGAGGGACTCCCCGTGCGGGGGCAACATGGCGCCGATGCGTAGATAGACCAGATCGAAGCAGTCCAGGTCCAGGCTCTCCAAGTCTGTCTCGACGAGGGGCCGCATATTTGACGCCCAGCTCCACCGCGCGGTGCAGTACGGCCTGGCCGGCCCCGGGTTGGCGGGCAGGGTCGAACATGCCGTCCCTCGACGGCAGACGCATGGCGCCGAAACCCATCCGGTTGACATCCAGGTCGCGGCCGAGACGAAATCCGATACTCATGCTCGTCAGCCTCTACGGCGCCCGCTTTCCGGGCGAGCTCGTGGCAGCTTGCTGCCAACGCGGCACAATGGGGCTATGTCACAGGTCATGGAGCTCCGCGGCGAGACCGAGTTCTGGGCTCGGATCAAGCCCTTGACGGAGTCGAGCGACGCGGAGTGGGTCCACATCGCCCACGACCTCGACACGTGGCCCGGAGCCCGCGAAGCCGCCCGCCTCCATGCGCGCCGAGGCGGGGCACCGCGAGCACGCAAGCTGTACAGTCCCGCAGCTCTGGTCGACGAGGGTGACCGTGAGGCCCTGCGTGATATGGCCGCCCGTGGCTTCCAGGTGCGGATCGCCACGGCGCCACTCCCGCAGGGAACCGTCATCATCGACCGGCGGACCATGGTCCTCACCGATCCGGCGCCCGCCGTTTCGGCCGTCCCAGGCCCGCGCACTTACACGATGAGCGCCTCACCGGCGCTGATCCGCGGGACTTATGCCCTCTTCGAGGCCGCCTGGGCAAGCGCCATCGACCTGACGGCATTCCTGGACGGGTCCCGGCCCCGCATCGACGACCGCGCCATCGAAGTCCTGCGCGCCCTGGGCTCCGGCGCCACCGACGAGGCGGCCGCACGGGAACTGGGCATGTCGCTGCGCACCTACCGCCGCCGGGTCGCCGAGCTGCTCACCAGTCTCGACGCTGCCTCACGCTTCCAGGCCGGCGTGCGGGCCGGGGAGCTTGGTCTGATGCGCGGGTGAGCACCATCACGCGCGATGAACGGAACATCAGGGTCATACATCCCTGACCTGCACGCGCTCGCCGCAAAGCTTCGACCAGTCGTCGCGGTCCGAGGTCAGTACCAGCACCGGTCCCGGGACGCGGAGCGCCATCGCGGCCACGAGAGCATCGATGGCGTACTTGTGGCCGTGCAGGCCACCGGCCTCGCTCAGCAACTGCACCGCGGTGAGGCTGTCCGCCTGGGTGACGTCCTGGACCTGAAGACGGGAGAGCACCCAGTGCAGTCGGGCGGTGTCCGTCTTGCCGTACACGGCCTCCACCACAGTCAGGGCCGACACGAGAACGGGCACGCCCACGCGTCGGGCGGCCTCGATTCGGGTGATCATCTGACGGTCGCTGCGCAGGAGCAGCGACAGTGCCTGGGAGTCCAGCACCAGGGACCTCGCCGCGGGTGCCTTCATGCGGCGCTGTCACCTGACGCGTACGGCGCCGGCGCGTCACCGAAGAGTTCGCGCTGTGCGGCCTGGACCTCGGCCTCGCTCAACGGCTCGTGCTCGGCTTCGTACGCTGTCACGATCTCGGCGAGACCGTCCATCGCCAGCTGGTGCCGGACGGCCGCGGTCACGTAGGCGGACAAGCCACGCTTGCCGGTGCGCGTGCGCAGGGCACCGAGCAGTTCCGAAGGCATCGAGACGGAGATGTTCTCCGTGCCGCCAGGGCGGGGTGACTTCATGAGGTCGATTCTAATACACCGACTATTACAGTGTGCAGGACTATTGCAGCCCGGCCGCGTCTGGCCGGCGCTGCTGTCGCCTCAGCCGAGCCCTCGAAGGTGGATGGTGGTGTGTGACCTTGGCGCCCCTGGCCTTCTCGTGCCCTGCCGGCCCGGCCAGATGATGTCTGGTCTCTGTTGTTGGGACAGAACAATCTATCGCTCTCGGATCCGTCGACTCCTGTCCTGATTCCGCTTCTGGGCGCTGGCATGATCTTCGTGAGGGCAAGTCAGCGCTATGTAGCATCTGGACAATTCAAGGAGGCTCGTGTGACCTCTAGCGATCGTGTGCTGGTGACGGGCGTCGGTGCGATGACGCCACTGGGAGCCGATGCGCCGTCGTCGTGGTCGGGAATGCTGGACGGTAAGTCAGGGGTGCGTTTCCTGGAGGAGGAGTGGGCCGCGGACCTGCCCGTGCACGTTGCGGCCGGGCTCACGGTGGACCCTGGCTCCCTGCTTCCGAGGACCGAGGCCAGGAAGCTGGACCGCGGTGAGCAGGCCGCTGTCCTCACCGCGCGCGAAGCCTGGCAGGACGCCGGTGTTCCGCAGGTCGAGCCGGAACGACTCGCCGTCGTCATAGGCACGGGGACCGGTGGTGTCCTCACCACGCTGGGCCAGGACGACGTCTTCGAGCGCGCCGGGATTCGCCGGCTGTCGCCGTTCGCGGTCCCCATGCTGATGCCCAACGGGCCGGCCGCTTGGGTGAGCATGGACCTGGGCGCGAAGGGAGGCGCCAGGACTCCGGTGAGCGCCTGTGCGTCCGGGGCGGAGGCACTCGCCCTGGGGCAGGATCTGATCCGCAGCGGGCGGGCGGACGTAGTCGTCGCGGGTGGGGTGGAGGCATGCCTGCACCCCTTCACCATCGCGGCGTTCGCCCAGATGAAGGCCCTGTCGACGCAGTCCGTGGACCCGGAGGCCGTGTCCCGTCCGTTCGACGTCAAGCGGTCCGGGTTCGTCATGGGCGAGGGCGCGGGGATGATGGTGCTCGAACGCGCCGAGTTCGCCCGGGCCCGTGGAGCACGTGCCTACGGCGCGCTGGCCGGCAGCGCCGTGAGTTCGAGCGCGAACCACATCACGGCCTCCGACGCGGAAGGCCAGGCCTTCGCCATGGAACTGGCGCTGCGTGACGCCGGCCTGGCCCCGGCGGACATCGGGATCGTGCACGCCCACGCCACCTCGACGGAGTCCGGTGACCTGGCGGAGGCCGAGGCGATCGGCCGGGTGATCGGCAGCCACGCCGCGGTGACGGCGACGAAGTCGATGACAGGTCACATGATGGGCGCCGCCGGAACAATCGGCGCCATGGCCGCTCTGTTCGCGCTCAGGGACGGCACGGTGCCGGCCACGCGCAACCTCGACGAACTCGACCCGCGCGTGGAACTGGACGTGGTGGGCGGTGAGCGGCGCACCGGTCAGTGGTCCGCGGCGCTGGCCAACTCGTTCGGGTTCGGCGGACACAACGTCAGCCTCGTGTTCACCGACTGACCACGCGAGCCGGATGTGTCCGGCTGGTGCCCTCGGCACCAGCCGGACACCCGTGTGTCACGCGGCCGCGCGCGACTCCTGCACGCGGCCCGCCAGGGACCGGATCGTCGGTGCGGAGAAGAGCGCGGAAACGGGCAAGGAGACGTCCAGTTCCTTCCTCACCACTGCCATCAGGCGTACGGCCCGCAGAGAGTCTCCGCCCAGTTCGAAGAAGTTGTCCAGGACGGACAGCGAGGACGTCTCGAAGAAGTCCTTCCACAGGGAGAGCAGGGCCTGTTCCTCCTCGGTGGCGGGACGGGCGTTCTCATCCTCCGAGTCCGGCTCCTGCTCGTGCCGGGCCAGTGAGGCGCGGTCCACCTTCCCGTTCGCCGTCAGGGGCAGTGCGTCCCACACGGTCACGAGGGACGGAAGCATGTACGGAGGCAGGAATTCCTCCGCGGCCTTCCTGATGTCCGCTCCCGTCCGCCCGGCACCCTCCTCCAGCACGACGTGCGCCACGAGTCGCTTACGGTTCCGGTCGCCCGGGGCCGTGACGACAGCACCCGTGACCCCTGGGCACCGCAGCAGCGCGGCTTCCACATCGCCCAGCTCGATCCGGTAGCCGCCGACCTTGACCTGCATGTCGTCGCGGCCGAGGAACTCGATCTCCCCGCCTGGCAGGAGACGTCCCCAGTCACCGGTCCGGTACACGCGTTCTCCGGTGGACGGAGAGACCGTGAAACTCTTCGCGGTCTTCTCCGTGTCGCCGAGGTATTCACGGGCCAGGCCGGCGCCGGCGATGCAGATTTCGCCCACGACCCAGGTGGGGCGCGGCCGTAGCAGCGAATCCGCCACGAAGACCTTCTGGTTCCGCATGGACGTGCCGTAGGGGATGGACGGCAACGCCGAGTCCTCGGGCACGATCCGATGCCAGATCGACCAGATCGACGCCTCGGTCGCACCTCCGAGGCTCCACAGCGCCGCCCGGGGGAAGAACCGCCGGATCTCGTCGGGCAAGGCCACGGGGATCCAGTCCCCGCTCATGAGGACGGCGCGCAGCGAGGACGGCGCCCCCGGGGGCCGGTGGCCTGTGTCCTCGGACGACGTCAGGTGTTCGCACACCATCGCCATCAGGGCGGGGACGCTGTTCCACACCGTCACGCCCTCCTCGGCCATCAGGGCGAGCCAGCTGGAGGGTTCGCGTGCGTCTTCCGGCCCGGGCAGCACGACTGCGCCGCCGACGGAGAGAGGGCCGAAGACGTCGTAGACCGACAGGTCGAAGTTGAGAGCCGAGAGGCCGAGGACGCGGTCGTCCGGGGTGAGCGACAGCTCGTCGTTGACGTCCAGGATGGTGTTGACCACCGGCCCGTGCTCGATCACCACCCCTTTGGGGACGCCTGTGGAGCCAGAGGTGTAGATCACGTAGGCGACGTCACGAGGTGTCACCGGGACGTCCGGCGGCGTGGGGACCGCGGTGGTCTCGACCGGGCCGGGCGCTGCGACGTCCAGCACCGTGAGGCCGTCGGGCCAGTCGACGGCGTCGCGCAGCGCGGGCTGGGTGAGGATCGTCTCCAGCCCCGCGGCGGCGATCACCTCGGCGAGGCGCTGGGCCGGCCAGCGCGGGTCGACGGGGACGTACGCACCTCCTGACCGCAACACGCCCAGGCTGCCGACCACCTGCTCCCAGCCCTTGTCCATCACCACACCGACCAACGTTCCCTTGATGGTGCCGTGCTCCACCAGGAGAGAGGCCACACGAGCCGACTCCGCGTCGACGTCGCCGTAGGTGAGCCGCCGGTCGCGTGAGATCACGGCAACGGCATCGGGAGTACGCGCGGCTCGCTCGACGAAACGGTGATGGAGGGTGTGGTCCGAAGGGAACTCGGGCGCTGGAGTGGGCTGGAGTCCGCCACCGGGGGCCTCGGGGTCGTTCGCCCAGGCGGGCGCGAGCCAGGCGGAGTTAGCGACAGAGTTCACGAATCAGCCTTTCGTATGCCGAGAACATGGAGTCCACGACGCCCTCCGGGAACACGTCCTCCACCACGTCCCAGTTGAGGATCAGACCACCGCTCTCCTCGAACGCTGTGTGGTCGAGGATGACTTGCGGGGTGCGGACCCCGCTCCATACGGGCGTACCGGTCTCGCCCATGCGGCACAGCCAGCCCACCGGCCCGGCCTCCTGCCCGCCCGCGGTGGCCCCACCGATCGTGCTGTTGAAGACGACCGGCACGCGTGCCCGCCCGGCACTCGCGTCCATGCGGCCTAGGTCCCTGAGCACATCGAGGCCCGAATAGTCGGTGTGTTCCATGTCCTGCATCAGCTGCCGCTGGATCCGACGGGCCGTGTCCCGGAAAGGAGCGGCCTGGTCGACCCGCACCTCGAGCAGACTCGTGGAGGAGAAGTTGCCTATGACATGCGCCGTGTCCACACCTGGTACCGCGTCCCGTTGCGACACGAGGCAGGTGATCGTGAAGTCCGGTGTCTTGGACCACGCGGCCAGCACGTGACAGTACGCCCCGAGCACGGCGCCCGACGGCGTCAGACCGGCTGCCGCGGCGTTGCGCTTGAACTGTTCCCACTCCGGTGCGTCGACGCGTAGGAAGCGGTTGGTGAACACGGGACGCGGCACATCGGCAAGGCGGACCGCGAGGGGCAGTTCAGGAGCGGGGGGCAGGCTCTGGAGGCGACCGCTCCAGTACGACCCGCTCCGGCTGCTCTCCGCCGCCGCGGCCTGCTCACGCACCTTGACCGTGAACTCGTCGAACCCGCTCCGGACTTCCGGGAGCCGCAGGTCCGGAGCCTCGTACAGCTGTGCCCACTCCTTGAAGAGGACGGAGGTGCTGCTGCCGTCCGAGACGAGTACGTCGATGCCGAAGTGCAGTCGCGTCACGGTCGGGCTGATGACCGTGGCGCGAACCATGAACAGGGGCCAGTTCGTGACGTCGAACTCCTTGGCCTTCAGCTCCGCGTGTATCGCGGCGAGCCGCTCGTCGCGCTCGTCCTCCGTGAGCCGGGTCAGGTTCTCGACGGGGATCGATACGCGCGGCACGGTGCCCAGCACCCGCTGGCTCCCGGCCTCCGGGTCGAAGACGGCCCGCAGCATCGGATGGCGCCGTACGAGCCGGTCGAGCGCATGCTCGGCCGCCGCCACGTCGAAGCCGGTCAGATCGACCTCCACGTACAAGTACGTGGAGACGTTGCCCAGTTCGAAGTCTCCGGAGCGCCCCGCGAGATACGCCTCCTGCAGCTTGGTCAAGGGGAACGGGGCGGAGTCGGGCACGGAGGGCTCGTCCGCCCTCGGCTCCTCGGCGTCCGTGCTCCGTCGCGCCGGCTGCCTCGCCGGAGCGGCGATCGGGGCCGGAGCCGCCCCCGTCTCGGCGACCTGGCGCGGGCCGGGCTCCTCGGACGCGTCCGGCTCCTGCCCGTCATCGGGCCGGAACAGATCCACGACGTGGGAGACGAGTGCCTCCGGAGTCGGGTGGTCGAAGACCACGGTGGCGCCCAGCCGGATGTCGAGTTTGCGGCCGAGGCGGACGCGCAGCTCCATGGAGGTGAGGGAGTCGAAGCCCATCTCGTAGAAGGACTGCTGGGCATCCACGCGCCGGGCTTCGGTGCCGAGCAGTTCGGCCACGCTCTCCTTGACCACCGTGAGCAGTCCGGCCACGCGTTGGTCGCGGGATGCGGCCGTCGAGTTCAGAAGATCGAGGACGGTGGCCGCCTCCTGCGGACGGGCGGGCCGGTCGGCCTCGGCGCGGGGCTGAGCAGAAGCGGCGGGCGTCTTCTGCGTCTCCAGCCGCGCAGCCGTCGCAGCCGTCGCAGCCGTCGCAGCCGGCGCGGGCGGGGCGGCAGCGGGTGCGGGTTCGGGTGCGCGCACCTTCTCGGGCCGGGGCGCTGCGCGCTCTGCGAGGCGGGAGAACAGGAACGGGCCGCCCATCGTCGCGTCGTCGGTCGCATCGGCCACCGCGAGACGTGCCGCGATCACCGCGGTGGTGCCGCTGCCGAGTGCGGCATCGAACAGGTCGAGTCCCTCCGGGACCGAGAACGGCGCCACTCCGTTGCGCCGCAGACGCAGCAAATCTGCCTCGTCGAGGTGCCCCGTCATGCCCGTCGCCTCGTCCCACAGACCCCAGGCGACGGAGTTGGCCGGCCGCCCCTGTGCCCGGCGCCAGTGCGCGAAGTGGTCCAGGAAGGTGTTCGCCGCGGCGTAGTTGGCCTGCCCGGGGCCGCCGAGCACGCCGTAGAGGGAGGAAAAGACGGTGAAGAAGCGAAGGTCGTCCTCACGCGTCGCAGCGTCCAGGTTGAGCGCGGAGTCGACCTTGCTCGCCAGCACACGGTGCAGTTGCCCGGGTGTCATGTTCGGCACGATGGCATCGTCGAGGAGGCCCGCGGCATGGACAACGCCTGCCAGCGGACGTTCCGAGCGCAGTCGGGCCAGGACCGTGCGCAGGCCCTCCGCGTCGGTGGTGTCGACCTCGAGCACGCGAACCGAGGCGCCCAGCCGCTCCAGGTCGGAGGTGAGGGCCGTGATGCCGGGCGCCTGCCGGCCACTGCGGCTGAGCAGCGCCACGGACCGCACGGACTTCCGGGTGACGAGGTGGCGGGCCAGGGCACGGCCGATGGTGCCGGTGCCGCCCGTGATGACGACGGTGTCGTCGCCGCAGTCCGGGAACGGCGAGGTGGCGGAAGCGTGAGGCGACAGATGCGGGCGCAGCACTTGGCCCGCGCGCACGGCCAGCTGGGCCTCGGAGCGCAGCAACGCCGCCTTGACCGGGTCCGGTTCGGCGACTGCGGCGTCGTCGACGTCGACGATGCGGATCTGGCCGGGGTTCTCGGTCTGCGTGGTGCGCACCATCCCCCAGAGAGAGCTGGAGGCCAGGTCGTGCGCGTCATCGCCGGGCACGGCCACCGCGTTCCGGGTGACGAACGTGAGCAGGGCACGCTCGGAGAGGTCCTCGGCGAGCATCCACTGCTGGACGGCCGCCAGCGCCCACGCTGCCGAGTCATGGACGTGAGCCGCGGTCACGGCCTCGGGGCCCGTAGGCGGGGCGGACAGGACGACCTGCCAGTCTCCGGGCAGAGCCCTGACGATCATGATGGCCTCGTCGAGCGTGGCCACGGTGATCCCGTCGTGCGCGGTGTCCCGCAGGGACGAGGCGAGCGGCCCGTCAGCGCCCACGACGCACAGGCGGCGTTCCACGCCGGGTTCGCCCTCGGCCGGCGCCCAGTCGGTCGTGTAGAGCGTGGCCTCCTCGTGGTCCGGCTGCCGCGCGGGTCGTTCAAGGCCGCGGACCACCATGCGGTCGATGCTCAGCAGCACGCGTCCGTCGTCGTCCGCCAGAGTGAGGGCGATGGCGTCGGGAGCCACCCGGCGGGCAACGGCCCAGCACTGGTCGGCATGGTCGCCCTCATCGACGTGCACGCCGTTGAACGCGAAGGGAACGGCGATGTCCGCTGCCGTCGGCGTTTCGATCAGGCCACAGGCCACGGCGGCGTGCAGTGCCGCGTCGGACAGCGCCGGGTGCAGCGCGAAGCCGCTGTGGTTGACCCGAGCGCTGTCCGGCAGGACCACCCGGGAGCGGGCCCAGCCGTCGCCGTGCTCCCCACTGCGTACGCCCTGGAACGCGTCGCCGTAGCTGTACCCCATCCCGCGCAGCCGCGCGTACAGCGTCTCGGTCTCAAGGCGTACGGCACCGGCCTGGGTCGGGAGAGCGGCGGGAGCCGGCCGAGGGGTCTCGGGGGACACCAGGCCCTCCGCGTGTTGCCGCCACTCGGCGTCGGCCGCCGAGCGCGAGTACACCGCCACGGCCCGTTTCCCCTGCGCTTCGGCTGGGCGCGCGGTCACCTGGACGTCGACCTGAGACCCGTCCACCGGCAGAAGCAGCGGATCCCGGAGCACCATCTCGTCCAGGGCGGGGCAGTCGAGTTCGCGTCCCGCCGACAGCAGCAGCTCCGCGAAGGCGGTGCCGGGCAGCAGAGGCGTGTCCTCGACCCGGTGGTCGATCAGCCACGGGTGGCTTCGGATGGACAGGCGCCCGCTCATCACCGTGGTGCCGTCGACCGTCTCGATCACGGATGCCAGGAACGGGTGGCCGCCGGCTGCGATCCCCGTCCGGCGCGCGCTCGGGCGGACGGCGGCCGGCACGGGGGCGGCCGTGGTCTTCACCGTGGTCTCCATCTGCGACGGAAGCCAGAACCTGCGTCCCTGGAACGGGTAGGTGGGGAGGCCCTCCGGAGCCGGGGCCCCGGACCACGCACCGCTGTGCAGGGCAGCCCAGTCGACCTCGTGTCCCTGTACGTAGGCCTCGGCGGCAGCCGTCAGGAACCGCTCGTACGAACCCTGGTCCCGACGGAGAGTCGCGCACACGGGGGCGTCGCTGTCGGCCTCCTCCAGAATCTGACGCAGTGAGGTGAGGAGCACCGGGTGCGGGCTGATCTCGATGAACGCGTCGTAGCCGTGCGACACCATGGCCGTGACGGTCTCGGCGAACCGGACCTGCTCGCGCAGGTTCCGGAACCAGTACGCGGGAGTCAGGTCCTGCCCTCGTACGCGGCCGCCTTCGACCGTGGAGAAGAAGGTCACCTCCTCCGCGGAGGCCTGGAGGCCGTCGAGTCCTGCCATGATCGAGTCTTCGAGTTCGGCCATGACGGGGGAGTGCGAGGCGCACTTGGCCGGGACCCGTCGGGCGTACACGCCCCGGTCCTCGCACTGGTCCAGCAGGCGCCGGACACCGGGTTCGTCGTCGCCGGACAGGATGGTGAACGCGGGGCCGTTGCTCGCCGCGACAGTGAGATCCGCGACCGCTTCGCGTGTGGCGGCCAGGGCATCCTCGACGCCGAGCGCCACGGCCACCATGGCGCCGCGCCCCTCGTCCTCCAGAACGCGGCTGCGGCAGGCGACCACACGGGCCGCCTCATCGAGACTGAGAGCACCGGCGAGGCACGCGGCGGCGACCTCGCCCTGAGAATGTCCGATCACCGCGGCAGGCCGGACACCGGCGAGCTCCCAGACCGACGCGAGACCCAGCATCATGGTGAAGATGAGTGGCTGGACGACGTCCGTGCGCTCTCGGTCCGTCGTCTGGTCCTCGCCGGTCAGCACGGCCAGCAGGTCGTAGTCGAGGTAGGGCTTGAAGGCTCCCGCGACCTCCTCGATCCTCAGCCGGAAGACGTCGGAGTCCTTGAGGAGCTGCACGGCCATGGCCTCCCACTGGGACCCCTGACCGGGGAACACGAAGACCGGGCGCCGAATGCGCCGTGCCTCGTCGTGCACCACTGCCGGGGAGTCCGCGTCGTCGGCGAACGCCTGGAGCGCGGCGGCCAGATTCTCTCGTCCTCCCGCGATGGCGACGGCGCGGTGAGCGTAGTGCTCGCGCTGTGTGGCGAGCGCGTGAGCGGTCGCCGCCAGGGACGAGGTCCCGGAGGTGATGTGTGCGGCGACCCTCGCGGCGTGAGCACGCAGAGCCGTCGGCGTCTTGGCGGAGAGGGTGAGGACGTGCGTGGCGCCGTCGGTCGCGTCCGCCGGGGGCGCGACGGCCGTCGGCTCCTCCTCCCAGGCCTCCAGGATCACATGCGAGTTGGTGCCGCTGACGCCGAACGAGGAGACGGCGCACCGACGTGCCCCGTCCTGTGCCGCGGGCCACGGCCTGCTCTCACGCAGGACGTTCACCGACGAGGACCAGTCCACGTGCGAGTTGAGCTCTTCGACGTGCATGGTCTTGGGCATGGTGCCGGCGCGCATCGCGCTCAGGCACTTGATGACACCGCCGACTCCCGCGGCGGCCATGGAGTGGCCGATGTTCGACTTGAACGAGCCGATCCACACGGGCTCGTCGCCGCGGTCCGCTCCGTAGGTGGCCTGAATGGCGTTGGCCTCGATGGGATCGCCGAGCTTGGTCGCCGTGCCGTGCGCCTCCACGAGCTGAATCTCGCCGGGCATGAGCCGGGCGTCGGCGAGCGCCTGCTGGATCACCTTGACCTGAGCCTTGCCGCTCGGTGCGGTGAGGCCGTTGCTCGCGCCGTCCTGATTGACGGCGGTTCCCTTGATGACGCCGAGGATGCGGCGCCCATTGCGCCGGGCCTCCGAGAGGCGTTCGAGGACGAGGACGCCCGCACCTTCGGCCCAGACGGTTCCGTTGGCGGTGTCGGAGAAGGTACGGCACCGTCCGTCCGGTGAGAGGGCGCCCTTCTTCGCGTAGTCCACGAACATGCCGGGCCCCGTGAGCACGGTGCAGCCGCCCGCGAGCGCCAGGTCCGTCTCGCCGCTGCGCAAGGACCGGACGGCGGTGTGGATCGCCACGCCGGACGACGAACAGGCGGTGTCGATGGTCAGCGCGGGGCCTTCCAGGCCCAGGAGGTAGGCGATCCGCCCGGACGCCACGCTCGGTGAGGTGCCGGTGCCCATGAAACCGGCCGTCTCGTCCTGCCACTTCCACAGCGGCATCCCGTACTCGTTCGGCATCAGCCCGACGAACACGCCGGTCTGCGAGCCCTTGAGGCCCGACGGGACGATGCCCGCCCGCTCGATCGCCTCCCAGGTGACGTGCAGGAGCACCCGCTGCTGCGGATCCATGGAGATCGCCTCAGCGGGTCTGATCCCGAAGAATTCGGCGTCGAAGAGGTCCGCGTCGTGGAGGAACCCGCCCTGCCGCACGAAGCTCGGGTCGTAGAGGTCCTCGGTGTGCCACTCCCGGTTGTCGGGGAAGTCGGTGATGACGTCCCGGCCCTCGTCGACCAGGGCCCACAGGCGCTCCGGGGTGTTCATGCCGCCCGGGTAGCGGCAGGCCATACCTACGACGGCTATGTCTTCGGGCTGCGTTGTGTTCTCAGCCACGCAGTGCCTCCAGTTCGGTGTTCAGGTGTGCCGCGAGGTCGTTGATCGTCGGGTGGTCGAAGAGCGCGGACTCGGGGAGTTCCACTGCGGTGGCGGCCGTGAGACGGTCCTGGAGCTCGAGCAGGGACATGGAGTCGACGCCCAGGTCCTTGAAGGTGCTGTCGGGGTCCATGCGCAGGTGCTCGTCACCCGTCTCGCCCAGAACGTCGAGCAGTTCGCGCTCCAGGAACGACCGGATGAGCCAGAGCCGTTCCGAAGGATCGGCAGCCTGCTGCCAGCCGTCGAGCAGAGGGCGGGTGAGGGCCTCTTCCGGTGCCGCGGGGGCCGGCTCCGCGGCGGGCTCGGGGGCCGGGGCGACGGGGTGGGGCGCGGTGGGCCCGTGAAAGGTGTCGCGTTCGAAGGGGTACGTGGGCAGGCCGGGCACCTTGCGCCGTCCTGTTCCCAATCGAGCCGCGACCTTGGCCAGATCTCCGTCGGCGGCGAAGGTAACGGCGACGGCGACCCAGGCAGCGCGTTCAGCTCCTCCCTCGTGCAGCCAGTCCGCCGGGATGGCCAGGTCGTGGCCTGCCACGATCTTGAGCAGTCCGTCGCGCATCTCGTCCCAGCAACCACCGACCACCGCGACCCGGTGCTCGCCCTCGCCGCGCTGGGCGAGGGACCACGCCACATCGCTCACGGTGCAGCGCTCAGTGGGGAAGGAGTGTTCGAGGAAGGCGCGGGCCAGTGAGCGGGCCGCTTCGCGGGTGCGACCGGAGAAACACCACACGGTGTCCGTGGTGAGGCGCTCGGACGGAGTCCGGGACACGGGGCGACCGGACGGATCCGTCGTTCCGGGTGAACTCGCCAGTACCACATGGACGTTGGTGCCGCCCATGCCGAAGGAGCTGATCCCGACGACTTCGTCGGTGCCCAGGCTCTCTTCCTGGTCCGCACCGACGACCCGGAGGTTGAGGTCCGCCAACGGCAGTTCCGCCGGGCTGCGGTGATGGTGCAGGGTCGGCGGCAGCTGACCGTGATGCAGTACCAGGCACGCCTTGATGAATCCGGCGATGCCCGCCGCCGACTCCAGGTGCCCGATGTTCGACTTGACCGAGCCCACGAGCAACGGCGTGGCCCGCGAGCGTCGCCTGCCGATGGCCTCGGCGAGGGCCTCGGCCTCGACAGGGTCACCCACGGGCGTGCCCGTACCGTGCAGTTCGACGTAGCCGACCGACGCACCCGTGACCCCCGCGGCGCGGTGGGCGGTTTCGATCACCTCGCGCTGGGCGTCCGGACTGGGGACGCCGAGAGCGGTTCTGCCTCCGTCGTTGTTGGCGGCACTGCCGCGCACCACGCAGTAGACGTGGTCCCCGTCGCGTACGGCGGTCTCGAGCGGCTTGAGCACGACGGCGCCGCCCCCTTCGGCGCGGACATATCCGTCGGCGCGCTCGTCGAAGGCGCGACAACGGCCGTCGGCGGACAGGCCGCCCCACAGGTGAACCTGGTCGGTGACGTCCGGCAGGAGGTTGAGGTTCACGCCGGCGACGAGCGCCGCATCGCATTCGCCCAAGCGCAGGCTCGTGAGCGCCCGGTGCAGCGCGTACAGGGAGGACGACTGACCGGTGTCGACGACTTCACTGGGGCCGCGCAGCTTGAGGTGATGGGAGACGCGTCCCGCCAGCAGCGAGCGGCTCGAGCCCATGTGCCCGAACCGGTCGAGGCGCCCGGAGGCGAAGTACTGCGTTCTGAAGTCATCGGCGCCTGCCCCCACATAGACGCCCCAGCGCGTCGCGCCCAGGCTGTGAGCGGGAACTGAGGCGTCCTCCAACGCGTGCCATGCGAGCTCGAGCAGGAGCCGCTGCTGCGGATCCATGTACTCGGCCTCGCGACGGACGATGCCGAAGAACCTGGCGTCGAACTCGTCGATGCCCTCGATGAAGCCGCCATGCCGAATGGGAGTGCGAAGTTCCGCGGGCGCGGGGCCGACGCGTTCCTCCCAGCGACCGGGCGGAGCGGTGCCCACACTGTCCGCCGCGGACACCAGGTTGCGCCAGAACGCGCCCGGATCGGCGGCGCCGGGAAAGCGGCACGACAAACCGATGACAGCCACGGGGGCCGCGCCTGGTGCCGTGTACGGCGGTACCGGCTGTGGCTGGTGTGTCAGTGCGGTCATCAGGCTGCTTCACCTGTCTCTGCCGTGCCCGAGCCGGAACGCAGCGGTCCGGGGGCGACGATGAGATTCCTGAGTCCCCGGAAGGTGGGACTGGCCTTCCAGTCCATGTGCTCGGGCACCGTGCGGACGGTGAGTTCTGGACAGCGTCGGACGAGGACGTCGAAGGCGACCTCCGCCTCCAGGCGCGCGAGGTGCTTGCCGATGCAGTTGTGGATGCCGCCGCCGAAAGCCAGGTGTTCACGGCGCGGCTGGTCGACGGTGAAGCGGTCGGGATCCTCGAAACGCGCGTCGTCGCGGTTGGCCGCGGCGAAGGCCAGGAACACGATGGAGCCGGCCGGGATGGTCGTCCCGCCCACCTCGACCGACTCGGTGGCGTACCGGTAGAGCGACAGATTGAAGGGGGACTGATGGCGCAGCATCTCTTCCACGGCGGTCGGCACGAGTGAGCGGTCCTGCCATACGCGGGCCTTCTGATCCGGGTCCGATTCCAGTACCAGCAGCCCTGTGACGATCAGGTTCGCCGAGGTTTCGTAGCCGGCGGCGAGCAGTGCGTACGCCTGGGCGACCGCCTGCGACTCGCCGAGGGAGACGGCGAGTTGCGTCAGGATGTCGTCGGTGCCCGTCTCACGTCGCTGTGCGATGAGGCCGCGAAGGTAGCCGACCATGTGCTGCGCATCGCGCCGGAGCACCTCGGGTTCCGCGTCGCTGGTGATCGTCTGCACCCATTGGTGGAACGTCTCGCGATCCTCGCGCGGGACCCCGAGCGTGTCGCAGATGACTCCGATCGAGTACGGGAAGGCGAAGTCCTGGACGAGGTCGAACGACTCCTGTCCCGCGACGGCGTCCAGGACTGATTCGGCCAGCTCCTGCATGGCCTGGCGCTTGGGAGCCACCGCCCGCGCGGTGAAGGAGCTGTTGAGCGGTTTGCGCAGGGCGGTATGGACCGGCGGGTCGTTGTTCGCCATGTTGTCGTAGAGCAGCGAGCTCCGGTCATGCCGCTGTCCGCTGCCCTGCGCGCTCGCCGCGAACAGCGGCATTGCTTCGTCTATGCTCTTGCGGAACCGGGGATCGCGCAGCACGAATTCGACATCCTCGTAGGAAGTCACCATCCAGGCACGCAAGTTCGGCGGCAGGTAGGCCATACCCGTTTCGAGTACGACTTCAGTGGGCTTGTTTCCGCGTTGCTTTATCGCCCGGTATATCGAATGTGGATCCCTGTAGAAATCCACATCGAGATGGATGGGGCACCTGTTCTCATGTATCTCGGATGTCATGGACTTCTTTCGAAGAGAGAGTCAAGCAGTGCCGCTCGGTGACGGTGGCGCCGCGGGCACTGACCCAACTCGCTTTGGCAAGACGGCAGTTGAGAGCTCATGCAGACGTCAGGCACGGCCGAAGACGAGCGAGACGTTGTGCCCGCCGAAGCCGAAGGAGTTGGCCAATGCGGTGTGGAACCGTCCCGGGCGTGGCTCGTCCATCACCACATCCAGATCGATGCGCGGATCCATGTCCCGCAGGTTGCGGGTCGGGGGCACGACGCCGTCGCGCAGCGCCAGGACCGCCGCGGCCGCGCCCATGGTTCCGGACGCCCCCAGCATGTGGCCGGTCATGGATTTCGTCGCGGTGACCACGGCATGCGTACCGACGGCCTGGGCGATGGCATCGGATTCACACACGTCGCCCTGAGGCGTCGACGTCGCGTGGGCATGGACGTGCCCCACGTCCTCACCGGTGATCCGCGCGTCGCGCAGCGACAGGGTCATGGCGCGTACCTGTCCTGCCACGTCCGAGGCGGTGATGTGGGCCGCACTCGAACTGGTGCCCGCCCCCAGAACCGTCGCATGGGCGCGAGCGGCGCGGGCTCGCGCGTGGTCCGCTCGCTCCAGCACGACGACCGCGCCCCCCTCGGCCAGGACGAAGCCATTGCGCTGGGCGTCGAAGGGCCGGCTGGCGTGCGCCGGATCATCGTTGGACGTGGACAGCGCCATCATCTGCGCGAAGCCGGTGAGCGGCAGGGGCAACACGCTGGCTTCCACGCCGCCGGCCACGACGACATCGGCCCGGCCGGCCCGGATGAGGTCCAGGCCGAGAGCGATCGCCTCGGCCCCCGACGCGCAAGCACTGACAGGAGTGTGCGCGCCTGCTTGTGCGCCCAGGTCCATGCTGACCCACGCAGCGGGGCCGTTGGCCATCAGCATGGGCACGGTGTGGGGTGAGACCCGCCGCGGCCCCTTGGCCTCGAGCGTGTGGTTCTGGTCCAGCAGGGACGTGACGCCACCGATGCCGGTGCCCATCACCACCGCGAGGCGCTCAGGGGGAGGTTCCGGGGAGCCGGCGTCCTGCCAGGCCTCCCGGGACGCCACGAGGGCGATCTGCTCCGCACGGTCGAGCCGACGGGCTTCGGTCCGCGCCAGGGAGTCGGCGGGGCTCACCGCCAGGCGCCCGGCGATCCGGACGGGCAGCTCGCGGGCCCATTCGTCCTCCAGACGGCCGATTCCGTTGGCGCCGTCTCGCATTGCGGCCCACGTGCTCGGCATATCTCCGCCGAGCGGCGTCGTCGCGCCCAGACCGGTAACCCATACGTCCACTGTTTCCATCTTCCCTTCACTGCTGCCAGTCGGGTTCCGGGCCTAGAAATCCGTTGTAGGTCTTGGCATTTCTCATGCAGCTCCCATCCGGGAATGGGAAGAGCGGCTGAAAAAGCGTCGAGGGCCCCGCAGGGCTTTGCACGCTAGCCAATGCTCAGATGTGTTGCAACAAGCCCCAGTTCATTGGGGGTTGATGATTAGGGGGGTGCGCCACCCCCCTAATCATCGCCGCAAAGAGGGTGCGACCGGTTCGGTCCCAGTACCGTCCGGCGCCGCTGGGGGGCGGCTTCGGCAGCGCGAGGGTCATCGGGTTAGGGGGGTGTCGCCAGGCATGCTTTGATTGCCTGGGCAGTACATGTGGCGGCCGAAGCCAGGCGCCCTGGAAGGAGCGATGTCCGTCATGGAGTTGGCAGAACGATGCCGAGCACAACAACTTCTTGACAGACTTTTTAGAGAGGCCCGTGACGGTAGGGGGCAAGCCGCTCTGGTCCTCGGTCCCCCTGGGGTCGGGAAGACCCGGATGGTCGACTACGTCAAGGGGCAGGCCGAGCGGGCCGGCGCGACTGTGCTGAGCGCCACGGCATCGGCGGCGGAGCGCTCGTTCCCGCTGGGCGTCGTCGCCCAGCTCCTGTCCTGCCTGGGCTATTCCATGGATGAGATCGAGTCCGCCTGCGAGTCACCGGCCAAGGTGGCCGCCGTGGTGCACGACGCCGTCTGCGAGGTCGCCGAGCGCACCCCTCTGATCGTCACCGTTGATGACGTCCACGACATCGACAGCGAGTCCCTGCGATACCTGCTCTACGTCATCCACCGTGTGGCCCCACTGCGCGCCCTCATCCTGCTCACCGGGAGTTCCGGTCTCCCCCAGCAGAGTCCGGAACTGACCGCTGAGTACATGCGCAATCCCAGCTGCTCGCTGCTGCGCCTCGCCTCGCTGTGCGCTGCGTGTGTCAGGGGAGTACTCGCCGAGCACATGGGAAGCGGCGTCAGCGACCGGACCGTGTCGCTGTGGCGGCGGGCGTCCGGGGGGAGCCCTCTTCTGCTGCACGCGCTTCTGAAGGACTGGCCGAGTTCCGGTGCACCGGGCGAAGCGGGCCAGGGCGCGGTCCCTCCTCCACCGGGGGGCGACGCGGTCCGGTTCGCCGTTCAGTACATCCACGGTCTGATGACCGAGGACGGGCTGCGGACCGCGCGGGCCCTCGCTGTCCTCGGGGAGTCCGCTACCGCGGAACGAGTGGAGCGCCTGCTGCACCACCTGGGCATGTCCGCCGGTGAGGCCGCCCGTTCGCGCAATGCCCTGGAGGCGGCCGGCCTGACCGACGGGCTCTCCTACCACCTGGAGGCAGCTCGTGACGTGGTGCTGGACGGCATCCCGGGCGACGAACGCACACGGCTGCAGCTGTGCGCCGCGCTGGCACTGCGCGAGAGCAATGCCGAACTGGGCTTAGTGGCACGCCACTTGGTTCAGGCGCGGCCCGCCCGGGAGCCCTGGGCGGTCATCGCCCTGCGGGAAGCTGCCGCGCAGGCACTGCATGAGCACGACGCCGAACAGGCCATCGCCTTCCTCAGAGCCGCGTACGACGCGTCCGCCGACGGATCGACGCGCGCGCTGGTCCGGGCCGAACTGGCGCAGGCGGAGTGGGAAGTGGACCCGGGGGCGGTGCGCTGGCACCTGACCGATCTGCTCGACGAGCACCGGTCCGGTCGGCTGACCCGGGATCACAGTCTGCTGCTGGGCATGTATCTGTTGTGGTCGGGGCGGACGCAGGAGGTCAGCGCCCTTCTCACCGACCTCGATGCCGTGCGGGAGGAGCTGCCCCACGACGCTCGGGCCCGCCTGGACGCATTGCGGGTCTGGCTCGCGTACTTCTTTCCCGGCCACGGCGGGCGATACCGGCACAGCCCCCTGGAGCCCCCGCACGATCCGGGCCAGTGCATCGTGTCGGTCGATCCGCAGATGGACGGAGCGCTGGTGCTCGCGTCGTTGCTGACCGAGGGACCCACCGACTACGCGTGTGGAGCCGCCGAGCAGCTCCTGCAGTCGCAGGTGCCGCATGAACCACTCCTGGCACCCACGATGGCCGCGTTGATCTCGCTGATCCGCGCCGCGCGCCTCGAACGAGCCGCGGACTGGTGTGACCGGCTGGTCGTGGGCTGCTCGGGGCGCACGACCACCTGTCAGGCGATCCTGCTGGCCGCCAGCGCCATCCTGGAGAGCTGGCTGGGCAATTTCACGACGGCGCTGAGCCGCGCGGAGCAGGCCCTGGCGCTGCTGCCTCCACCGGCTTGGGGGGTGGCCATAGGTCTGCCGCTCTCCGCCAAGGTTCTCGCCTGCGTCGGTCTCGGAGACCTGGAGGCGGCGACCGAGTGCTTCCGTGCACCGGTACCCCAGTTGATGTTCCAGTCCCTGCCCGGACTGCACTACTTGCAGGCCCGCGGTCGCCTCCACCTGGCTGCGGGGCGTCACAAAGCGGCGCTCGGCGACTTCTACGCGTGTCGGGACCTGATGGCCGCATGGAAACTCAAGGTGTCCGTGTTCACGGCTTGGCGGGTCTACGCCGCCGAAGCGCTCGCCGAGCTCGGTGACAGGGACGAGGCGACGCGCCTCTTGGAGGAGGAGTTGGCACAGCCGGACACGGGCAGCCCGTGGCTGCGCAAGCAGGCGCAGGTGGTGTACGACCGGTTGCGCGGCACCGGCTCCGACGGGCGGTCCGACGTGAGGCCGTCGGCGGTGACGGAAGAGCTCCACACACTGAGCAGGGCCGAACACCGGGTGGCCCAGCTCGCGCGGGAGGGTCTCACCAATCGGGAGATCTCCGAGCAGCTCGGGGTCACCCCCAGCACCGTGGAGCAGCATCTGACCCGCATCTACCGGAAGCTGGGGGTGCGGGGCCGTGCAGCGCTCCCCGTGGCTCTGAACTCAGGGGAGTTTTGCAGGAGTTGAGCCGGAGCCTCACGCCCTGCGCAGTCCCCGGCCCGACTTGCGTCCGAGATAGCCCTCGCCCACCAGCTCCCGGAGAACGGCCGGGGGTTCGCAGCCGGCCTCGGGGAACTCGGAGTGCAGACGTTCCAGGATCGCCAGGGATACGTCCAGGCCGATGGCGTCGAGCAGAGCGAACGGTCCCATCGGGTACCCGAAACCCCGTTCCACCGCGGTGTCGAGCGCCCCGACATCGACAGCGGCGTCATCCAGCAACCGCACCGCGTCCGTGAGATAGGGGAAGAGCAGGCGGTTGACGATGAAGCCGGCTCGGTCGGGGCAGGCCACCGAGACCTTGCCGAGGTCGGCACAGAACTCGCGGCCCGCATCCATGACGTCGTCTGCCGTGTCCGGCGTCCGTACCAGCTCCACCAGCTTCATCACCGGCGCTGGGTTGAAGAAGTGCAGGCCGAGTGTCTCTCCGGGGCAGCCGGCCGGAGCGGTACAGGCCGCGACGGACAGGCTGGAGGTGGTGGTGGCCAGGATCGCACCGGGCCGGCGAACCGCCCCGAGCTGTGCGAAAACGCCGCGCTTGACGGCGAGGTCCTCCGCGACGGCCTCGATGACCAGGTCGCAGTCGGCGAGCGCCGACACGTTGTCGACGGCGGTGAGCGCGGCGACCGCCTCCTCCTTCCCGGTCGGGGTGATCCTGCCCCGACGCACCGCCTTGACCAGCGATGCCTCGATGGCCGCCGCGGCGCTCCGGGCCTTGTCCGTGCTACGAGCCACCAGCGTGACGCGGAGCCCGGACGTGGCGCACACCTCCGCGATACCGCGTGCCATCGTGCCGGAGCCGTACACGCCGGCGTGACGGATGCGCCCGCCAGGTGCCGGGGAATCCAGACGGCCCCGCTCGGCGGGGGTCTGCTCGCCCGGCCGACCTTGCTCGTCGTAAGCGTGGAAGCCCTGGCCGGTCTTCCGTCCCAGGGTGCCCCTTCGAAGCATCGAGGTCAGGAGCGGCACCGGGCGGAAGACGTCGTCACCGGTGCGATCCCATTGCGACTGCAGGTAGCCGTGGACCTCGTCCACGCCCAGCTCGTCGATCAGCTCCAGCGGACCGGACGGCAGTCCGCAACCGAGCCGCATCGCGGTATCGATGTCGCGGGGGGAAGCGAAACCGTCCGCGACCATGGCGGCTGCGCGGTTGAGGTACGGGTGGACGAGCCGAGCGGCAAAATCGCTCGCACGTTGCCCGAGAACGACGTTCTCGAGGCCGATGGCCGTCACGAGGCGTTCCGCCACGTCGGCAGCCTCGCCGGAGGTCAGTGAGGTGCGTACGACTTCGGCGCGCCTGCCGATCGCCGGCGGGCGCAGCAGCCGCAGGCCGGCGATTCGGTCGGGACACCCCGATGCGGTGGCGAGAGGGAAGAGAGGCATTGAGGAGGAGGCCGTGGTGACGAATGCCGTGTCGGACGGGCAGACCTCACGCAGCCGTCGCAGTACGTCGCGCTTGGCGGTCAGATCGTCGGTCACCGCCTCCACCACGACACCGACGTGGGCCAGCGCGGTGATGTCGGTGGTGAGTGTGCAGGAGGCGGGCTCTCCGGTCGCGTCGAGGTCTTTGCCCTTGAGGCGTCGTTCGACCCTGGCGATGACATCGGGGTCGTGGTCCACGCCGATCACCGGGCGCCCGGTGGCGGCCACCATGCTCAACAACGCTTCGCCGACCGTGCCGAGTCCCACGATCGCGACGGCGCGGCCGGGTTCCACTGTGTCCTGCATGTCCATTCCTCTGGTTGTCATCGGTTTCCGTCCCGGATGCTCACGGCCGGAAGCGGTTGATGGCGTCGATGTGCTTGGCGCGCTTCTCGTGGTCGCGCACGCCCAGGCCCTCCTCGGGGGCGAGGCAGAGCACGCCGACCTTGCCCTGGTGGAGGTTGCGGTGCACGTCGTAGGCGGCCTG
>NZ_JBEXQJ010000030.1:0-114209 GCF_040612515.1 Streptomyces sp. NPDC006372 | reverse complement strand
CACGCCGCTCCTGGATGATCGGACCGCAGGTCTCCGCGCCCGTCGGCACGGTCAGGAACTGCTTCAGCTCACCACGCCGCTCGCCCCGGGTCCGGCGCTGGATTCGCCGGGGCCCGCTCCGTACAGCCTCGTCAGACGCTCGTCGCGCCGACCTCCACACCGTGCTCGGCGGCGAGACGGCGCAGGTCGTCGAGCTCGCCCTGCTCCACCTCGACGAGGAAGTCGTCGCCCTCGTCGCGAGCCCGGGACAGATCGGACTCGGTCGTCCTTATGCGCTGCAGAAGTCCTGCGGTGAATGCGTCCATGCTGCGCCCCCTCGTCCTGGGTCGTGGGTCGATGGCACGGGGGTGTGCCGTTCGGAAGGGACGATCACGTCTCCGGTGGATGCCCAGCGCCGCTCGGCTGGGCGGCGGCGGTGCCGGACACCCACGCCCGCCCTGCGGAAAAGCGGATTGATGCGCACCGCATGGTGGTGCGGTACCAGCAGAGTGTGATCGTGGGATGTAAAGCCGTCCTCCCCAAGCTCCCTTCCGTGGAAACCTAACCGGAGGAGAAAATCTCGTATTCCCCCTCGGGTCCGGTCCGCCCACCTGCCTTACCTCCGACTTATGGCCGAAAAGGGCAGGATGGAGAGCAACACACCACGGAAGACCCCTGCCCGCATGCACCCGTGAAGGGTCATGCGGGCGGACCTCAGGAAGGACCAGTGACGTGCGCGTACTCGTCGTCGAGGACGAGCAACTGCTCGCCGATGCGGTGGCCACCGGACTGCGCCGGGAGGCCATGGCCGTCGACGTCGTGTACGACGGCGCGGCCGCCCTGGAGCGCATCGGCGTCAACGACTACGACGTGGTCGTCCTCGACCGCGACCTCCCGCTCGTGCACGGCGACGACGTCTGCCGCAAGATCGTCGAGCTGGGCATGCCCACGCGCGTGCTGATGCTCACGGCGTCCGGCGACGTCAGCGACCGGGTCGAGGGCCTGGAGATCGGCGCCGACGACTACCTGCCCAAGCCGTTCGCCTTCAGCGAGCTCATCGCCCGGGTGCGCGCCCTGGGCCGGCGCACCAGTGTGCCCTTGCCGCCCGTCCTGGAGCGCGCCGGGATCAAGCTCGACCCCAACCGCCGCGAGGTCTTCCGCGACGGCAAGGAGGTCCAGCTCGCCCCCAAGGAGTTCGCCGTCCTGGAAGTGCTGATGCGCAGCGAGGGTGCCGTCGTCTCCGCGGAGCAGCTGCTGGAGAAGGCCTGGGACGAGAACACCGACCCGTTCACCAACGTCGTGCGCGTGACGGTCATGACCCTGCGCCGAAAGCTCGGCGAGCCGCCCGTGATCGTCACCGTCCCCGGCTCCGGCTACCGGATCTGATCCCATGGCAGCGACTCCCGCGCCCCCGCAGGCGCCCCCCAAGCCCACCTGGGACCCCAGGCGGCCCGTGCCGCCCGTCCCGTGGTTGCGCCCGACCATCCGCATACGGCTCACGCTGCTCTACGGCGGCATGTTCCTGATCGCCGGCATCCTGCTGCTGTCGATCATCTACCTCCTGGCCGCGCAGGCGCTGAACGTGGGCAGCGAGCTGCCGTTCAAGATCGTCGAGGGCAAGGTCACCAGCGACATCTGCAACCTGCCCGACCAGGCCTCGCCCAGCGAGTTCAACAACGCGATGAACCAGTGCGTCAACGATCAGCGCCAGCACGCCCTGGACAGTCTGCTCAGCCGCTCGCTCCTGGCCCTGCTGGGCCTCGCGGTCATCGCCTTCGCCTTCGGCTATGCCATGGCCGGCCGCGTGCTGTCCCCGCTGGGCCGGATCACCCGCACCGCACGCACGGTGGCGGGCTCCGACCTGTCCCGCCGGATCGAGCTGGACGGCCCGGACGACGAGCTGAAGGAGCTGGCGGACACCTTCGACGACATGCTGGAGCGGCTCCAACGCGCCTTCACCGCCCAGCAGCGCTTCGTCGGCAACGCCTCGCACGAGCTGAGAACGCCGCTGGCGATCAACCGCACGCTCCTCGAAGTGCACCTGTCCGACCCGAACGCGCCCGTGGAGCTCCAGCAGCTCGGCAAGACGCTGCTGGCCACCAACGAGCGCAGCGAGCAGCTCGTCGAGGGCCTGCTGCTGCTGGCCCGCAGCGACAACCAGGTCGTCGAGCGGGGCCCGGTGGACCTCGCCGAGGTCGCCTCACAGGCCATCGACCAGGTGCACGGCGAGGCCGAGGCCAAGGGCGTCCGGATCCGCGGCGAGCAGAAGCCCGCCGTCGTCCAGGGCAACGGCGTGCTGCTGGAGCGCATCGCGCTCAACCTCGTGCAGAACGCCGTGCGCTACAACGTGGCGGAAGAGGGCTGGGTGGAGGTCACCACCGAGGTCCAGCACGGCCAGGCGATCCTGGTCGTCTCGAACACGGGCCCGGTCGTCCCGGCGTACGAGATCGACAACCTCTTCGAGCCGTTCCGGCGGCTGCGTACGGAGCGAACGGGAAGTGACAAGGGCGTCGGGCTGGGCCTGTCCATCGTCCGGTCCGTGGCCCGGGCGCACGGCGGGCACATCTACGCCCAGCCGCGAGAGGGAGGTGGACTCGTCATGCGGGTCACGCTGCCCATCTGAGATCATGGCGCCGATCAACTCGGCGGCACACGGGGATGTTCGCTTTGCGCGGAATTTCTGAGACCTCTCCGCGTGCGCGCCGTGTGTGATCGATCACAGAGACGCCTTTCCGGCCATCTACTCTCCGTGATCATGCCCCCTGCCGGAAAGCCGGGAAAATCCCGGTTTTCAGGGGTCTTGATCACGGGAAGTACACGGTGAGACGCCTTTGGTGTGCGACATTCGGACCGTGTACGGTCCCCATCGCCATCCAAGCCGATCACTCGTGAGGGGTCCGGTTGGGTGTCGATTGAGTAACAGACCTTGATGTGAGGCAAAATCTCCGCCTCAGGTCGGGCACAAGTCCGGCCTCTCACGCGTTACGTGCGCTGGAGACACCGCAGACACCCAGAGGGGGAGAGCGACAATGGCAACCGATTACGACACTCCACGCAAGACCGACGACGACGTCGACTCGGACAGCCTCGAAGAGCTGAAGGCCCGCAGGAACGACAAGTCGGCCTCCGCAGTGGACGTCGACGAGTTCGAGGCCGCAGAAGGCCTCGAGCTGCCCGGCGCCGATCTCTCGAACGAGGAGCTCGCCGTCCGGGTGCTCCCGAAGCAGCAGGACGAGTTCACCTGCATGAGCTGCTTCCTGGTGCACCACCGCAGCCAGCTGGCCCGGGAGAAGAACGGTCAGCCGATCTGCCGCGACTGCGACTGAGGGCGGGTCGGCCGTGACTGGCTCGACCCCTCCCTGGAAGCGCCGCTTCTCCAAGCGGAAAGCGGACGAAGGGCCGGCAGACGGCCCGTGGCACGGCGCGCGTGACAACGAGCGAGGCTCCACCGGTACGGGGGCGGCCTCGCTCGAACCGGCAGCGGACCGGGCTGACCTCCCGGCGTCCGTGGACGTCCCCGCACCCGTCGCGAGGCGGACGGCGGGGACGTTCCGGCAACGGGCCAGAGAAGGCGCCCGCAAGAGTTCGGTACGGGCTCGGGCCACGCTCTCGTACCTGGCTGACCGGATCATCGAACTGGCCCCGCGGGTCCCCGTACGGGACCTGGCGACCCTCCGCAGGCAGTTCCCGGGCCTGGGGCCGGAAGAGCTCGCGGACAAACTCGTCGCGGGCGCCGCGGCGGCGACGGCGACGGTCGGAGCCGGTGTGGGCGCGGCGGCGATGCTCCCCGTGCCGCCCGCGATGCCGACGGAACTCGCCGCCGAGGTCACCGGCGTCGCCGCGATCGAGCTCAAGCTGATCGCCGAACTCCACGAGGTCTACGGCCTCCGGCCGCCCGGCAACCTCAAGCAGCGCAGCACCGCGTACCTCGACTCCTGGTCGGGAGAGCGCGGGATCGACGCGACCAAGCCGTCGACCGTGAGCACGGCGCTGAACAGCCGTATGAAGCGCGAACTGCGCCAGCGGATCATGAAGCGGATGGTCCGCAACATGCCGAACCTGATCCCGTTCCTGGTGGGCGCAGCCGTCGGCGCGGCCATGAACCGCAGCGAGACCAGAAAGCTCGCCGTCCGGATCCGCGAGGACCTGCGCAGGATCCAGGTGCCCTGGGAGGCCCTCGAGGCCCTTCCCGCCCTGGAACGCCCGGCGGACGCGCTCAAGATGGGCGAGATCACGCACGACCCCCTGGGCCGCCACGACCGCGACAGGCGCGACGGCGGGTACGACAAGCGCGACGGCGAGCACGACGGACGCGACCGCGGCCGCTGAGACCGCTCAGCCGGGCCCACGCGGAGGCGCAGGAGCCCACGCAGGGGTCACGCCCGGGCCGGTGGCCGGGTGACGCCCCGCGCGCATGTGCTACGCGGCCTTCGCCGCCCTCAGCGCCTCCGCCAGACGCTCCGGCTCGCGCGTGGAGAGGTACAGGTACGGAGTCGGGTCCTCCGGGTCCGTGACCTCCACGCGCAGAGCCGTGGGGATGTAGGCGCGCAGCAGGAGGAAGGCGCGGTGGTCGGCCTTGTGGGTGCGCCAGGCGCGGGCCTCCTCGGCGTCCAGCACCTCCGACTCGCCCAGTGCCGATACCGGGATCTTCGCCTCGCCCGCGATCAGGGAATCACCGACCACGCGGATGCGGATCGAGCCGTACGAACTCGCCGCGACGGCCGCGACCGCGGTACCGCCGGCCAGCCCGCCGAGCATCGGCAGCGTGCCGAACGGGAGCAGGATCAGGGCCATGGAGACCCCGACGAGGAACGAGATCAGCCACCAGGACCGCGGAGCGGTGAGGCGTTCTTCGTACGGGGCGGCGGAGAGCTGCATGGAGCCAAGCTTGACACGGTGTCCGGAACGGGCCGGCGCGCGGGTAAGGTCTCCGGCTGTGAGTCGTACTTCCGCAGCTCTTCAGCCGCCGGCCGACGCCGTGCAACCGGTGCGACATCCGGACGCTCCCGCGCCCGGTGAGCTCCTCGGTGCGCACTACGGCCAGTGCTTCGGCTGTGGCGGCGACCAGCCGCACGGGCTGCATCTGGAGGCACGGGCGGGCGAGGGTGTGTCGCTCACCGCCGAGTTCATCGTGCGGCCCGCCCACCAGGGCGCTCCGGGCCTCGCGCACGGCGGTGTGCTCGCCACCGCCCTGGACGAGACCCTCGGCTCGCTGAACTGGCTGCTGCGCACGATCGCCGTGACCGGACGGCTCGAGACCGACTTCGTACGGCCCGTGCCCGTCGGCACCACGCTGTACCTGGAGGCCGAGGTGACGGCGGTGGCCGGACGGAAGATCTTCTCGACCGCCACCGGACGCGTCGGCGGCCCGGACGGCCCCGTCGCGATCCGCGCCGACGCGCTCTTCGTCGAGGTGAAGGTCGACCACTTCGTGGACCACGGCCGCCGGGAGGAGATCCAGGCCGCCATGAACGACCCGGACCAGGCCAGGCGCGCCCGTGCCTTCGAGGTGAATCCGTGAGCCAGGGAGGCCTCTTGGGCCCCGGTGGCCTCACGAGCCCGGGCAACCAGTCGAGCCCGGGGAACCCCTTGAGCCAGGAGAGGCCGTTCAGCGTTGCAAGCCCCTCTGGCCTTGAAAGCGCCGAGAGCCCGGGCAACCCGTCGAGCCCGGGAAGCCTCTTGAGCCCTGTGGGCCCGATCGGCCCGGCGAGCCCCTCTGGTCCTGAAGGTGCCGTGAGCCCGCTGTGCCCCTCGGTCGCCTCGGCCTCCTCGGTCCCCTCCGCCCCTGCGGCTCCCTCAACCCTCTCAGCCCCGTTGCCCTCCATGCCCCCCACGAGCCCCGTGAGCCTGGAAGACCCCATGACTCCCACCAGCCCCGTGAGCCGTCAGCCGGTGGACGTGCTGATCCGGCGCGTCGACCCCGACGTCCCGCTTCCCTCGTACGCGCACCCCGGTGACGCGGGAGCCGATCTGCGCACCACCGAGGCGTGTCAACTGGCGCCGGGCGAGCGGGCCGTACTGCCCACGGGAGTGTCTGTGGCGCTGCCGGAGGGGTACGCGGCCTTCGTGCACCCGCGATCCGGTCTTGCCGCTCGCTGCGGCGTCGCCCTGGTGAATGCCCCGGGGACGGTTGATGCCGGGTACCGTGGGGAGATCAAGGTGATCGTGGTGAATCTCGACCCGCGCGAGGACGTGCGGTTCGAGCGCTTCGACCGGATTGCCCAACTGGTAGTCCAGCAGGTCGAGAGGGTCCGCTTCCAGGAGGTGGCGGAGCTTCCCGACTCCGCGCGGGCCGAGGGGGGCTTCGGGTCCACCGGAGGCCACGCCGTGGTGGACGGGACGAGCGGCACAAGCGGTCAGGCCGCCCTGGGCGGTCAGACGGGTGGGAATCGATACGCTTCGGTCGTATCCGACCGGGAAGGACAGTGACGTGTTCGGACGTCGCAAGAAGAGGGATGCCGCCGAGGACGCGGCCGGCGAGGCCGAGCAGGTCGTCGACGGGGTCGACAGTGAGGCGGGCGGCGAGGGCGAGCGCCTGAGGCTCGAGCCGGCGCCGCGGCCCGACGGACCTTGGGACAGCTCCGAGGTCCATGACCCGGCCGAGGGCCGGGTCGACCTGGGCGGTCTGTTCGTACCGGGCGTCGACGGCATGGAGCTGCGCGTCGAGGTGGCGGGCGACGCGATCGTGGCGGCCACGGTCGTGCTGCGGGACAGCGCGATCCAGCTCCAGGGTTTCGCCGCGCCCAAGCGTGAGGGCATCTGGGGCGAGGTGCGCGAGGAGATCGGCACCGGCATCACCCAGCAGGGTGGCATCGTCGACGAGGTCGAGGGGCCGCTGGGCTGGGAGCTGCGCGCCCAGGTGCCGGTGCAGCTGCCGGACGGCACCGGCGGCTTCCAGGTCGTGCGGTTCGTCGGCGTGGACGGCCCCCGCTGGTTCCTGCGCGGAGTCATCTCGGGTCAGGGTGCGGTGCAGCCGCAGGCCGCCGGGCTGCTCGAGCAGATCTTCCGGGACACGGTCGTGGTCCGCGGCGAGGGCCCGATGGCGCCCCGCGACCCGATCGTCCTGAAGCTGCCCAACGACGCCCAGATGGTGCCCGAGGGCGTCCAGCAGGAGGAGGGCTCCCGGTTCGCCGGCGGAATGGGCCAGCTCCAGCGCGGACCGGAGATCACCGAGGTCCGCTGAACCACAGAGACACACCAGGGCCGCACCCCGCCGGGGGCGCGGCCCTTTCTCGCGCGCGGAACCTTGACGGCGCATTGGTCCGTACCTAGCTTCTCCGTCCAACGCGTCTGTTCATAAAGGCGCTTCCTGTTCATATAAGAGAACGGAAGGCCCCCACGTATGCGCAGAACCGCACTGCTCGCGGCCGCGGCCGCCCTCGTCGCCGGCGTCCTCGCCTGGCCCGCCGACGCCGCTCCCCACACTTTCGTCCACCCCGGTGTCACCGTCTCCCAGGGGCAACTGGACTTCGCCCGCTCCAAGATCAACGCCGGTGCCCAGCCCTGGAAGGGCGCCTTCGACCAGATGATGGCGAGCAAGTACGCCGACCCGGACCGCACGCCCGAGCCCCGGGCCGTCGTCGAGTGCGGTCCGTACTCCAACCCCAACCACGGCTGCACCGACGAACGCGAGGACGCGATCGCCGCCTACACCCAGGCCTTCGCCTGGTACGTGACCCGCGACGAACGGCACGCGCGCAAGGCCATCGAGCTGATGGACGCCTGGTCGGCCGTGATCAAGGACCACACCGGCAGCAACGCGCCCCTCCAGACCGGCTGGGCGGGCTCCTCCTGGCCCAAGGCCGCCGAGATCATCAAGTACACCTACAGCGGGAACTGGGCGGGCTCGGGCCGCTTCGCCACCATGCTCCGCACCGTCTACCTGCCCGAGATCATCAACGGCTCCCACTCCAACGGAAACTGGGAGCTGTCGATGACGGAGGCCGCCGTCGGCATCTCCGTCTTCCTGGAGGACAAGGCGTCCTACGACAAGGCCATGGCGAGGTTCCGCACCCGGACGGCCGCCTACGTCTACCTCGACTCCGACGGCGACCTGCCGAAGACCGTGCCGAGCCAGAACCTCGACACCAGAGACAAGATCATCAAGTACTGGCAGGGGCAGTCGACCTTCGTCAACGGGATCAGTCAGGAGACCTGCCGGGACTTCACCCACACCGGCTACGGCCTCTCGGCCATCTCCCACGTGGCCGAGACCAGCCGCATCCAGGGACAGGACCTCTACGGCACCGACGTGGGCGAGCGACTGCGGCACGGGCTCGGCTTCCACGCCAAGTACCAGCTCGGCGCTGCCGTCCCCGCCTGGCTCTGCGGCGGCTCCCTCGAGCTCGGTCTCGGACCGGTCTCCGAGGTGGGCCACAACGCCCTGGCCAACCGTCTCGGACACGCCATGACCAACACCGGGACACTGACCCTGCGGGGCCGCCCCGCCGGCAGCAACAACCTCTTCGTCGCCTGGGAGACCCTCACCCACGGCGACAACCCCGCGTGAGGGTCTGAGCGGCCGGGCACGTCAGGGTTCCGTCAAAGACGGTCCCGCTGCCGCGCCCGGCACCCGTTTGCCGTAGTCGCCGGTCGTAAGGTCGACGCTGCGCAGACGTCAGACCGGAAGACAATGAGGCCATGGGACGCGGCAAGCTTCGGATCTACCTCGGTGCGGCACCGGGCGTCGGCAAGACGTACGCGATGCTCTCCGAGGCGCACCGCCGCGTCGAACGGGGCACGGACTGCGTGGTGGGCTTCGTCGAACACCACGACAGGCCGCGCACCGAAGTGATGCTGCACGGCCTGGAGCAGGTGCCGCGCAAACGGCTGGAGTACCGCGGCGGCGTCTTCCCGGAGATGGACCTCGACGCCGTCCTCGCCCGCCGCCCGCACGTCGCCCTGGTCGACGAACTCGCCCACACGAACATCCCAGGATCCCGCAACGCCAAGCGCTGGCAGGACGTGGAGGAGCTGCTGGCGGCCGGCGTCGACGTGATCTCGACCGTCAACATCCAGCACCTGGAGTCGCTGGGCGACGTCGTCGAGTCGATCACCGGAGTGCGGCAGCAGGAGACCGTCCCCGACGAGGTGGTACGACGAGCCGACCAGATCGAGCTGGTCGACATGTCGCCGGAGGCGCTGCGTCGGCGGATGGCGCACGGCAACATCTACCAGCCCGACAAGGTCGACGCGGCCCTGTCGAACTACTTCCGGCCCGGCAACCTGACCGCCCTGCGCGAGCTGGCGCTGCTGTGGGTGGCCGACCGGGTCGACGCCTACCTCACCCAGTACCGCAGCGAACACCGGGTGTCGGCGATCTGGGGCTCACGGGAGCGGATCGTGGTCGGGCTGACCGGCGGTCCCGAGGGCCGGACGCTGATCCGCCGGGGCGCGCGGCTGGCCGAGAAGGGCGCCGGCGGCGAGGTGCTGGCCGTCTACATATCCCGCAGCGACGGACTGACCTCGGCCTCGCCCAAGGAACTGGCCGTGCAGCGGACCCTGGTCGAGGATCTCGGCGGCACCTTCCACCACGTCGTCGGCGACGACATACCGGCCGCCCTGCTCGACTTCGCCCGTGGGGTGAACGCCACCCAGATCGTGCTCGGTTCCTCGCGCCGCAAGGCCTGGCAGTACGTCTTCGGACCCGGTGTCGGGGCGACGGTCGCCCGGGAGTCCGGGCCCGACCTCGACGTGCACATCGTCACCCACGACGAGGTCGCCAAGGGCCGCGGGCTGCCGGTCGCCCGGGACGCGCGCCTCGGACGGTCCCGGCGGGTGTGGGGCTGGCTGGTCGGTGTCGCCGGCCCGCCGGCCCTCGCGGCGCTGCTCAGCGCCGTCGACCTCGGCCTCGCCAACGACATGCTGCTCTTTCTGGCGCTGACGGTGGCGGCGGCCCTGCTCGGCGGGCTGTTCCCGGCACTGGCCTCGGCGGCGGTGGGGTCGCTGCTGCTGAACTACTTCTACACACCGCCCCTGCACCGGTGGACCATCGCCGACCCGAAGAACATCGTCGCCATCGTGATCTTCGTGGCCGTCGGCGCGGCGGTGGCCTCGGTGGTGGACCTGGCCGCCCGCCGCACCCACCAGGCGGCCCGGCTGCGGGCCGAGTCCGAGATCCTGTCCTTCCTCGCCGGCAACGTGCTGCGGGGCGAGACCGGCCTGGAGGACCTGCTGGAGCGGGTCCGCGAGACGTTCGGCATGGAGTCGGCGGCCCTGCTGGAGAGGACGAGCGACGTCGCGCCGTGGACCTGCGCCGGCCGCGTCGGCCAGGGGCGCCCCGTCGAACGGCCCGACCAGGCGGACGTGGACGTGCCGGTCGGTGACCACATGGCGCTGGCGCTGACGGGCCGCGTCCTGCCCGCCGAGGACCGCAGGGTGCTGGCCGCCTTCGCCGCCCAGGCCGCCGTCGTCCTGGACCGCCGCCGGCTCCAGGAGGAGGCCGACCGGGCCCGCGCGCTCGCCGAGGGCAACCGCATCCGTACGGCGCTGCTGGCCGCCGTCAGCCATGATCTGCGCACCCCGCTCGCCGGGATCAAGGCGGCGGTGTCCTCCCTGCGCTCCGAGGACGTCGAGTGGTCCGAGGAGGACCGGGCGGAGCTGCTGGAGGGCATCGAGGAGGGGGCCGACCGCCTCGACCACCTCGTCGGGAACCTCCTCGACATGTCCCGGCTCCAGACCGGCACGGTCACCCCGCTGATCCGCGAGATCGACCTCGACGAGGTGGTGCCGATGGCGCTCGGCGGCGTGCCCGAGGGCAGCGTCGACCTGGACGTCCCGGAGACGCTGCCGATGGTGCGGGTGGACCCCGGGCTGCTGGAGCGGGCGATGGCCAACCTGGTCGAGAACGCCGTCAAGTACAGCCCTCCCGGCACGCCCGTGCTGGTCGCCGCCAGCGCGCTCGCCGACCGGGTCGAGGTGCGGGTGGTCGACCGGGGGCCGGGCGTCCCCGACGAGGCCAAGGACCGCATATTCGAGCCCTTCCAGCGCTACGGCGACGCCCCGCGCGGCGCCGGAGTGGGCCTCGGGCTCGCGGTGGCACGGGGCTTCGCCGAGGCCATGAGCGGCACGCTCGCCGCCGAGGACACGCCCGGCGGCGGGCTCACCATGGTCCTCACCCTCCGCGCGGCGCGAACGCGCCCGGCGCCCCTCCCCACGGTGGAACCAGAAAGGCAGGCCTCATGACCCGGGTGCTGGTGGTCGACGACGAGCCGCAGATCGTGCGCGCTCTCGTGATCAACCTCAAGGCACGCAAGTACGAGGTCGACGCCGCCCACGACGGCACCACGGCCCTCGAGCTCGCCGCCGCCCGCCACCCCGACGTGGTCGTCCTCGACCTGGGCCTGCCCGACATGGACGGTGTCGACGTGATCAGAGGCCTGCGCGGCTGGACCCGGGTGCCGATCCTGGTGCTCTCCGCGCGGCACTCCTCCGACGAGAAGGTGGAGGCCCTCGATGCCGGCGCCGACGACTACGTCACCAAGCCGTTCGGCATGGACGAGCTGCTGGCCCGGCTCCGGGCCGCCGTGCGCCGGGCCGAGCCGGCCGGCGGCGGTGAGGACGACGTGGTGGTGGAGACCGACGAGTTCACCGTCGACCTCGCCGCGAAGAAGGTCGTCCGCGCCGGGAAGGACGTACGGCTGACGCCCACCGAGTGGCACCTGCTGGAGGTCCTCGTCCGAGGCGGCGGTCGCCTCGTCGGGCAGAAGCAGCTACTCCAGGAGGTGTGGGGGCCGTCGTACGGGACGGAGACGAACTATCTGCGCGTGTACATGGCACAGCTGCGGCGGAAGCTGGAGGCGGATCCCTCACATCCGAAGCACTTCATCACGGAGCCGGGGATGGGGTATCGGTTCGAGAAGTGAGCGGTGCGTCGGCGGCCGGGGGTCCGGGGGTCGCCCCCCGGGGGATGCGGCATCACGGAGCCGGGGATGGGGTATCGGTTCGAGAAGTAGGGCGCGCCCTGTGGGGTTACGGGGTTGTCGGCATGCCCCGGTAGGCTTCAGATATGAGTGCTGTTCCTCGTTCGCACAAGCCGGCGGGGCGGTTCCGGCGCATGCTCGACCGGCTCTCCTCGTCGCAGGAGGACCTGGAGTCCGAGGAGCTGCGCGAGGACACCGAGACCACCGGCTGCATCCGGATCGGCGACTGCCAGGACCGGCAGATAGTGACCGTAACTGGTACCTTGCGCACGGTCACCCTGCGACCGCGCGCCGGAGTCCCGGCCCTGGAGGCCGAGCTGTTCGACGGTTCCGCCGCGCTGGACGTGGTGTGGCTCGGCAGGCGCTCCATCGTGGGAATAGAGCCAGGGCGCAAACTGATCGCATCGGGCCGGATCTCGATGAGCCGGGGCCGCCGTGTGTTGTTCAATCCCAAGTACGAACTGAGACCCCTCGGACGGGAGTAGCCGGTGACGTCGCTCGACAAGCCGACCGAAGAGACATCTGCGGACGACGCCCGGGCGGTCACCGAGGCCGCCCTCTTCGAGGCGTTCGGCGGCCTGCGGGGCATGATCGAGACGGTGCTGCCCGGCCTGCTCTTCGTCACGATCTACACGATCAACAAGGATCTGCACCTGTCGGCGATCGCGGCACTGGCCGTGTCGCTGGTGCTGGTCGTGGTCCGGCTGGTGACGAAGGACACCGTCAAGCACGCCTTCAGCGGCGTCTTCGGTGTGGCCTTCGGTGTCGTCTTCGCGATGATGACCGGCAACGCCAAGGACTTCTACCTGCCCGGCATGCTGTACACGCTGGGCCTGGCGCTGGCGTACATCATCACCACCCTGTTCGGTGTCCCGCTGATCGGGTTGATCCTCGGCCCGGTCTTCAAGGAGAACCTCTCCTGGCGCACCCGGAACCCGGGCCGCAAGAAGGCGTACGCGAAGGCCAGTTACGCCTGGGGCGCGATCCTGCTCGCCAAGTGCGCGATCCTCTTCCCGCTGTACTGGTGGGCCGACACCGCACAGCTCGGATGGGTCCTGGTCGCCCTGAAGATCCCGCCGTTCCTGCTCGCCGTGTACCTGACGTGGGTGTTCCTCGCGAAGGCGCCCGCGCCGATCGACGTGTTCGCGGAGATGGAAGCCGAGGAGAAGGCGGCCGAGGAGAGGGAACGGCAGAACGCCGCCCGGTCCGCCGAGTAGGCAGCCGACGTCAAGCGCAGAAGGGGCGTCCTGAGCACTCAGGACGCCCCTTCTCGGCGTTTGCCCGGCCGCTCAGCGCGCCGTGTCGGTGCGGCGGACCGACAGCAGGTCCTCCAGCTGCTCCTCACGTGCCTGCGCGGCCACGAAGAGGAGTTCGTCGCCGGCCTCCAGGGAGTCCTCCCGGGAGGGGGTCAGGACGCGGGTGCCGCGGATGATCGTGACCAGGGACGTGTCCTCGGGCCACTCGACGTCGCCGACCTGCGTGCCGGCCAGGGCGGACTCCTCCGGCAGGGTCAGCTCGACCAGGTTGGCGTCGCCGTGGCTGAAGCGGAGCAGCCGGACCAGGTCGCCGACGCTCACCGCCTCCTCGACCAGGGCCGACATCAGACGCGGCGTGGAGACGGCGACGTCCACGCCCCAGGACTCGTTGAACAGCCACTCGTTCTTCGGGTTGTTCACCCGGGCGACGACACGCGGAACGCCGTACTCCGTCTTCGCGAGGAGCGAGACGACCAGGTTCACCTTGTCGTCGCCGGTCGCGGCGATGACGACGTTGCAGCGCTGGAGCGCCGCCTCGTCCAGGGACGTGATCTCACAGGCGTCGGCGAGCAGCCACTCGGCCTGCGGAACGCGTTCGACCGAAATGGCGGTCGGCGCCTTGTCGATCAGCAGGACCTCGTGGCCGTTCTCCAGCAACTCGCCCGCGATCGAGCGGCCGACCGCGCCGGCTCCGGCAATGGCGACCCTCATCAGTGACCGCCCTCCTCTTCGGGACCCTTGGCGAACGCCGCCTCGACCGTGTCGACCTCGTCGGTGCGCATCATCACGTGCACCAGATCGCCCTCCTGCAACACCGTCTGCGAGGTGGGCAGGACCGCCTCGCCGAGCCGGGTCAGGAACGCCACGCGTACGCCGGTCTCCTCCTGCATCCGGCTGATCTTGTGACCGACCCAGGCGGTGGAGGTGTGCACCTCGGCGAGCTGGACACCCCCGGTGGGGTCGCGCCACAGCGGCTCGGCACCGGAGGGGAGCAGACGGCGCAGCATCTGGTCGGCCGTCCAGCGGACGGTCGCGACGGTCGGGATGCCCAGGCGCTGGTAGACCTCGGCACGGCGGGGGTCGTAGATGCGGGCGGCGACGTTCTCGATGCCGAACATCTCGCGGGCCACGCGCGCGGCGATGATGTTGGAGTTGTCACCGCTGGAGACGGCGGCGAAGGCGCCGGCCTCCTCGATGCCCGCCTCGCGCAGGGTGTCCTGGTCGAAGCCGACCCCGGTCACCCGGCGACCGCCGAAGGACGACCCCAGGCGGCGGAAGGCGGTGGGGTCCTGGTCGACCACGGCGACCGTGTGGCCCTGCTGCTCCAGGTTCTGGGCCAGGGCGGACCCCACCCTTCCGCAACCCATGATCACAATATGCATCGCGTCACACCGTGCTTCCTGCAGGCCCTCTGGCCTTCATGACTGTCCTGCTCATGTCTCTCTTTCGGCTCGCCAGGCATCACGTCGCGGCCTGGGTGCGGGCCGCCATGCACCATCATGCCGGTGGAATCGGGCCATGATGCCCCTCGGGGGCCGGTGCCGCGTTCGACTGCCCGACTCCAACGTATCGGCAAAGTCGCGGGGGTTGCCGAGGGCCCTGCCGGGGCGTCCCCGGGGGAGGAACACGCCATGAGTACCGAGATCGACGTTCTCGTCCTGGGCGGCGCGGGTGTGGACACGATCGTGAACGTGCCCGAGCTGCCCCTGCCGTTCGCGGACAGCCACATGATCCGGCCGGGAATCGTGACGCGGGCGGGCCAGAGCGGCGACTTCGTCGCCCTCGGGACCACCGCGCTGGGGCTGCGCACCCACCACATCGACATGCTGGGCGACGACCCCGAGGGCGACCTGGTCCGCGCCCTGCACCGCGACCACGGCATCGCGCTCACCGCCGTCCCCCAGCCGCTCGGCACCAAGCGCGCGATCAACCTCGTCGGCCCCGACGGCAGACGCCAGTCCCTGTACGACGCCACACGCACCGCGGACACGGACCGGCTGCCCGAGGCCACGGTGCGGGAACTGGCCGCCGCCAGCCGGCACGCCCACGTCGTCATCACCCAGCCGTGCGCCCGGGCGCTGCCCGTCCTGCGCGCCGCAGGCGTCACGATCTCTACCGACCTCCACGACTGGGACGGCTCCAACCCCTACCACGAGCCCTTCGCCCACCAGGCCGACCTGGTCTTCCTGTCCACCACGGCGCTGACCGACCCGGAGCGGACCATGCGGCGGATCGCCGAGCGGGGCCGGGCCCGGGTGGTCGTGGCCACCGCCGGGGCGGCCGGGGCGTATCTGCTGGCCGACGGCGACCTGACCCACGTACCCGCCGCCCCGCCGCCGGCGCCGGTGGTCGACTCCAACGGCGCGGGCGACGCCTTCGCCGCCGCGTTCGTCCACGCCTGGCTGAACGCCGAGCCGGCCCCGCGCTGCGCCCTCCACGGCACGGTGGCGGGGGCGTACGCCTGCACGATCCCGTCGACCCGGACGGGCGGCATCGGGCGGGAGGAGCTGAGGGCGCGGGTGGCGGAACTGGAGCGGTCCGCGGACGGAACCGCCTAGCGGGCGCCCGGGGCGTCCGGGGAGACGCCCTTGCGGCGGCTGATGCTGCGGATGCTCGCCACGGTCAGGAATCCGAGGGCGAGGAGAGTGGCCGCGGCGCCGATCAGTTCTGCGGTCGAGTGCATGGGACCTCCAGGGGGCGGCAACGGCCGGGAGACGGACAGGGCTTAGTCATATAGGCATGGGAAGTGGGTGACCTGCGGAATCCGCAGCCGCAGCGGCCCCTGGATTCACTCGGAGAGCAGACGGAACACCGATGAGGGGTGGCGGGTGGGCGAGCCCGCAATCGAACGCTTACGATCCTCTGTTGTGTCCAAACTGACCGACGTGCCCAAACGGATCCTGATCGGGCGCGCACTGCGCAGTGACCGGCTGGGTGAAACGCTCCTGCCGAAGCGCATCGCACTCCCCGTCTTCGCCTCCGACCCGTTGTCCTCCGTGGCGTACGCGCCCGGCGAGGTCCTGCTGGTCCTGTCGATCGCGGGCGTGACGGCGTACCACTTCAGCCCCTGGATCGCCGTCGCGGTCGTCGTGCTGATGTTCACCGTGGTGGCCTCGTACCGGCAGAACGTGCACGCCTATCCCAGCGGCGGCGGCGACTACGAGGTCGCCAACACCAACCTCGGGCCCAAGGCCGGCCTGACGGTCGCGAGCGCGCTGCTCGTCGACTACGTCCTCACCGTCGCGGTGTCGATCTCCTCCGGCATCGAGAACCTCGGCTCCGCGATCCCGTTCGTCGTCGAGAACAAGGTGGCCTGCGCGATCGGCGTGATCGTGCTGCTGACGCTGATGAACCTGCGCGGTGTGCGCGAGTCGGGCACGCTGTTCGCGATCCCGACGTACATCTTCGTCGCGGGCGTCTTCACCATGATCGTCTGGGGCGCCTTCCGCGGACTGGTCCTGGACGACACCATGCGGGCACCGACGGCGGACTACGTCATCAAGCCCGAACACCAGGGCCTGGCCGGCTTCGCCCTGGTCTTCCTCCTGCTGCGCGCCTTCTCCTCCGGCTGTGCCGCCCTCACCGGCGTCGAGGCCATCTCCAACGGCGTCCCGGCCTTCCGCAAGCCCAAGTCGAAGAACGCCGCGACCACCCTCGCGATGATGGGCCTGCTGGCCGTCACCATGTTCTGCGGCATCATCGCGCTGGCCGCCGCCACCGACGTCCGCATGGCCGAGAACCCTGCCAAGGACCTCGTCCACAACGGCGTCCCGCTCGGCCCCGGCTACGTCCAGAACCCGGTGATCTCCCAGGTCGCCGAGGCCGTCTTCGGCAAGGGCAGCTTCCTCTTCATCATCCTGGCCGCGGCCACCGCGCTGGTGCTGTTCCTCGCCGCCAACACCGCCTACAACGGCTTCCCGCTGCTCGGCTCGATCCTCGCCCAGGACCGCTACCTGCCCCGCCAGCTGCACACCCGCGGCGACCGGCTGGCCTTCTCCAACGGCATCGTGCTCCTCGCCGGCGCCGCCGGACTGCTGGTCGGGATCTACGGCGCCGACTCCACCCGCCTGATCCAGCTCTACATCGTCGGCGTGTTCGTGTCCTTCACACTCAGCCAGACCGGCATGGTCCGGCACTGGAACCGCCACCTGGCCACCGAGACGGACCAGGCCAAGCGCCGCCACATGATCCGCTCGCGCGCCATCAACGCCTTCGGCGCCTTCTTCACCGGCCTCGTGCTGGTCGTCGTCCTCCTCACCAAGTTCACGCACGGCGCGTGGGTCGCCCTGCTCGGCATGGTGATCTTCTACGCGACGATGACGGCCATCCGGAAGCACTACGACCGGGTCGCCGCCGAGATCGCCGCCCCCGAGGGCCCGAGCGACGACCTCGTACGGCCCTCGCGGGTCCACTCGGTCGTGCTGATCTCCAAGATCCACCGCCCGACGCTGCGCGCCCTCGCCTACGCCAAACTGATGCGCTCGGACTCGCTGGAGGCGCTGAGCGTCAACGTCGACCCGGCGGAGACCAAGGCACTGCGCGAGGAGTGGGAACGGCGCGGCATCGACGTACCGCTGAAGGTCCTCGACTCGCCCTACCGCGAGATCACGCGGCCGATCATCGAGTACGTCAAGAGCCTGCGCAAGGAGTCGCCGCGCGACGCCGTGTCCGTGATCATCCCCGAGTACGTCGTCGGCCACTGGTACGAGCACCTGCTGCACAACCAGAGCGCGCTGCGGCTGAAGGGCCGGCTGCTGTTCACCCCCGGGATCATGGTGACCTCGGTGCCGTACCAGCTCCAGTCCTCCGAGGCGGCGAAGCGACGGGCCCGCAGGCAGCAGGACTGGAACGCACCGGGTGCGGTACGGCGCGGGCCGGCGCAGGAGCGGCCGAAGGAGTCCTCGGAGCCGAAGCCCTGAGGCGACGGCTCGTGTGAAACGGCCGGGCGGCACCCACGTAGACTGGTGGGCTGTTGTCCGGCCGTTCCCGTTCGGCCCTGCCCCCTCACGCGTTATGGAGTCACCCCGCCATGCAGGCAGAACCGAAGAAGTCGCTGGTGGGGGAGGAGTACGAGGTCGAGGTGGGCCCCGTCGCCCACGGCGGCCACTGCATCGCCCGCACCTCCGAGGGGCAGGTGCTGTTCGTCCGGCACGCGCTGCCCGGTGAGCGGGTCGTCGCGCGGGTGACGGAGGGCGAGGAGGGTGCCCGGTTCCTGCGCGCCGACGCGGTGGACATCCTCGACGCCTCCAAGGACCGCATCGACGTGCCGTGCCCGTTCGCCGGCCCCGGCCGCTGCGGCGGCTGCGACTGGCAGCACGCCAAGCCGGGCGCGCAGCGCCGCCTGAAGGCCGACGTCATCGCCGAGCAGCTCCAGCGCCTCGCCGGGCTCACGCCGGAGGAGGCCGGCTGGGACGGCACGGTGCTGCCCGCGGAGGGCGACAAGCTGCCGGCGGGCCAGGTCCCGGCGTGGCGCACCCGTGTCCAGTACGCGGTCACCGCCGACGGCCGCGCGGGCCTGCGCCGGCACCGCTCGCACGAGGTGGAGCCGATCGACCACTGCATGATCGCCGCGGAGGGCGTCAGCGAACTGGGCATCGAGAAGCGGGTCTGGACCGGGATGGACTCCGTCGAGGCGATCGCGGCGACGGGCTCGCAGGACCGCCAGGTGGTCCTGACCCCGAAGCCGGGCGCGCGCCTCCCGCTGGTCGAACTGGACCGCCCCGTGTCGGTGTTGCGCGTGGACGAACGCTCCGGCGGCGTCCACCGCGTCCACGGCCGCCCCTTCGTCCGCGAGCGTGCGGACGGCCGCACCCACCGGGTCGGAGGCGGCGGCTTCTGGCAGGTTCACCCGAAGTCGGCGGACACCCTGGTGACGGCGGTCATGCAGGGCCTGCTGCCCCGCAAGGGCGACATGGCCCTCGACCTCTACTGCGGCGTCGGCCTCTTCGCGGGCGCCCTGGCCGACCGGGTCGGCGACCAGGGCGCGGTCCTCGGTATCGAGGCCGGCAAGCGCGCGGTGGAGGACGCACGGCACAACCTCGCCGAGTTCGACCGGGTCCGTATCGAGCAGGGCAAGGTCGAGAGTGTGCTGCCGCGGACCGGCATCACGGAGGTCGACCTGATCGTGCTCGACCCGCCGCGGGCGGGGGCGGGACGGAAGACGGTG
Source organism: Streptomyces sp. NPDC006372 (assembly GCF_040612515.1). Classification (NCBI taxonomy): domain Bacteria; kingdom Bacillati; phylum Actinomycetota; class Actinomycetes; order Kitasatosporales; family Streptomycetaceae; genus Streptomyces; species Streptomyces sp. NPDC006372. The sequence goes on along the minus strand of NZ_JBEXQJ010000030.1, from coordinate 94,887 downwards.
GAGCATCTGGCTTCGCTGGGGGCGCGGCGGATCGCGTACGTGGCTTGTGATCCGGCGGCGTTGGCGCGGGACTTGGGGTATTTCCGGGACGGGGGGTACCGGGTGCGGACGTTGCGGGCGTTCGATCTGTTTCCGATGACGCATCATGTGGAGTGCGTGGCCATTCTTGAGCCCGCAGCAAAGGGTGTCTGACCTGCTGCTTCGCTGATGTCGCAAGTCGCGAACGGATCGTGACGACATGTTTCCGGGCTGAGGGGCGCTGTCTGCGACGCTCGTTTGACGCTTTTTCCGACGGTGCGTCAGACAGCGTCGGACAGATGACGGTCAGGGCGCGTCGACCGGCTACGTGGGACGATCGGCCCGGTGGATGGTGTCTTCGGCACGGGAGGAGACCCCGGTGTGCGTTCCGGTCATCGGTGGTCGACGGTCCCCGCCGGGTACGTCGACCCCGTGGCAGAGTGTGCGGCCCGTTTCGGACCGGGGCGCGGCGTTGACTGAGCGGCAGCCGAAGGGCTCCGGCGCGACCGGGATGCTGCGTTCGGCGCGGCTCGTCGCCGGACTCGTGGCGACCGGCCGGTGCGCCGCGATGGACGCTGCCTGCGGCCTGGGGCGGGTGTGAGCTGTGGCACGTGAACTGGTACTCGGTGTCGACGCGGGCCATACCGTGACCAAGGCCGTGTTGTTCGACGCCACCGGCCGAGCGGTGGCGCGCGGCAGCGGCACAGTGCCCCTGAAGACCCCTCGACCTTATTGGGTGGAGAGGGATATGGACGAGGTGTGGCGGACCGCGTTCCAGGCCATCGCCGCCTGTCTCGCCGAGGTGGGACCGGACGCGGGGCGAGCCGTCGCCGCGGTGGGACTGGCCGGGCACGGCGACGGCCTGTACGCCGTCGACGAGTTCGCCCGGCCGGTGCGCGCCGGGATCGTGGCGATGGACACGCGCGCCGAACCCATGCTGGGGGAGTGGCGGGGCACTCCGGTCTGGTCGCGCGCCCTGGAGGTGTCGGGCACGGTGCCGTTCGCTGGTTCCCCGGCCGCCCTGCTGGCCTGGCTCGCCCGTCACGAGGCGGGAGTGCTTCGGCAGGCCCGGTGGCTTCTGTCCTGCAAGGACTGGCTGCGCCTGAGACTGACAGGCGCGGTGGCCACCGATCCCACGGACGCCAGTGCCTCGTTCACCGACATGCGCCGCGGCGGATACTCGCCAGAGCTGCTCGACCTGTACGGCCTCGGCGCGCTCGCCCGCCTGCTGCCGCCCGTGCTGCCCTGCGACGCGGTGAGCGGAACCGTCACCCGTGAGGCCGCGGCGCTCACCGGGCTCACCGCCGGCACGCCCGTTGTCACGGGTGCCCATGACGTCGATGCCGCCGCGCTCGGGATCGGCGGCACGACGCCGGGCGAACTGTGCCTGATCGCCGGGTCGTTCAGCATCAACCAGGTGGTCAGCGAGCGTCCGGTCGTCGATCCGCGCTGGCAGGTCCGTCACTTCGTCCGCCCGGGCCAATGGATGACCATGTCCACCTCACCCGCGTCGGTGGCGAACCTGGAATGGTTCCTGCGGGTCACCGGTGCACCGACCGACCAGCGGTACGGCGTCCATGAGGCGATCGGCCGCGAGGTCGAGGCATGCCTGGACGGTCCGTCGGAGGTGCTGTTCCACCCGTTCGTCTACGGCTCCCCGCACCCACATCCCGCGTCCGGGACGTTCCTCGGACTGCGCGGCTGGCACGGCCGCGGCCACCTGCTGCGGGCCCTGATGGAAGGCGTGGTCCTCAACCACCGCTGGCATGTCGACGCGCTCCGCTCGAAGCTGCCGATCACCGGGGCTGCGGCCCGGCTGACCGGCGGGGCCGCACACAGTGCGGTATGGAGCCAGATGTTCGCCGACGCCCTACGGCGGCCGGTCGTGGTGACCGACGTGCAGGAGAGTGCTGCCCGGGGAGCTGCGCTGCTCGCCGCCACAGCCGTCGGACTGCTCGACGACGTGACGGACCCGCGCGCCACCCCCCACGTACTCAGGCGCCACGAACCCCGCCCCGACCGGGTCGCCGTGCTCGACGAGGCGTATGCGGTGTACCGAGAGGCGTTGGAGGCTCTCGGACCGGTCTGGGCTCGCCTGGACGCGCGCGAGGCTCCGGAGTGAGCGCCGGGCGAGCCGGCGACATGAGGGAGCGACGGGCATCCAGGGATGGCCACTGCCTCTACACGGGGGTCGTCACGCCGTCGTAGCGGTACGGCGGCTGGACACCGGCGCGGGTGCGGGTGTCGGCAGCGATCTCCACGACGTACGACAGCAGCCGGGCAAGCTCGCCGGCGCCAAGGTGGTCGACGCCTTCGCGGCTGAGTCGGCCGGTGCGGTGCAGATGGGCGAGCACTGCGGCGGTGAAGGCATCGCCCGCTCCGACAGTGTCGCGAGCCAGCGTTCGGCCACCCCCTCATACGACTCACCGGGATGGAGCCAGGCCAGGTCCTCGTTGCTCGCCTTCACCAGTCGGCGAGCGCCACCACTCGGCGAGCCGCCGGAGACAGGCGGCGCGGTCGGTGATCAGGCCCGGCCGCACGTTCGGGTCGAGGGACACCAGCCGCCGGCCCGCCTCCTGGCGAATCAGTCCGTCGAGCGTGGAGGCCAGGGGTTCGAGCAGCAGACCCGGCGACCCGACGTGCAGGGCCGTCCCCGCGGGCAGCGTGCCGCCGTCCGGGAGAGCGGCGAGGTGTTCAGCGCGCAGGCCGCGGTCGGCGGTGCCGTTCGCGTGGAAGGGGTAGGCGGCCGACCCGTCCTCGCGCAGATGCACGGCGGCGAGAGTGGTGGGGTTGGAGGCGGGCAGCGCATGGGTGAGCCGGGTGCCGGGGGCTGCGAGGTGCGCGCGCAGGAGATCGCCGAAGTGGTCGTCGGAGATGCGCGCGAGCAGTGCCGTGGGGACTCGGAGTCGGCCGAGACCGGCGGCGATGTTGAGGCACGAGCCGCCCGGGCGTGGCTGGAACGCCGCGGCACCGTCGGCCGTGCGGGCGGTGGTGAGGTCCACCAGCGCGTCTCCGGCGACGACGACCGCAGGCTGGTCTGCGGCTTCCGGTCTGCTGCCACCGCTTGACGATAAATCTGAAGAGAATTTCTCGCAAGATGTGTTAACAACGGCGCAGTCTCCTGCTAATAATTCGGCCATCGAAACGCGCCCGACTCCGCAAGGACGCATCCACACCCCTGCTTGACCCGCCGTGCCTCAGTCGAGGTCCCGGCGAACCTGCACGAGAGGCCTCCCGTCACATGGCATCGACCAGATACGCCCTCATAGCCGGCGCCGCCGCCACCGCCCTGCTCGCCACAGCCTGTTCCGGGGCCGGAGCCGGCGGGGCCTCGGGTGGAGGGAAGAGCATCAACGTCCTGATGGTCGGCAACCCGCAGATGGAGGACATCGCGAAGCTGACCAAGGACAACTTCACCAAGGACACCGGGATCAAGGTCAACTTCACGGTCCTCCCCGAGAACGAACTGCGCGACAAGGTCACCCAGGACATCGCCACCCAGGCCGGCCAGTACGACGTCGCCACCATCGGCGCCTACGAGGTGCCCATCTGGGAGAAGAACGGCTGGCTGCACGACCTGGGCTCCTACGCCGACAAGGACAAGGGCTTCGACAAGGCCGACCTGCTCAAGCCGATGGTCCAGTCGCTCACCGGCTCGGACGGCAAGCTCTACGCCCTGCCGTTCTACGGCGAGTCCTCCATGCTCATGTACAACAAGGACGTCATGAAGGCGAAGGGCATCACGGTGCCCGAACGGCCGACCTGGCAGCAGATCGCCGACATCGCGGCCAAGGTCGACGGCGCCGAGCCCGGCATGAAGGGCATCTGCCTGCGCGGCCTGGCCGGCTGGGGCGAGTTGGGTGCGCCGCTGACGTCCATGGTCAACACCTTCGGCGGCACCTGGTTCACCAAGGACTGGAAGGCGCAGGTCAACACCGGCGGCTTCAAGGAGGCCACGAAGTTCTACGTCGACCTGGTCCGCAAGCACGGTGAGGCCGGCGCCCCGCAGGCCGGGTTCACCGAGTGCCTGAACGCGCTGAGCCAGAAGAAGGTCGCGATGTGGTACGACGCGACCAGCGCGGCCGGATCGCTGGAGGACCCCGCCTCCAGCAAGATCGCCGGCAACGTCGGCTACGCCTACGCACCGACCGTCAAGACGGACAGCAGCGGCTGGCTGTGGGCCTGGTCGTGGGCCATGCCCAAGACCACGAAGAATGCCGACGCCGCCTCGAAGTTCATGCTGTGGGCCTCCAGCAAGAAGTACGAGAACCTCGTCGGCGAGAAGCTCGGCTGGGCGCGCGTTCCGGCCGGCAAGCGGGCCAGCACCTACGACATCCCGCAGTACAAGAAGGCCGCCGGTTCGTTCGGTGACATCACCCTGAAGTCCATCGAGCAGGCCGACCCGGCCCACCCCGGTGTCCAGCCGAGGCCGACCGTGGGCATCCAGTACGTGGCCATCCCCGAGTTCCAGGACCTGGGCACCAAGGTCACCCAGGAGATCTCCGCCGCCATCGCCGGCAAGACCAGCGTGGACAAGGCGCTCAACGACGGCCAGAAGCTGGCCGAGGAAGTCGCCAAGAACTACCAGAAGTGACCTTCAGTGCCCGGCCGGCCTCGGCGTCGGCCGGGCGCCGCTTCCCCGCCCCCGGCCTTCACCGGCAGAGGAACCCTTCATGACCACGCTCGCCGCACCCCCCAAGACAGCACCCCCGCCCGCCCGTCCCCGGAAGTCCTCGGGCGCGGCGGCCAAGTGGAAGCGCCGCGTCCCGCTACTGCCGGCGCTTATCTTCACCATCGTCGTCACGCAGCTGCCCTTCGTGGCCACGTTGATCATCTCCACGTTCCAGTGGAACATCCTCAAGCCGGGCGACCGGCACTTCGTCGGTCTGTCCAACTTCTCGTTCGTCTTCACCGACGAGCGGCTGCGCACGGCCGTGCTCAACACCGTCGTGCTCACCGCGTCGGTGGTGATCATCAGTGTGATCCTCGGACTCGGTCTGGCGATGCTCCTCGACCGCCGCTTCGCCGGCCGCGGGCTGGCGCGCACGCTGCTCATCGCCCCGTTCCTGGTCATGCCGGTCGCGGCGGCGCTGCTGTGGAAGCACGCCATCTACAACCCCGACTACGGACTGCTCAACGGCACCCTCAGCGCCGTCTACCGGTTGTTCGGCGCGGACAACGGCCCCACGGTCGACTGGATCTCCTCCTACCCGATGCCCGCCGTCGTGGTGTCGCTGGTCTGGCAGTGGACCCCGTTCATGATGCTGATCCTCCTGGCCGGCCTGCAGGCGCAGCCCGGTGACGTCCTGGAGGCGGCCCGCATGGACGGCGCCTCCGCGCTGCAGACCTTCCGCCACATCACGCTGCCGCACCTGCGCCAGTACATCGAGCTGGGCGTCCTGCTCGGCACGATCTACGTCGTGCAGACCTTCGACGCGGTCTTCACCATCACCCAGGGCGGGCCCGGTTCCCAGACCACCAACCTGCCCTACGAGATCTACCTGACCATGTTCCGCAAGTACGAGTACGGCGAGGCAGCCGCCGCCGGTGTCGTCGTCGTCCTCGGCGCGTTCGTGATCGCGACCTTCGCGCTGCGCACCATCGCGTCGCTGTTCCGCGAGGAGGTATCCCGATGACCACCGCTCACGCAGCAGTCGCCGCGCCCGGGGCGAAGTTCACAAAGCTCTTCCGTAGGGAGGGCCGGGGCGGTGAGCCCCGGCTCTCTCCCCTGTGGACCTTCGTCGCCTGGCTCGCCACCCTGGCGTTCTTCGCGCCGGTGGCCTGGATGGCCCTCACCTCCTTCCACCAGGAGGCCGACGCGGCCACCAATCCGCCCACCCCCTTCGCCGCCGTCACCTTCGACCAGTACAAACTCCTCTTCAGCCGGGACATCACCCCCTTCCTCCTCAACTCGGCCATGGCCAGCATCCTTTCCACGATCCTGGTCCTCGCCCTGGCGGTACCGGCGGCCTACGCCCTGTCCATCAAGCCGGTCGAGAAGTGGACCGACGTGATGTTCTTCTTCCTGTCCACCAAGTTCCTCCCGGCCATCGCCGCCCTGCTGCCGGTGTACCTGATCGTCAAGGACGCCGGGATGCTGGACAACGTGTGGACGCTGGTCATCCTCTACACCGCCATGAACCTGCCGATCGCGGTATGGATGATGCGCTCCTTCCTCGCCGAGGTCCCCAAGGAGATCCTGGAAGCGGCCGAAGTCGACGGCGCGGGCCTGCTCACCGTCCTGTGGCGGGTCGTCGCACCCGTCGCCATGCCCGGACTCGCCGCCACCTCGCTGATCTGCTTCATCTTCAGCTGGAACGAGTTCATGTTCGCCGTGAACCTCACCGCCACGCAGGCGTCCACCGCGCCGGTGTTCCTGGTCGGCTTCATCACCAACGAGGGCCTGTTCCTCGCCCGGCTGTGCGCGGCGGCCACCTTGGTCTCGCTGCCCGTCCTCATCGCCGGTTTCGCCGCCCAGGACAAGCTGGTCCGCGGCCTCTCCCTGGGAGCCGTCAAGTGAAGGCAGCCGTCATCACCCAGCCCGGCAGCGTCGAGATCGCCACGGTCGATGACCCCGCTCCCGGCCCGCGCGAGGTCGTCGTCGAGGTCGCGGCCACCGGGCTGTGCGGCACAGATCTGCACATCCTCCAGGGGGAGTTCGCCCCGAAACTGCCCATCATCCCCGGCCACGAGTTCGCCGGCGAGGTCGTGGCCCTCGGCAGCGAGGTCACCGAACTCGCGCTCGGCGACCAGGTCGCCGTGGACCCGTCGCTGTACTGCTTCGCGTGCCACTACTGCCGCCTCGGACACAACAACCTCTGCGAACGCTGGGCCGCCATCGGTGTCACCCACCCGGGCACCGCCGCCGAGTACGCCGTGGCGCCCGCCGCCAACTGCGTACGACTGCCCGACCACGTGGACGCCCAGGACGCGGCCCTGATCGAGCCGCTGTCCTGCGCGGTGCGCGGCTACGACGTCCTGCGCAGCCGACTCGCCTCCCGCGTGCTCGTCTACGGCGCCGGAACCATGGGCCTGATGATGCTCCGGCTCGCCAAAGCCACCGGCGCCGCGAGCGTCGACGTCGTCGACATCAACGCCGAACGCCTGGCCACGGCATGGCAACTGGGCTGCACCGCCGCTTCCGCGTCCGCCGACGAGCTCGACCGGCCGCCCTACGGCTGGGATCTGGTCGTCGACGCCACCGGGAACGCGAAAGCCATCCAGGACGCCCTCGGCCGGGTGGGCAAAGGCGGTACGTACCTGCAGTTCGGGGTCGCCGACTACGCCACCCGGGCCACCATCGAGCCGTACCGGATCTACAACCAGGAGATCACGATCACCGGCTCCATGGCGGTCCTGCACAGCTTCGAACGCGCCGCGGACCTCTTCGCCACCGGTGTCATCGACCCGCGCGTCTTCATCAGTGACCGCCTTCCCCTGGCGGCGTTTCCGGACGCAGTCGCCCGCTTCCAGGCAGGCATCGGCCGCAAGATCCAGATCCACCCCGGCCTCGCCACCGCGTGAACGCCCGAACCGAACGGAACCCCCACATGACCGAGCAGATCCGCCGCGTTCTCGTCCGCTCCCTCGACGACATCACCCTCGAGGAGGTGCCCGCCCCCGTCCCCGGGGACGACGAACTCCTGGTGCGTACCACCGTCGTCGGCGTGTGCGGCTCCGACACCCATGCGGCGGCCGGCCACCACCCCTTCATCGACCTGCCCTACCGCCCCGGCCACGAGGCGGTCGGTGCAGTCGCCGCGGCAGGGAAGGGAGCCGAGGACTTCACGCCCGGAGACCGGGTGATCATCGAGCCCAACCTGTACTGCGGCCGCTGCCCCCAGTGCCGCTCCGGCCGCTACAACATCTGCCAGGAGTTGAAGGTGTTCGGCTGCCAGACGCCCGGCGCCATGGCCGACCTGTTCACCATCGCGGCCGACCGCGTCCACCGCGTTCCCGACGGCATGACCGACATCGAGGCCGCCCTCGTCGAACCCCTGGCCACCCCGGTGCACGCCGTGGCGAAGGCAGGTGACCTCACCGGACGCACGGTCGTCGTGCTCGGAGCCGGGCCGATTGGTCTGCTCGTCCTCGCCGCCGCCCGGCACGCCGGTGCCGCGAGGATCGCCGTCACCGACCTGCTGCCGGGCAAGAGGGACCGCGCCCTGCGTCTGGGAGCCGACACGGCCCTGCCCGCCGACGCCACCGACCTCGCCGACCAAGCCCACGCGGCGCTCGGCGGACCGGCCGACGTGGTCTTCGACTGCGTGGCGCGCGAACAGTCCATCGCCCAGGCCACCGACCTGGTCACCAAGGGCGGCACGATCATCGTCGTCGGCGTCGGCGCCGCCGGCACCACCCCGGTCCGCCTCGACCTGGTCCAGGACCGGGAGATCCGCATCGAGGGCACGCTGATGTACACCGGCGACGACTACCGCACCGCGATGTCCCTGATCTCGTCCGGCGCCGTCGACACCGCCGAGATCGTCACCGCCACCTACCCGCTGGAGGACGCCGCCAAGGCGTTCGCCGCATCCGTCGACCCCGAACAGGTCAAGGTGCTGGTCACGGTGGACGGACCGTAGCCCACGGCCCCACGCAGACAGGGATTGCGGACATGGACGCGGACACGCACGTCGTACGGAGCAGCCGTCGCACGGACGGCCCGAGGGCCGCGAGCCGGACGGACCCCGCCCCGCACCGGCCCGTGTGGGAAACTGCGACACCGGAGCGACTGGGAAGGAGGGGCGCCGTGACCGCCCGTACGCGACCGTCACAGGCGGCCGTCGAGGAGCGGCGCCAGGCCGTGCTGCGGTACGTCGCCGACCATGGCGAGACCCGCATCGACGACCTCGCCCGGCACTTCGACGTCAGTCTGATGACGATGCACCGGGACCTGGACGACCTCGCCGGGCGGCATCTGCTGCGCAAGGAGCGCGGCCGGGCCGTCGCGTTCCCCGCGCTCACCATGGAGACGGCCACCCGTTTCCGGGAGAACAGCGCCCTCGCGGCCAAGAACGCGCTCTGCGCAGCCGTCGCCGACCGGATCGGAGCGGGCAGCACCGTGCTCCTGGAGGACTCGACCACCCTGTTTCCCCTGGTCCCGGCGCTGGCGGAGGTGGATCAGCTGCACGTCGTCACCAACTCGGTCGGCCTCGCGCAGCGCCTCGGATCCGCCGCCCCCGCGGTGAACGTCACCCTGCTGGGCGGCCACTACCGCGGCGACTTCAACTCCTGCACCGGCCCCACCGTCACCCGCGCCCTGTCCCAAATCCGGGCCGATCTCGCCCTGATGTCCGCCACCGCCGTCCTGGAAGGACGCCTCTTCCACCCCCTGAACGACTACGTCGAGGTGAAGCTGGCGATGCTTGCCTCCGCCGATCAGGCGCTGCTCCTGGTGGACCACTCGAAGTTCGGCAAGACCGCTACGTACGCGTACGGCACCGTGGCCGACTACCACACCGTCATCACCGACACCGCCACCCCCGACGCGGAACTCGCGGCGATACGCGACCTCGGAGTCCCCGTCGAGACGGTCGAACCCGAAGAGCCTTCCCTGTGACCCGCACCCTGTTCGAAACTCCGAGCGCCTACCGCCCCAGCGACGCCGAGATGGCAGCGCCGGTGCCCCCGGTCCAGGCCGTCCTGTTCGACTTCAGCAACACCATCTTCCAGATGATCGACCTGGAGACGTGGCTGCGTCGGGTCGGCTCCGCCGCCGGCCGCCTCGCCGTGCTGGACGAGCCCGGCGCGGTGGCCAAGATCTCCGAGCAGTTGCGCGCCGCCTTCCGGCTGCCCTGCGTCGTAGCCCTCCAGGAAGGCCGTGATCTCTCTTCCGAACGGCACCGCCGCGCCGTGTGGGGATGGTGGGAGCAGGTGGACTTCCTGCGCGGCGCGGAGGAGGCGGCCTACCGGGAGCTCACCGCTCCGGACGCCTGGGTTCCCTATCCCGACACCGAACCGGTCCTGCGTGCCCTGCACCAGCGCGGAATGCGCGTCGGCATCGTCAGCGACTTCGCCTGGGACCTGCGCACCCACCTCGCCCACCACGGGCTGGACGCCTTGATCGACACCTGCGTGATCTCCTACGAGCAGGGCCGGGAAAAGCCTGACCCACAGCTGTTCCTCAAAGCCTGCGCCGGCCTCGGCGTCGACCCCCGCGCCACCCTGATGGTCGGCGACAACCCGGTCCGCGACGGCGGCGCGGCCGCCTGCGGACTGCGCACCTACATCTTGCCGGCGGAACACCGCACGGGAGAGCGCGGCCTGATGGACGTGCAGCGGCTCGTGATCTGAGCCCGACAGCCCCTTCCAACCACCTTCATGGCGCGGACCGTCGCGGTCAGGTGAGAGGGGAAGAGGCCGGCAGGTCCTGGTCGGCGGCCCAGGAGGCCAGGATGCGCAGCCGTTCGTGGGTGGGGGAGCCGGGCTCGGCGGTCCAGACGGTGAGGTGCTGGTCGGGGTCGGTGTTGGCGGTGAGGGTGTCCCAGTCCAGGACGAGTTCGCCGACGACCGGATGGTTGAGAGTCTTCGTGCCCACGGTGCGGGCGGCGACATGGTGATCGCCCCACCAGCGGGCGAACTGCTTGTCACGCAGGGACAGTTCACCGACCAGCTCGATCAGTCGCGGGTCCTCCGGATACTTCGCGGCCTCCATGCGCAGCTGGGCCACGGAGATCTGCGCGGAAGTCTCCCAGTCTGCGTACAGGGTGCGCATCGCCGGGTCGGTGAACTGGATCCGCGGGTAGTTGCGGTGCTTTTCCGGGATGCGGGAGAAGTCGGTGACCAGGGCGGCGGCCAGTGCGTTCCAGGCGAGGATGTCGCCGCGTCGGCCCTGCACGACGGCGGGGGTGGCGGTGAGGTCGTCCAGGACCCGTTGCAGCTGTGGCTGGACCTTCTGCCTGCTGCGGCGCCGGGTGCGGGTGGTGGTCTTTCCGGCGAGCTGGAAGAGGTAGCCCCGCTCGTCGTCGTCCAGCAGGAGCACCCGGGCGAGGACGTCCAGCACGGGCGCCGACGCCTGCATACGGCCCTGTTCCAGGCGGGTGTAGTAGTCGGTGCTGATATTGGCCAGCTGCGCGACCTCCTCGCGGCGCAGTCCCTCCACCCGGCGGGGCCTGTCGGTCTTGGGCAGACCGACCGTGCGCGGGCTCAGCTTCGAGCGACGCTTCTTGAGGAATTCTCCCAGCTCATTGAGGGGAACGTTGGCGGTCATGCTTCCCAGGATGACATCGATCGCACCTGCGTAAGGGGGGAGAATTTCCTCCCTGGATGTTTCCTTCCCGGGATGATTTTCTCCGCTTTTCGCGCCTGCCCTCGCGTGTGAGGCTCGACCGTGAGCAGTCGTATTCCTCATCACGGCTGCGGTCCACCGATCCCCGCACTGAAGGAAGCACCCCATGCGCGGAGCAGTCATCCACGCCCCCGGCGACGTGCGCTTCGAGAACCTCGACGACCCGAAGATCATCGAGCCGACCGACGCGGTGATCCGCACGGTCGCCACCTGTGTGTGCGGCTCGGACCTGTGGCCCTACCGCGGTGCGGAACCCATCGGCGACCCGCACCCGATGGGGCACGAGTACGTAGGCATCGTCGAGGAGACCGGCAGCGAGGTGACCAACGTCAGGCCGGGCCAGTTCGTCGTCGGTTCCTTCGCCACCTCGGACAACACCTGCGCCAACTGCCGTAACGGCTGGCAGTCCTCCTGTCTGAACCGCGAGTTCATGAGCACCTGCCAGGCCGAGTACGTGCGCATACCCAACGCCCACGGCACCCTGGTCGCCACGGACGAGCACCCGGACGCCGAGATGGTGCCGAGCCTGCTCGCCGTCTCGGACGTGATGGGCACCGGCTGGTACGCCGCCCTCGCCGCCGAGGTGAAGCCCGGCTCGACGGCCGTGGTGGTCGGCGACGGAGCGGTCGGCCTGAGCGGTGTCATCGCCGCGAGGGAACTGGGTGCGGAGCGGATCATCGCGATGTCCCGGCACGCGTCCCGCCAGAAGCTCGCCCTGGAGTTCGGCGCCACCGACATCGTGGCCGAGCGCGGCGACGAAGGCATCGCCCGCGTCAAGGACCTCACCGGCGGCATCGGCGCCGACAGCGTCCTGGAGTGCGTCGGCACCGCGGATGCGATGCGACAGGCTCTGTATTCCACCCGCCCTGGCGGCAACGTCGGCTTCGTCGGCGTCCCGCACGAGGTGGCCGTCGACGGCCAGGAACTCTTCTTCTCCCACGTCGGCCTGCGCGGCGGCCCCGCTCCCGTGCGCCGCTTCCTGCCCGACCTGATCGACCGCGTGCTGACCGGCCGCATCGACCCGGGCAAGGTCTTCGACCTCGCCCTGCCCCTGGACCAGGTCGCCGAGGGTTACCAGGCGATGGACGAACGCCGCGCCATCAAGGCCCTGCTCAAGCCCTGATCACCAGCCCGGTGACCGGATGCCCGTGCCGAGCACCACAGAAATGAGACAAGAAATGCCTGCGGCAGACAACTACATCTTCGACCTGGACGAGAACGTCACCCGGAACCCGGTCTCGTACGAGAACAGGTACGGAATCACCATCTCCGCAGACCTCTACCAGCCGAAGGACCTCGACGCCTCCCAGGAACACCCCGCGATCATCGTCGGCCCACCGTACGGCGGCGTGAAGGAGCAGGGGCCGGGCATCTACGCCCAGAACCTGGCCCGGCGCGGTTACGTGGCGCTCGCCTTCGACCCCTCCTTCAACGGCTACAGCGGCGGCGATCCGCGACACGTCTCCTCCGCCGACGTCTTCACCGAGGACTTCCATGCGGCCGTCGACTACCTGGGCACACGTGACTTCGTGAACCGGGACCGCATCGGCGTCGTCGGTATGTGCGGCAGCGGCGGCTTCGCGCTCAGCGCGGCCCAGGTCGACCGGCGCATCAGGGCGGTTGCCACGGTCGTCATGTACGACATCGCCCGCATCGCCTCGGAGGGCTGGCAGGGCTCTCTCACCTCGGAGGAGCGAGGTGCCGTGCTCGACGCGATCGCCGAGCAGCGGTACGCGGACTTCGAGGCCCACGCCCCCGCCCTGACCCCGCGCGGCGCGCCCATCGGGTTCGACGAGAACACCAACCCGGTCGGCCGGGAGTTCGGTGAGTTCTACTCCACTCCTCGGGGCTACCACCCGAACTCCATCACCCAGTTCACGCTGACGAGCGGCATGTCGTTGATGAACTTTCCGCTGCTGTCGAAGATCGAGTGGATCTCGCCGCGGCCCATCCTGTTCGTCGTCGGCGAGAACGCCCACTCGCGGTACTTCAGCGAGGAAGCCTACGAACTTGCGGCCGAGCCCAAGGAGTTCCACGTCGTCCCCAACGCCGGCCACGTCGATCTTTACGACAGGACGGACCTGATCCCGTTCGACAAGCTGGAGACGTTCTTCAGCAAGAACCTGGCCTGATCGCACGCCGCCGCGCATCGCGTACGGCCGGGCCGGACGGCGCCGGGCGCACATTGGCAACGGCCCTCGGCGCCCTCTCGTCCCGCACCCACACCGCGGGCCGCATCACCGGCAGCGCGGATGTGGGTGGGAGCCACCGCCTCACACCAGGAACGAGAAATCCCATGACAACCTTCGGGCTCATCGGCGCCGGCCCCGGTCTCGGGCTGGCCACCGCCCGTCGCTTCGGCGTCGCCGGCCACGCCGTCGCCCTCATCGCACGCAACGCCGAGCGCCTGGAGGAGATGACCGCCGAGCTGGCCCACGACGACATCCGGGCCCGCGGCTTTACCGCCGACGTGCTCGACATCGAGTCCCTGACCACGGCCCTGCACGCCGCGGGGACCACCCTGGGGCCCATCGAGATCCTCCAGTACAGCCCCGTTCCCCAGGCCCACTTCATGAAGCCGGTCCTCGACACCAGCGCCGACGACCTCGACGCCCCGCTCACCTTCTCCGTCAAGGGCCCTGTCACCGCGGTGAACGCCGTCCTGCCCGGCATGCGCGAACTCGGCCGCGGCACCCTGCTGTTCGTCAACGGCTCCAGCGCCGTACGTCCCAACCCGAAGGTCGCCGGTACCTCGATCGCCTTCGCCGCCGAGAGCGCCTACGCCCGCATGCTTCACGACGCGCTCGCCCCGGAGAACATCCACGCCGCCCACCTGATCATCCCCGGAGCCATCCGGCCCGAAGCCGAGCACAGCAGTCCCGACGCCCTGGCCCAGCGCCTGTACGACATCCACACCGACCGGGACGGCTTCCGCCACTACTCCGAGCCTCTGCCCGACTAGCCACAGGACGACCCCGTGAATCCCGCCCTCTTTCGCGCTCTCACCCGCGTTTTCCCGGCCGCCGCCCTGCTGCTGGTCATGACCGCCTGCACCGACGATTCCCCGCCCTCCTCCGCCTCCTCCTCCGAGTCCGCGTCGCCGCAGGCTTCGACGGCCCCGGCAGCCACCACACCGACCGGCAGGACCACAGCGATGAACATCCGGCTCACCCTCGACGGCCACCCCGTCGCCGCCACCCTGAACGACAACCCCACAGCCCGCGACTTCGCCGCGCAGCTCCCCCTGACCCTCTCCCTGCGCGACCTCCACCAGGCTGAGAAGATCGCCGATCTGCCCCGGAAGCTGTCCACCTCCGGCGCCCCGGAAGGCGCCGACCCCGAGGTCGGCGACCTGGCCTACTACGCCCCCTGGAACCAGCTCGCCACCTACTACCGCGACGCCCCGTACGCGACCGGCCTGGTCATACTCGGGCACATGGCCGACGGGGGCGCCGAGCGGCTCGCCGGCGCCGACGAGATCACCATCGAAGCCGCGCACTGACCCGCCCCACCGCTCGCCCGTGCGCGAAGGGGGGAGGAGATCCTCCTCTTTTCGTCCGGTTCGCTGCATGGAACCGTCGAAGACGTGGCCGCGCCGTCCACTGTCCACCGCGACGGCTTCAGCCGCCACCATGATCCGCCGAATTCCACGTAAGGAGAGACCACACGTATGCCTTCCGCGTCCGGGACCACCCCCGGCAAGCTCCCCTTCGTCGTCTGGGTGCTCGCCGCCGGCACGTTCCTGATGGGGACCACCGAGTTCGTCGTCGCCGGCCTGCTGCCGGAGCTGGCCGGTGACCTCGGCGTCGGCGTCTCCCACGCCGGCCTGCTGATCACCGCCTTCGCCATCGGCATGATCGTCGGTGCGCCGACCATGGCCATGGCGACGCTGCGCCTTCCGCAGCGCCTGACACTGATCCTGGCCCTGTCCGTGTTCTGCCTCGGACATCTGGTCGCCGCCCTCAGCACCTCCTTCACGATCGTCCTCGCCGCCCGCGTCGTCACCGCCCTGGCCACCGGAGCGTTCTGGTCCGTCGGCTTCGTCGTCGCCACCGCCGCCGCGGGCCCGCACCACGCCACCCGCGCCACGGGCGTCATGATCGGCGGCCTGACCCTGGCCAACGTCATCGGCGTGCCGGTCGGCTCCTTCGCCGGCCAGTTCACCGGCTGGCGCGGCCCCTTCTGGGCCCTGGCCGTCCTCTCCGGGCTCGCCGCCGTGTTCATCGGCCGCTTCATCCCGGTCCAGGAGCGGCGCATCGCGGTGTCCCTGCGGGCCGAGGTCCGGGCCCTGCGGCAGGGCCGGCTGTGGCTGGCGCTCGGCGCCGCGATGCTGATCATGGGCGGCGTCCTGGCGACGTACACCTATGTCACGCTGCTGCTGACCGACCGCGCTGGAATCCCCGCAGGCGCCGTACCGCTCGTCCTCATCGCCTTCGGCGTCGGCGCCCTGGGCGGCACCACCACGGGAGGCCGCCTGGGCGACCGGCGTCCGATGGTCACCACCATCACCGCCGCCGCGGCCACCGCCCTGGTCCTGCTCCTGATGATCCCGCTGTCCGGCAACGCGGTGACGGCCACCCTCCTGGTCTTCCTCATGGGCCTGACCGGCTTCACGGTCAACCCGGTGGTCACCGCCCTCGCCATGCGCTTCGCGGGCGACGCCCCCACTCTCGCCTCGGCGCTGACCACCTCCGCCTTCAACACCGGTATCGCCGCCGGATCGGCGCTCGCGGGTACGGCCCTGGACTCCACCCTCGGCCTGACAGGCCCGCCCCTGGTCGGCACCGTCATCGCCGCCCTCACGCTGCTGCCCCTGATCGCCCTCGCCGTCCACGGTTCATCCGGCAAGGGCCGGATCGTGGCCCGGAGCAGCGCTCCCGGGCAGCGGCGACGCGATGAGGCCGCGCAGGTGTCGTCGCAGCACTGACTCAAGCCTGGATCCGCGTACGGCCGACGACGTACCAGCAAGCGAGAGGACTCCGCACATGACTGTGAACAGCACGGGCTTCACCGGGAAGGGGGCCTTCGTGACCGGAGCCGGCTCCGGCATCGGCCGCGTGACCGCCGACGCCTTCGCCCGCGCAGGCGCCCGCGTCGCCCTCGCCGACCTGTCCCCGGACGGTGTTCTGGTCTGCTCGGACGCCGCCTCCTTCGCCACCGACCACGCCATGGTCGTCGGCGGCAGCCAAACCGCCTGACGGCGTCGCGGCAAGGCGTCATGCCACCGCAGTTCAGCCAGGCACCCCGGGCACCAGCCGTACCGCCACATCTTGCCACCTGAAGGGACAACGCCCCGTGAATCCCACCTACGACTTCAACGGCCACGTCGCCCTCGTCACCGGGGCCGGCGCCGGCATGGGGCTGGCGACCGCCCGCGCGTTCGCCCGGACCGGAGCCGCCGTCGCCCTCACCGACATCGACGAAGCGGCCCTGAACGCTGCCGCGAAGGAACTCACCGACGCCGGCCACCAAGCCCTCGCCCTCACCTGCGACGTCAGCGACGAGGACCAGGTCGCCGCCGCCGTCGACCGCACCGTGGAGACCTTCGGCCGCCTCGACATGGCCTACAACAACGCCGGCATCCAGGTCCCGCCCAGCGACGCCGCCGACGAGCCCGCCGAGCGGTTCGACCGCGTCAACGCCATCAACCTGCGCGGTGTCTGGACGTGCATGAAGCACGAGCTGCGGCACATGCGTGCCCAGGGCAGCGGAGCCATCGTCAACTGCTCCTCCCTGGGCGGCCTGGTCGGCCTGCCCGGCCGCGCCTCCTACCACGCCTCCAAGCACGGAGTCATCGGCCTGACGAGCAGCGCGGCACTCGAATACGCCCCCCGAGGCATCCGCATCAACGCCATCTGCCCCGGCACCATCGACACCCCCATGGTCAGCGACATGATCGCCAAGGGAGAACTCGACCGCGCCGAGGCCGAGGCCAACCAGCCCATCAACCGGCTCGGCACCGCTGAGGAGATCGCCCAGGCGGTCCTGTGGCTGTGCAGCCCCGGAGCCGGCTTCGTCGTCGGCGTCGCCCTCCCCGTCGACGGCGGCTACGTCGCCCGCTGAGGACGGCCCACCCAGAGCAAAGAGAGCTGAGAGAGATCATGGAATTCATCAAGCAGCAGCCCAGCAGCAAGGCCCCGGCCGACTGGTTCACCGGCGACGTGTGGTGGGACGTCATCGTGGCCGGCCAGGAGCCGTCGCGGATGCGCGCCAACCTGGTCCGCTTCTCGCCGGGCGCCCGCACCAACTGGCACTCCCACGCTCTGGGCCAGACCCTTCACGTCGTTTCCGGGATCGCCCTGATCGGCACCCGGGACGGCACCGTCTTCGAGGCCCGCCCCGGCGAGACCGTCGCCTGCCCGCCGAACGAGGAACACTGGCACGGCGCCGCCCCCGACCGGTTCATGGAGCACATCGCCCTGTGGGAGGGCACGGGCGACGGCACTCCCGAGATCACTTGGGCCGAGCCGGTCACCGAGCAGCAGTACAACGGCCCCCGCACCCGCGACCAGTAGCCCCGGCCCATTCCACGCGCATCCGGGGCTCGCTCAGGACGTCACGGCGTCCCGGGGACTGCCGCCTGCCTCGCAGCGCGCGCAAGTGCCCCCGATGACGTCGGTCAGTCACTTCTGACGGAGCTTCAAGGGGGGAGGAAAGTCTCCCTGTCACGAGCGTTGCCGGTGGTGCGAGACTCCCCAGGTGACCGGTAGCCGCCTCCAGAACGCGCGGTTGCCGACTTCCCCGTGGTGACGACCATCCACTCTCGCGTCCGGCTGATGTGTAGGGCCGATCCGTCAGCGATACGAAGGCGTACCTATGTCAACTGAACTCCCCGAACCTGCCGCTCAACCCCCCACCGGAGCCGGCGAGTCCTCCCCGGCGCCCACTCGGCGCACCTTCATCGCCACGAGTACCGTGGTCGGCGGCGCGGTCGTCGCGGGGAGCGTCGTTGGAGGGACCTCCCTCATCGGCGCGGAAGAGGTCACGGCCGCCGAGCGGCCGCCGTCCAGCCGTGTCTCTTTGACGGTCAACGGCACCCGCCGGACGGTGACGGTCGACAACCGGACGTCGCTGCTGGACCTGCTGCGCGAGCATCTCGGTCTGACGGGCTCGAAGAAGGGCTGCAACGCCGGGGCCTGCGGGGCGTGCACGGTGCTGGTCGACGGCCACCGGATCAACGCCTGTCTGACGCTCGCGGTGCGTCTGGAGGGGGCCGAGGTCACCACGATCGAGGGCCTGGCCGAGGGCGATCAACTTCACCCATTGCAGCAGGCGTTCATCGACGAGGACGCCTTCCAGTGCGGTTACTGCACCCCGGGTCAGATCGTCTCCGGGGTGGGTTGCATCAAGGAGGGTCACACCGGTTCGCCGGAGGAGATCCGGGAATGGATGAGCGGCAACATCTGCCGCTGCGGCTGTTACGTGAAGATCGTGCGGGCGGTCGAGCAGACCGCCGGCCGGAAGTGAGGGCCTGATGTATCCCTTTGCCTTCACCAAGGCGTCCGACACCCGTGAGGCCCTCAATGCGGGCCGCCGCGGCGGCCGTTACCTCGCCGGCGGCACCACCCTCGTCGACCTGATGCGCGAGACCGTCGAGCGTCCCGACAGCCTGGTCGACATCAGCGGCCTGCCCTTGCGCGAGGTCACGGTGACCGAGCGCGGGGGGCTGCGCATCGGCGCCCTGGTGACCATGTCCGAGGCCGCCGCCCACGCCAAGGTGCGCACGCTGTACCCCGTCGTATCCGAGGCGCTGGAACTGAGCGCTTCGGCCCAGTTGCGGAACATGGCCACCATCGGCGGCAACATCATGCAGCGCACCCGGTGCACGTACTTCCGTGACGTGACCGCCGACTGCAACAAGCGTGAGCCTG
The DNA here is from genome assembly GCF_040612515.1 of Streptomyces sp. NPDC006372. Classification (NCBI taxonomy): domain Bacteria; kingdom Bacillati; phylum Actinomycetota; class Actinomycetes; order Kitasatosporales; family Streptomycetaceae; genus Streptomyces; species Streptomyces sp. NPDC006372. Next base: position 75,708 of record NZ_JBEXQJ010000030.1, on the reverse strand, counting down.
GCTCCGGTTGTGCCGCGCTGCACGGCGTCAACCGCACCCACGCCATCCTCGGGACCTCTGACGCCTGCGTGGCCACGCACCCGTCCGATGCCGCCGTGGCCTTCGCCGCCTTGGAGGCACGGGTGCACCTGCTGGGCCCGGACGGGGCACGTCAGGTGTCCTTCGCCGACTTCCTGTTGCGGCCGGGCAGTACCCCGCAACGTGAACAGGCCCTGCGTAAAGGCGAGTTGATCACAGCAGTGGAGATTCCCGCTTTCCCGCGCCCGCTCAGGTCCGGCTACCTGAAGGTGCGTGACCGGCAGTCGTACGAGTTCGCCCTGACGTCGGCTGCCGTCGCGCTGCACGTACGCGGCGGGGTGATCCGCGAGGCAAAGGTCGCCGCCGGGGGCGTGGGCACGGTGCCCTGGAAGCTGCCCGCCGTCGAACAGCACCTCGTCGGTGAACGCCCCTCGGGGGCCCTCTGGTCGGCCGCTGCCGCGAAGGCGGCGGACGGCGCCCGTCCCCTTCAGCACAACCGCTTCAAGGTCGAGCTGCTCAAGCGCACTGTCGAACGCCAGCTTCGCGTCGTAGGAGGTGCCAAGTGAGCCCCCAGCCGCAGGCAGCCGTGGGTGCGCCGCTGTCCCGGGTGGACGGCCGGCTGAAGGTCACCGGACAGGCGCTGTACGCCGCCGAGCACGAGGTCGAGGGGTCCGTGCACGCCGTCATCGTCGACGCAGCCATCGGCCGCGGTCGCATCACGTCGATCGACAGCGCCGCCGCCGAAGCCCTTCCGGGCGTCCTGAAGGTGCTCCACCACCGCAACGCGCCGAAGCTGCCGTACCGCGACAACTCCGGGTCGAACAATCCGCCCGGCCGGCGACTGCGCGTCTTCCAGGACGACCGTGTCCGCTTCCACGGCCAGCCGGTCGCCGTCGTGGTCGCCACCACGCTGGAGGCCGCACAGCACGGCGCGAGCCTGGTCAAGGTCGGCTACGACGCCGAGCAGCCCTCGACCGACCTCACCGAGGCCGAGCCGGACGAGCCGACCCGGTACGCGCGCGGCGACGCCGAAGCGGCCCTGCGCTCAGCGGCCGTACGACTGGACCTGACGTACCGGACGGCGCGCAACCACCACAACCCGATGGAGCCGCACGCCACCATCGCCCGCTGGAACGGCGACAAGCTCACCGTATGGGACAAGACCCAGTGGGTGGTGGGCACGCAGACCGAACTCGCGGCGGTGTTCGGCCTGGAGACGGACGCGGTGCGCGTCATCTCGCCGTTCGTCGGCGGCGGTTTCGGCACGGCGTTGCGCTGCTGGCCGCACGTGGTCGTCGCAGCGCTGGCCGCCCGCGAGACGAAGCGTCCGGTCAAGCTCGTGCTGAGCCGCAAGCAGATGTACCTGGGTACGGGTTTCCGGCCCTCGTACGAGTACCGCCTGCGGCTGGGCAGCAACCGGCGCGGCCGGCTGTCCGCCGCGGTGCACGAGCTGGACGCCGAGACGTCGTCGTACGAGACGTTCACCGAGGCCATCCTGGCGGCCGGGCAGATGCTCTACAGCATGCCCAACGTGTCCCAGAGGTACCGGACGGTGCCGCTGGACCTGCCCACACCGCTGTACATGCGCGGCCCCGGCTTCCAGACGGCCTCCTTCGTCATCGAGTCGGCCATGGACGAACTCGCCCACAAGCTCGGCGTCGACCCGATCGAGCTGCGCCGGCGCAACGAGCCGAACGAGGACGAGTCGTCTGGGCTGCCGTTCTCCACCCGCCGGCTGCGCGAGTGCTATGCAGTCGGCGCCCGCGAGTTCGGCTGGGATCGCCGCAACCCCAGGCCCCGCTCGACACGTGGGGGAGACTGGCTGATCGGCAGGGGCATGGCCGCCGGCGTCTACGACACCGCCCGCATGCCCGCCCAGGCCCGCGCCCGCCTCGACGCCGACGGCACCGCACTGGTCGAGGCCGCCGCCACCGACATGGGCCCGGGCACCTACACCTCCCAGACCCAGGTCGCCGCCGACGCCCTCGGACTCACCGTGCGCACGGTCACCTTCCGGCTGGGGGACTCCCTCTACCCGCCGACCCCACCGCACGGCGGCTCGATGACCATGGCCAGCGTCGGCTCCGCCACCCTCGACGCCTGCAACAAAGTCCGCCGTCAGGCGATCGAACTGGCCGTCGGAGACCGCGAGTCGCCGCTGTACGGGGTGGCCGCCGGCGATGTCGTGGTGCGGGGCGGCCGACTGCACGTGAAGAACGACCCCACGCGCGGGGAGACGTACCGGCGGCTGCTCGCCCGCAACGACCGCACCCACCTGGAAGCGGACGGCTCCTTCGCGCCGCCGTCCGGCCCGGAGCGGCACTCCTTCTACGGCTACAACGCGACCTTCGCCGAGGTGGCCGTCGACACGACGCTGGGCCTGGTGCGGGTACGGCGCGTACTCGGGGTGTACGACGCGGGCCGCATCATCAGCCCCAAGCTCGCCGACAGCCAGGCTCTCGGCGGCATGGTCGGCGGTATCGGAACGGCTCTGCTGGAGCACACGGTCACCGACCACCGCGACGGGCGGATCGTCAACGCCAACCTCGCCGACTACCTCGTCCCCGTCAACGCCGATGTCCCCGACCTCAAGGCGATCTACCTGGACGGCGAGGACCGCGAGGCCGACCCGCTCGGCGTCAAGGGCCTCGGGGAGCTGGTGATGATCGGCGTGGCGCCCGCCATCGCCAACGCGGTCTTCAACGCCACCGGCCGCCGCGTCCGCGAACTGCCCATCACCGCCGAGGCGTTGCTCTGATCCATGCCCTCGGGGCGGCGGAGCGCACGCCGCTCGTCCAGCAGCCTGCCCCGTCCGGCTGCCGGACCTCCCAGGGCCGCCGCCGCGTGACGTTTCCCCGGCGTCGTGGCGGCGGCCCGTTCACCTTCCGATCCTGGTCCTGCCATGGAGACATGGAGAACTGCCATGCTGAACATCGCGGACACTCTGCACCGCTGGTGCCGCGAGGCACGCCCCTTCGCCCTGGCCACCGTCGTCGGCGTGCACGGCAGTGCCCCTCTGCCGGTCGGTACGTCGGTAGCCGTGGACGAGGACGGCAACGCCGTCGGCAGCATCTCCGGCGGCTGCGTCGAGGGAGCGGTCTACGAGCTGTGCCGGCAGGTGCTCCATGACCGGGGCACGCCGCAGCGGGCCTGGTTCGGCTACTCCGACGACGACGCCTTCGCAGTCGGTCTGACCTGCGGCGGCGAACTCGACGTCCTCGTCCAGCGCATCGATCCCGCAGCCCAGTCGCACCTGTCCACGGCCCTCTCCGAGATCGCTCAAGGGCGTCCGGTCGCCGTGGCACAGGTCGTGGACGGCCCGGATCGTCTCCTCGGCTCCACGCTGAGCGTGCTCGGCGGCGGCCATGCCGCCTACGGGCGCGTGGACGGCGGCCCGACGGACCGGGCCGTGGCCGACCGGGCCAGGGCCCTGATGCGGGCGGGCCGCACCGTCCGCATCGACATCGGCGGGCAGGCAGACGAATGCCCCGAACGGCTGTCCGTCCTCGTTCATGTCCATGCGTCCCCGCGCCTGCTGGTCTTCGGTGCCGTCGACTTCGCCGCGGCCCTCAGCCAGGCCGGCCGCTTCCTGGGCTACCACGTCACCGTCTGCGACGCCCGCCCCGTCTTCGCCACTCCCGCCCGCTTCCCGCACGCGGACGAAGTGGTCGTCGACTGGCCCCACCGCTACCTGGAACGCACCGAGGTGGACGAGCGCACCGCCGTATGTGTCCTCACGCATGACGCCAAGTTCGACATCCCGCTGCTTCGCCTGGCACTCGACCTGCCCGTCGCCTACGTCGGGGCCATGGGTTCCCGGCGCACCCACGACGAGCGCATGCGCCGCCTGCGCGAGCAGGGCGTCACGGAGAGCCAGTTGGCCCGGCTGCGTTCCCCCATCGGCCTCGATCTTGGAGCCTCCACACCCGAGGAGACGGCCGTCTCCATCACCGCGGAGATCATCGCCCAGGCCAACCACGGCACGGGCAGACCTCTGACCCAGATCACCGGCCCGATCCACCGGCCGTCGGAGTTGGCGGGCTACCGGTAGGCCGGCCTCACGAAACGACAAGGGCTCATCGTCCCTCTGAAGGCAGCCTGTACGTCATGACGCTCGTTTGACGCTCTGGGCTCCCGCAGGCGGGACAGCGACCCGAGAAATGGCCTCTGACCTGGCCCTTTTCGAGACTTGCTCAAGCCGACATTCTTCCGATGACGTCGCATGTGGAGTGCGTGGCTATCCTTGAGCCTGCCGTGAAGGGCGCCTGACCTGCGGCTTTGTGGCGCAGGCCGTTCGACCGACCTGTTCCTCTCCACGCAGCGGGTCGAATGGATAGATCGATCCTTGAAGGTTGCCTGACCTGCGACTTCTTGAGGCAGACGGTCGCTTCGGCGGCGCTTTCAGGGGTTCCGTCGAGGAATCTTGACGCTCGGCTGACGCTCGCTTCGGGGCTCTGGGAGTTGCTGGGGCCATCGCGGGATGATCTCGGTATCCCGCACCACACCGGGGCAGCTCAGTTCTCGGAGTTCGAAAGTCAGTAACCGGGTGGGGGCCACCCGCACGGCACCGAGCCACACGACACGTTCGTCCTGGTCGTCGCCGAACTCGCCGCGAACGCCGTCCGTCACGGCCGCGTCCCGGGCGGTGCGTAGCCCCGCCCCTTTCCCACGACGAGAGTCTGGGCGTCGTCGAATCGAGTTGACCGACATTCACCCCGCCCGGCTGGCGCGACCGGCTCGCGATCCGGACGAGGACGGATGCCACAGACTGCTCCTTGTCCCGCGAGCCCTCATTTGGACGTGATCAGTCGATGTGCGGATCATCGGACTCTTCGAGGAGACGGCTCGCGAGGTCGTCGGCCCACTCCACGGCCCAGGAGCGGAGAGCGGTAATGGTGGCGTCATCAAGCCCATAGGCGGCGAAGGCTTCGTCGTCGGTCCACTCGGCGCCCGTGAGGTTCGCCTGCAAATCCTCGCGCTCGAAGCGGCCGCGGGCGTGGCGGCGGCCGAACTCTTCGAGCTCGGCATTGGTCCAGCGGCGGGAGGCTGCGAACACGTCGATCAGGTCGCGGGGCGCTCCACGGTCGGCGAGGGCGCGGACCTTGGTCCCGATCACGTCCTCCTCCGCGAGGACGGGCCCGTACGGGCTCTGGGCGACCGGCCGCCAGAAGATCTCCTTGAGGATGTCGACTTCGCATTCTTGCCCGGTGGCCGGGTCGGTCACGGTGAAGCGGGCGGACAGCGGGGCGGTCTCCAGCGCGTGCACCTTCCAGCCGCGGGCTTCCAGGCCAGCACGGAGCGTGGCGGCGATATCGGACATGGGCGCCGGGTTCTCGGTGGCGACGTCGAGGTCCTGGCTGGGGCGGTTCACGAGGCGGTGTGCCCGCACGGCGTATCCACCGGTGAGAACCAGTGGATACGGGGAACCGAGGGCGATCACATCCGCCAGGAGCCGCGTGTGCAGCTCCGGCATGTCCGTCACGCGGCGGCCCGGGTGCGGGAGGCGAGCTGGGGGAAGGCGTCTTCCCATACGGCGCGCACGGTGCGGCCAACGAGTGTGCGCAGCACCGGCCACAGCTGGAGGAGCAGGTCCTGGTTGAGGTAGCGGGGCAGGTCGTCGTACAGGCCCTCGTGCAGGACGGTGCGGTACAGGCCCATGCGCTGGCGCGGCTTGCCCAGGTCGTATGAGGTCATTCCGGACCAGGCCATGTGCAGCGGCAGATCCACGACACCGTGGGTCGGACCGCGCAGCTCGTCCAGCGACTCCGGCAGACGGCGGCGGAACTTCTCCCGGTACAGCGCGAGGTCCTCGGCGTCCGCTCCCGAAACGTCCCTTGGGGTGGGTGCGGGGTGCTGTGGGCTGGAGGGCATGACTCCATTATGGCGGCCGGAGATGTTGTGAGGGTCATGATGTGCGAGCTGGCGTCCGGAGCGAGCGGGGGCGGATCCTCCGGTGAGCTGGTTGCCGCAGTCTGCTCTTCCGTGAGCGATGCTGACTCCTGGCAGTCCGCCGGGCGTGCTGGTCCCGTCCTCGGGGGTCGTCCGTCCAGCGGGTTGATGCGTATGGCGGCAAGCATGAGACTCGTGGACCCGGTGGCGGGGAGGCCCGGCGGGCCTCAGGAGGTCTGGACGACCGCACAGCCAGCGATCACGTACCGGAGACAGGTCGGCAGGGACGAACTACCCGAGAGTCTCGTCTACGACTCCGACCGTCTGGAAATCCACTTCGGCCAAGGAGTTTTCGGGCCAGTAACTCAGCAAATGAGGGATTACCAGGTCAGCGGACAGAACGTTCTCGACGGTTGGTTGAAACGCAGGACAGGACCGCCGTCACGCAGAGCCCTCAGCGAGCTGGACCGCATCCGGCCCGAGCGGTGGCTACCTGCCTGGAGTGAGGAACTCCAGTACGTGTTGTCCGTTCTGTGGCATCTGGTCGAGCTGCAGCCGGCTCAGAATGAGCTGCTCGACCGTGTTCTCATGTCACCGCTGGTCAGCGTCGCCGAGTTGCAGCGTCGGAACGTCCTGCCCGTCCCGGACACCGCCCGGCGTTCTGCTCCCGCACCACTACAGACCGACCCCATCCCCGGGACCGAGGAAATCGAGGGGCGTGAGCCGCACGCCGTAAGGCCACTCAGCGCAGAGAGGAGCTCTCCGGCCGACGCTCCCACGCTGCCACGGAGGAGTAGGAATACCGGCGCGGCGCAGTCGTCCCGCAGAAAGCGACAAGATCCGTAGAGCTCTTGATGAAGGTGACGCGCCTGCCGTACCGAGGGCGGGTGCGTCCGGCCAGTCGTGACGCTCATTTGACGCTCTGGGCGCCCTCACGCTGCTCAGCGAGCCGAGAGAGCTACTCTGACCTGGTCTTTTCCATGACTCGCTCAGGCCGACATCTTTCCGATGACGTCGCACGTGGAGTGCGTGGTCGTTTTTGGAGCCTGTCGCAAAGGGGCTCTGACCTGCTGTTTTCCTGATTTCCCAGGGTCCGGGCCGGTCGCGTCGGCATGTTTCGGTGAGCGCATGACGTGGAACAGGTCGTGTGCCGGACGTACGCCCCTGACCTGTGGCTTCGTTCAGGGACGGGGAAGGTGGGCGCGTGGTGCTCCCCGTCTTCGCAGGGTCCGCGCCAGGCAGTTCTGACGCTGATGTGACGCTCGCTCTGATGGCGCGTCAGGTTGTGGGTGAGGGGGTGTGCGGTTCGTGCGTCGAGTCGGGCGGCGACCGGACCAGGGCCGGCCACGCTGATTGGATACTCCGCGCCTCCGAGTGCGGCATCGCCGAGGCGGTGCTCTCCGATCAGAGCGCTGACGAGGCCCTTTTCACCGCTGGCACGGCTGCCCAGGCGTACCGACGGAACCTGCGCGATGGTAATGGCGGCCAGGCGCGTCGAGAGCAGCACTCCGGCGATGATCGACGCAACACGGTTCAAGGCGCTCGGTTCCGCTTGGGGTGCTGTGCCGCGACGGCCACGAAAGCGGTAGCAAGCATCCCGGCCAGGCCGCGACCACCTTCTGTGTCGTGAGGCGGAGCTGCCGATGCCCAGAGCGTCGCTCAGCGGTACACCCAGCAGGGCGTTCCGGGAGGCTGCTGGGGGATGACGGGGTGCGGATGCGTCGGGGCGGTCGGTCGTACCGACCGACCAGGTGGTGCCGAGTGTGCGTAGCCGGCCGGTCTCCATCGTGTCCGGCAACCGGGAGAGGAGGAGGTCTTCCTCGTCCCTGGTGTCCTGCCGTATCAGCGAGAAGGCCCGCGTGACGCTTGCCGGCGCCACCCTGATCTCCACGCCCGCCCGCACATCCCTTGGGGGAGTGGCCCTTACGCTGGGCGCGCCCCCAATGTTTCCCGAAGCGTTGCGCTCCGGCTGGGTCAAAATCTGTGCCCGCGAGCTGAGATTTCAACGGAACAGGCAGACAGATTCTCTACCGCATTAAGTGGAGTGGGATTCTTCACCGTACACAGGCCGCTGCGGCGTGCTACTGTCGATCTCAGTTGCAGTTGTGGTTCCCAAAACTTCAAGTGCCCTCCGGGCGGCGCCTGCGCCACTGGAAGCACTTTTATTATCCGGTCTTTTTCCGGACGGGCTGATCATCGCGGCGACACGGGGTCCGTGCAGTGCGGATCCCGATGCACTGCCCCAAAGGAGAAATGACATGGCTGCTGGTACTGTGAAGTGGTTCAACGCGGAGAAGGGCTTCGGCTTCATCGAGCAGGACGGTGGCGGCGCTGATGTGTTCGCCCACTACTCGAACATTGCCGCCCAGGGCTTCCGTGAGCTGCTGGAGGGCCAGAAGGTGACCTTCGACATCGCGCAGGGCCAGAAGGGCCCGACGGCCGAGAACATCGTTCTCGCCTGACGCTGACTGTCGCGTACTTGTAGCTGGGGCCCGCGTCCTTCGGGGTGCGGGCCCCAGCTACTCGCATTTTCCCGCAGTGGTTTCGCCTGCGGACGACAACCAGGAAACCCGTAGGCTCACCGCATACGGAGCATCCTTCAGGGATGCACGCATCCCTTCATAGCCGCGGCGGACGCTCGAACATTGCGTCCGCTTCGCGCACTCATTCCAGCGCCTGTGCCCGCACGGATTTTCCGTCGCTCTCGCTTTCGCATTCCACCGGTCCATTCTTGCAATTCTCTGTGCTGCTCATCGCTGCGGGAATTCCTTGATATGTGCCGCGTCGAGGAAGGTTCCGCATGAACCGCACACGCACGAACGACCGCCTCGCCCGCACCCGTGACGGCAGTACGGACTCTGGCAGGGGCGGCAGCCGATTCGGTTCGTCAGCCAGGAGCCGCTCCGGCGGGCCGAGCCGTTCCGGTGGTCACGGCCGCAGGCCCGCCGCGGTCCAGGGGGAGTTCGCGCCGCCCAGGACGATCACTCCCGCGCTTCCCGCCGCAGAGGGCTTCGCCGATCTCGACATGCCCGGGGCGCTGCTGGGCGCGCTCGGCTCGCAAGGCGTGACCGTACCCTTCCCGATCCAGGCCGCGACTCTGCCGAACTCCCTCGCCGGCCGGGACGTACTGGGCCGTGGTCGCACCGGCTCCGGCAAGACCCTCGCCTTCGGGTTGGCGCTGCTGGCCCGTACGGCCGGGCAGCGCGCCGAGGCCAGGCAGCCGCTGGCGCTGATCCTCGTACCCACGCGTGAGCTGGCGCAACAGGTCACCGACGCGCTCGCCCCGTACGCCCGCTCCGTGAGGCTGCGGCTGGCCACGGTGGTGGGCGGAATGCCGATCGGCAGGCAGGCGAGCGTGCTGCGCGGTGGCGCCGAGGTCGTCGTCGCCACGCCGGGACGCCTCAAAGACCTCATCGACCGCGGCGACTGCCAACTGAACCAGGTTTCCATCACCGTCCTCGACGAGGCTGACCAGATGGCCGACATGGGCTTCATGCCGCAGGTCACCGCCCTTCTCGACCAGGTCCGCCCCGAAGGCCAGCGCATGCTGTTCTCCGCCACTCTTGACCGCAACGTCGACCTGCTCGTGCGCCGCTACCTCAGCGACCCCGTCGTGCACTCCGTCGACCCCTCGGCCGGCGCGGTCACAACGATGGAGCACCACGTGCTCCACGTTCACGGCGCCGACAAGCACACGGCAACCACCCAGATCGCCGCACGCGACGGCCGCGTGATCATGTTCCTCGACACCAAGCACGCCGTCGACGGCCTCACCGAGCACCTCCTGAACAGCGGAGTACGGGCCGCCGCCCTGCACGGCGGGAAGTCGCAGCCGCAGCGCACCCGCACGCTGGCACAGTTCAAGAGCGGGCACGTCAACGTACTGGTGGCGACCAATGTCGCGGCTCGCGGCATCCACGTCGACAACCTCGACCTCGTCGTCAACGTCGACCCGCCGACCGACCACAAGGACTACCTCCACCGCGGCGGCCGTACCGCCCGCGCAGGAGAGTCCGGCAGTGTCGTCACCCTGGTCACCCCCAACCAGCGCCGCGGCATGACGCGTCTCATGGCAGCAGCCGGCATCGTCCCGCAGACCACCCCGGTCCGCGCCGGCGAAGAGGCCCTGCACCGCATCACCGGCGCCCAGGCCCCCTCCGGCATCCCGGTCGTCATCACCGCACCGGTGGTCGAACGCCCCAAGAAGCGCGGCGCCACTTCACGCGGCCGACGCCGCCCCGTCTCGGCGGCCCGCCGCGCACCCGTACGGCAGTCCACCGCCGGTGCGGCGGCATAGAACCTTCGTGTCAGGAAGCCCGCCCAACTCCGCAGGAGGCACGCTTTGACGCTGGACCAGACGCAGTTCCGCTCAACACGTACCAACGCCGTGCAGACGGCGGCCGATCCTGCGGACGCGGCCGGACCGCAGGTCTGGGAGGACATGACCGTGGAGGTGGCACTGTCCGTGATGGCCGCCGCCTGTACAAGTCATCTGGTCGTCTGCGACGAGGACGGCTTGTGCACCGGCCTGGTCACCCGGGCCCGGCTCGCGGCCGTTCGTGACGGCTCCGGATACACGGACCGGATCCGCCTGCGTGACATCGCCGACCTCATCGGCCCCTTCGCCTCACCGCTGACCACTAGGGCCGAAGCCGAACGTGCGATGCACTGCCGTCGGCTCGGGGAGCCGCCCGTGGTCGACGAACACGGCAACGCTCTGGGCGTCCTCGCCCTCTCCCGCTGAACCGCCCTCACCCTACCCGGCCCCGTCTTCTCGTCTCCATGGAGGCATCATGCGCTGTGTCATCGCCCGCTTCCCGTTCGACCTGACCAAGGGCGGCGTGGTGGAATCGATGAAGGGCGTCACACCTGAGCCGGTCACCGGTGAGTTCGTCATCATCGGACGACGCCACTACCCCGCCAAGCAGGTCGGCCAGGTCATCACCCGCCAGGACCGGCGCGATTTCAGCACCGGTGAAGTCCTCAGGGCCATGACCCAACTCGGCTTCACCTGCCGCACCCGCCCTACCGCCGCATCTGCACCCCTGGCCGACCCGTACGAGCCGGCTTCCGCGACGCTCGGCACTCCCCTTTCCGCCTGACGTACGGACAGGTGTGAGCCGAACAGAGCAGTGAGGCCCCACCGGCCTGCCGGTGGGGCCTCACTGTGTGCCGTGGGTCGGTGGGTCAGTGGTCGGAGTAGCTGAAGTCGCCCACGGTCCAGGCAGTGACGTCCTCGATCGCGACGCGGTACATCCCGCCTGTCTCCGGTATCCCCACCGTACCCTGCAGGATCCGGGCGACGTGGAAATGCAGATGCGTGGGCGGTCCGTCCTTCCTCGCGGGGGTGTCGAAGACGGCGGAGAACTCGCCCAGGTCGGCGGAGTCCGTCAGCACCTCGGACACCCTCTGCCTCCACATGGCTTCCGGGGCCAGCCGACCGGTGATGACAGCACCACTGGTGACCACGGTCAGGGGCATCTGATTGCTCTGTCCGGACTCCACGAGGGTGGCTATCGCAACGAGCAACTCGTCAGGCTTCGGCATGGGATCGGATTCTATGCACCGGCCTGCCCGGGCGGGTGCAGCGGTGGGGCAACCGGGCGAGACGGGCGCATACGGCTCCCCTGGTGCCGCACTACAGGTCAGGGGGTGCGCATGTGCGGCCGCTGCGAGCCAGGGGCGTGCTTCGAGGCATTGGTCGGCTGCCGCAGGTCTTCGTTGAACGCCTGTGCGGTATCGCGTGCGTCGGCAACGGCCGCGTGGAACGGGGCAGCTGTGGCGTTGACGGACATCGTGTTCATCAGGGTCACCCTCGTCTGCGGATCGTTCATGCCCGGCCCTCGTCCACCCGACCCTGTGCCCCGCCCGCCAACCCACCCGAGCCACCGTGCTCGGATCTCATCCGTGCGTCGGACCTGCACTGCGGACGGCCCCCAGCATTCGCAGATCGGCTCAGCGGGAGACCTCATCGTCGAGCCGCAGAAAATCTATGCTCGCTGGAGTAGACATTCGATGCCTTAGGGGTTACGGTTTCTTTCGTAGCCGAGATCGAGCAGGGCCCGGCAGACACGAACTGCCGGGCAGCAGTCCACGTATGACGGTGCGGTGGTGGAGTTTCGAAGCCAGGTTGTGTACGACGGCGACGGGACTGACGACCGGACCGGGTGGCCTGAAGTGACGAGGGGCCGCCGTGCTCCCTACCCGGGCGCCGCCTCCCCTCCAGGCATCCCCACGCGGCCCCAGTCGTTGATCGAGCCGCGAGTGCGGCGAGAGCACCGTGCCGCAGTAGTGAATGCGCCTGCTGTTGTGGTCAGTAGACGGCGAGGGAGATGGCGATGTAGTGCGCGGTGAAGGCCGCCACGGTCAAGGCGTGGAACACCTCGTGGAAGCCGAACCAGCGGGGCGAGGGGTCGGGGCGTTGGACGGCGTAGACCACCGCGCCCGCGCTGTAGAGGAGACCGCCGGTCACTGTCAGGGTGACCACGGCCGCACCGCCGGTGTGCAGGAAGTCGGGCAGGTAACGCACCGGTGCCCACCCCAGGGCCAGGTAGCAGGGGGTGTACAGCCAGCGGGGAGCGTTGACCCACAGCACGCGGAAGGCGATACCGGTCAGCGCGCCCGTCCATACGATCCACAGCAGCAGGTTTCGCCGGTCAGCAGGGAGGAGGAGCACGGCCAGAGGGGTGCAGGTCCCGGCGATGATCAGGAAGATGTTGGCGTGGTCGAGGCGACGCAGGACGGCCTCGCCCATCGGCCCCCAGGTACCCAGGTGGTAGACGGCGCTCGTCCCGAACAGCAGCCAGGCGGTGACGGAGTACACGGTGCAGGCCAGGGCCGCCTGCTGGGTCCGGGCCAGGCAGACGAGGACGATGCCGGCACTCACCGAGGCAGGGACCATCGCGGCATGGAGCCAGCCACGCAACTTTGGTTTGACCGGCTCGACCAGGTCGGCCGCCCACTCGACCAGGTCGGTAACCGGGTGAAACTCCTCCCCGGCATTGCCATGATGTGATCCGCCGGCAAAACCGGCTACGGCGTCCCCAGACGCAACTTCCCGTCCTGTCTCGTTCTTCTGGGCATCATCGGCAACCATCCGATCATGCTAAGAGCCTGCTCGTGGCAGCGTTCCTCGAGGCCGGTCTCGCCACCAACTGGGCCAGCGGAAGCCGTGTAAGCCGCCTGGCCATGGGAAGGACCAAGGTTCCCGAGGGCGCGTCTCCGCCCACCTACGCCCAAGGACCGCCGATGCTTCCCGAGTTCCCCTCCCACGCATCCGCCCCCCTCGCAGATCAGCTGGAACAAAGATTGGGGCTGCCCCCACAGTTCGAAACCGGCCGTTTCGACGTGGAGCGTGTCGCCGGCATCGCCGTCCTCGCGGCGGCCCACTCCAATGGCTACGCGGCCACCGCGCACCTCCTCGGACTGCTGGCCGCGCTCCCCGCCCCCACTGACACAGGAGAACGCTTCTGGTCGAACCTGTGGAGATCCTCGGGCACCGCCTACCTACTGCCGACCAATATCAAAGACCTGGTGCTGCGCTCGCTGGCCGGAGAAGGAACCGGGCTGGCCGGACAGATCCTCTCTGCCGTCGATGAGATGACGCCTCCCCAGCGCGTTGCGGCCGCAGAGGTGATCGGCCAGGCGCTCGCCGAGTCCGACCACCTCCCCGACCTCAAAACACAGGTCATCGGCGAGCTTTGGCTCCGGGACCTGGAACTCACCGCCTGGCGCGTCCTACACGCGGACCACAAGCCGTCCGATGCGGCCGGACGTAACGCCTTCATCGAAGCATGGACGAGTGTCTGACCCCGGCCGAGCCGGCACACACAAGCATCCGAATAAATCCGGGACGTTCGAGCAGATCGAACGAATCCGGGCACGACTCGGACGGTTGGTGGTGGTGGGAGGCGTCGGTCAGTTGGTCCTTGCCGAGAGGGCGGGTTCGTAATGGCACGGCTACGGCCCCTGGGCGCACGGGCTCGCCGCACTGTCCTGGTTCCTGAGTACCGACGGTGACGCTGTGCTGACCTGCGCACAGGGGGCCGGTGACACCGCCTACGACCCGTACCTGCGGGGCAGCGGCTTCGCGGGGCCGTCTCGATACCTCTGGTACCTCGGTCTCGCCGTAGCCGACGAGACTCACACGCCCGGCTGCCTGGTCACCCCGGCCGAGCCGGCACACGCTCGAGTGGCAGCGCGCCTTCACGGACGCCGTGATCGCTGCCCAGCTGAGGGGCGGCGGGCACCCGGGGCAAGATCGGGCGCACTTCCGGGACAGCGCCGACAACACTCGGGCACTGCTGTAACCGAGTGGCCCAGCGGCGAGGCGCACCAGGATGCCGCGGAGGCCGGCCGCCACGACAGGGGGGCACGAGATCTTCGCCGGCATCACCGGGCGCACGGCTGACCCACCGAAGGCGGTACCGCCTTGACCTCTCCCTCTCCGGCCGCCGGCGTCATCGGATCGTCTCCGGACACCCGTTGTGGTGCCCCGACCTTGTCGGGAGGAAGAGATCGCACAGGTAGTGGATCATCCTGTGGCGCTCTCCGGGTACCGTCAGGGTATGAGTCATCCGCACCCCGAGCTGAAAGCCGCACCGCCCCTTCCCGAAGGAGGGCTGCGGGTCATCGCCCTGGGCGGCCTGGGTGAGATCGGCCGCAACATGACCGTCTTCGAGCACGCGGGCAAGCTGCTCATCGTCGACTGCGGCGTGCTCTTCCCCGAGGAGACCCAGCCCGGCGTGGACGTGATCCTGCCGGACTTCACCTCGATCCGGGACCGGCTGGACGACATCGTGGGCATCGTCCTCACCCATGGCCACGAGGACCACATCGGCGGCGTGCCGTACCTCCTGCGCGAACGGCGCGACATCCCCGTCGTCGGCTCCAAACTGACGCTGGCGTTCCTGGAGGCCAAGCTCAAGGAACACGGCATCCGGCCGCGCACGGTGCGGGTGCGGGAGAGCGACCGGCGCGGCTTCGGGCCCTTCGACCTCGAGTTCGTGGCGGTCAACCACTCCATCCCGGACAGCCTCGCGGTCGCGATCCGCACCCGGGCCGGGATGGTGCTGCACACCGGCGACTTCAAGATGGACCAGTTTCCTCTCGACGAGCGCATCACCGACCTGCGGGCTTTCGCCCGCCTGGGCGAGGAGGGCGTGGATCTGTTCCTCACCGACTCCACCAACGCCGAAGTACCCGGCTTCACCACCTCCGAGCGGGAGCTGAACCCGGCGATCGAGCAGGTGATGCGCACCGCGCCACGCCGGGTCATCGTCTCCAGCTTCGCCAGCCATGTGCACCGCATCCAGCAGGTCCTGGACGCCGCCCACCAGCACGGCCGCAAGGTCGCCTTCGTCGGCCGGTCGATGGTCCGCAACATGGGCATCGCCCGTGACCTGGGCTATCTGAAGGTCCCCTCCGGTCTGGTCGTGAGCACGAAGGAGCTGGAGAAGCTCCCTGACCACAAGATCACTCTGGTGTGCACCGGTTCCCAGGGCGAACCGATGGCCGCGTTGTCACGGATGGCCAACCGAGACCACCAGATCCGCATCGGCAAGGGCGACACCATTCTGCTCGCCAGCTCCCTCATCCCTGGCAACGAGAACGCCATCTACCGGGTGATCAACGGACTCACCCGGTGGGGCGCCCACGTGGTCCACAAGGGCAACGCCAAGGTGCACGTCT
Source organism: Streptomyces sp. NPDC006372 (assembly GCF_040612515.1). Classification (NCBI taxonomy): domain Bacteria; kingdom Bacillati; phylum Actinomycetota; class Actinomycetes; order Kitasatosporales; family Streptomycetaceae; genus Streptomyces; species Streptomyces sp. NPDC006372. The sequence continues at coordinate 60,111 of NZ_JBEXQJ010000030.1, read as the reverse complement.
CCGGACACGCCAGCGCCGGCGAACTCGTCTACTGCTACAACATCGTCAAGCCCCGCAACGTCATGCCCGTGCACGGCGAATGGCGCCACCTGCGGGCCAACGCCGACCTCGCCATCCGTACCGGTGTCGACCCCGAGCGGGTCGTCATCGCCGAGGACGGCGTCGTCGTCGACCTGGTCGACGGGCGCGCATCCATCACCGGCAAGGTCCCCGCGGGCAACGTCTACGTGGACGGCATGGAGGTCGGCGGCGCCACCGAAGCGTCCCTCAAGGACCGCCTCGCCCTCGCCGCCGAGGGCGTGGTCACGGTGGTGGCGATCGTCGACGCGGACACCGGCGCCCTCGCCGAGGCCCCCGACTTCCTGGCCCGGGGCTTCGTCCACGACGACGCCACCTTCGAGCCGGTCGTCCCCGTCATCGAGAAGACCCTGGCCACCGCCGCCGAGGAAGGCGTCGGGGACGCACGCCAACTCGAACAGCTCGTCGCCCGCGCCGTGGCGAACTGGGCGTTCCGCACCCACCGCCGCCAGCCCCTCATCATCCCCGTCATCATCGACGCCTGAGCCACAGCCCGGCAGGCGTCCGGGGTCGGACGCCGATGTGCACGAGGTGAAACTCGGCGACGAGTCGTCGCTGATGCCGGGCCTCATCACCGGCCACCGGGGCGGCCCGCAGGAATCGCGCCCGGGTGTCGCCGGGACGCGTCTGGGGCGGCCCGGTGGCGGGAGCGCTGTGCCGGGCATCCCGCAGCCCCTCCAGCAGCTGACCTGCCGCCCGAGCAGCAACATGACGGCCACGGGGATCAGAAGCGCGGACAGCCCGGTGTACCGGCCGGAGGGCGATTCTTGAGCCTGCTGAAAAGGGCCGCTGACCTGCCGTTTGCGGCGGCCGAGCCGTTTGCTGGAGCTTCGGTCGAGGTCAGGTCTGTGATCGCGTAGACGGCCTCGCGGGTGCGCCTGCCGCTCGCGGTGTCCACGCGGTAGCGCGGGATCCGGGCGGCCTGGACAGCATGAGGGAAGTCCAGCCCCAGACCTGTGACGGTCAGCGCCCGGGTGGCTCCCGTCTCCCGGCGGCCGTCCGGCCTCGCGGTCGTAGTGGCGGGCAGTCACCTCCTTCCACGGCAGTGAGCGCAAGGCAGCGAACAGGTCGGGCTGGTTGGCCTTGACCAGGAAGAGGTAGTGTCCGGCACCGGTAGCTGGCTGACGGTGTGGCCGTCACTGGTCATCACCGCCGGCGGATGCACGGCCGGGACGGCGCCGTGACGCGAGCCGCGGGCACATTTTCCGTCCACCGCAACCGTGTCGGCCCCGGCCAGGTCCTGGCCGGTCAGGTCCGCAAATCCGCCTGGACGTACCGCGATCACGACCCATCGGACGGTGGACAGCGACGGCGCGACACGTACGCGAAGTGTCCCGGCACTGCGAGCGCCGAGCCGGGCCAGGGTGTCCTCGGTCGCCGCCCTGGACCACTGACCGATCGCCGCCCACGAGCGGGCACCGGCAGTCACCGCGCACGCCGCGACCAGGAGTACCGCCACGAACAGGTGACGCACCCCGCGTCGCCGGCGCGGATCGGGCAGCACCGCCCGCCGGTCCACGAGCGAGGGCAGCACACGATGCTGACGCGACGGGCGACTTGCTCCCGGTCAGGGCGCGTCGCCCAACGCCGCAAGCAGCAGCCCGCAGCGGGTGGGCCTGAGGAGCACCTCGCGCACCTTGGCGAAAAGCGTGACCTGATCGCCGTGCGAGGAGTGGGCCATGATCGCGCAGTTGGCCACCGCATGCGCGTCGCTGCGCAAGTGAGGTCCGGTGGCGTCGCGCGGTACGGTCCAGTCGATACGGTCGAAGGCGTCGGACGCCTCGGGGGCGAACAGCCCGGCGACCGAACGGGCGCTCCGCGGAAGGACGTTGAGCGCGAACTCCCCGAGGGTGAGCGCCGCGTAGGCGGTGGGGCTTCCGCTGTGCAGGCTCACCAGGACGGTGGGCGGATCGTGGGTGACCGTCGACAGGCAGGTGCACGCGGTGCCCCACGGGCGGGCCTCGGTGTCAAAGGCGGTGGCGATGGCCACGCCCGCGCGCATGCGTGCCGTCAAGTGCTTCATGCCGTCGGCGCCGGCCGGGCGCATCCGTTGGGCCGCGCGCGTGCGCGCTGTTCGGATCACGCGACACTCCGCGCGCTGCTTGCCGGACGGCTGCGCGGCACGGGACACGGTGCCGCGGTCCGGTCTCCCGCTCCTTTGCGACGAATGACTCGACTCCAGCAACTCGCGTCGTTCATGGCACCTCCTGAGCTGTGCGGCAGCGGGTATTCCTTCGCGCCGTGGCTGTTCAGGAGAAGCGCGGCCCCCTCGACGAGTCCCGGGAATTCGGAACCTCACCTGGAAACCCCGGGCCGCGCTCCGCCGTCGGCCTCTGCCCGAGTACAGGAAACGCTCTGGACATTACCAGCGGAATTCGCTTCGCAGCAGATAGTTACCGCATGAATGCGCGTGTGTTTCCCACATGCCACCGGGCGATCAGTGCTGTTCGGTTTCTTCCGCGTCGGGGCCGGTGCGCGGCAGGACGACGAGGGCGAGCAGGACGCCGCCCACCACGACCACGGCACCGATCAGCATGCCGAGCGCGTAGCCGTCCGTGAGGGCATCCAGCGTGCCGGAGTCCCCGGTGCGGGCGTTGGCGGCGGTGCCCAGGGCGGCCAGCCCGAGCGCGGCGCCGATCTGGCGCGAACTGTTGAGCAGACCCGATGCGGCGCCCGCCTCGTGGGCCGCGACGCCCATGGTGCCGAGGGAGGCCATGGGAGCGAGACAGAGCCCGATGCCGATGCTGGCGACGATCGACGGCCCGAGGACGTCGGTGACGAACGAACCGTCGGCGGTGAACAGGCTGAACCAGGCGAATCCGATCCCGGTCAGCGCACCGCCGATGACGAGCAGCATCCGGGGCGCGAGACGGCCGCCCAGCTTGATGGCGAGCACCGACCCGACCACGACGCCGAACGCGAGCGGCAGGAATTCGACGCCGCTGCGGGCAGGGCTGCTCCCCAGCACACGCTGGAGGTACAGGGAGACGAAGTAGAAAGCCGACGCCATGGTGCCGCCGAGGAGGAGGACGAAGACGTTGGCACCGGTGACCGAGTGGTTGCGGAACAGGCCGAGCCGGATGAGCGGGTCGCGGGAGGTGGTCTTCTCCACGAAGAGGAAGGCGGCCAACAGGACGACGGCCGCGGCCAGCGTCATCAGGGTCGTGGACGAGGTCCACGGGTGCTGGTCGGTGCGGACGACGCCGAACACGAACAGGCTCATGCCGGCGGTGGCGAGGACGGCGCCCAGCACGTCCGGGCGGCCGCGCTCGACCGAGGGCCCGTCGGCCGCGATGCCGCGCCAGGCCAGGACCATCGCGACGACGACCATCGGCACGTTGACGAACATCACCCATTCCCAGCCCGCGTAGTCGGTGAGCAGACCACCGATGAGGACGCCGAAGGCCGCCCCCGCGGCGTTCACCGCGCTCCACACGCCGAACGCCTTCACGCGTTCCGGGCCGGACGGGAAGGTCGCGGTCAGCAGCGCCAGCGCTGCCGGAGCCAGCGCGGCGGCCCCGATGCCCTGCCCGGCCCGGGCGGCCACCAGGTGCCCCGGTTCCGTCGCGAAGCCGCCGAGGAGGGAGCCGATGCCGAACAGGGTGAGGCCGATCAGCACGAGCCGCTTGCGGCCGAACAGGTCGGCAATCTTGCCGCCCAGGAGGAGCAGCCCGCCGAAGGTGAGGGCGTAGGCGTGGATCACCCAGGTCAGGCCCACTTCGCTGAAGCCCAGGCTGGTGCGGATCTGAGGGAGCCCGACGTTCACGACCGACAGGTCGAGGGACACCATGAACTGCACGACAGCCACCGCGGCGAGCGTGAGCCCCGGCCGGGCACCCCCATCAGTGGCCGACGTTCCCTTTAATGAATCCGTATTGGTCACTGCGTCTCAATCTCTCTGTCGTTGCGTGTCTCGGTGGATTTTCGAACGCTTTCTAAAATGGCATCGGGGCAGTGTACTGTCCATCAAGTAACCTGATATGCAACCGGATTGAGCCACTCGGCCCCGCAATCGGATCCACCTCGCACCCCCGTTCGGGCCGGCTTCAGACGAGCTGTGCGCGGACCACCCAGTGATGGTCGTGGGGCGGGCAGAGCCGCTCGGGCGGAGCCGGCGCCCACGCGCACTCACCCGCGGCGAGCGCGCTCAGCGTGTACGCCTCCGACCGCCAGCCGTACCGGTCGAGGAAACCGCCGAAGTCCTCCATGCCGAGTTGGAACGCGGCCCCCCGGGACTTCATGAACGCCAGGAACCTCGCATTGGCCGGGTCCCGGAAGTACGGGGCGTGCGGTGCGTCGACGAGCAGCAGCGAACCGCGACTCGACAGCTTTCCGACGTCGGTGATCAGCCGGGTGAAGTGCTCGACGCGCAGGTACGGCAGCAGTCCCTCGGCGATCCACACCGCGGGCCGGTCCGGTTCGTAGCCCGCGTCCACCAGCCGCTGCGGCCACGTCTCGCCACGGAGGTCCTCGCTCAGCGCCACCCGACGGCAGGTGAGCCGGTCCGCGACCGGAGCGAGGAGGGTCCCCTTCGCCTCCAGCTGGCCCGGCAGGTCGACCTCGAAGTACCGTGTGCCCGCCGGGAGTCCGAGGCGCCAGGCCCGCGTGTCGCCGCCCGCCGCCAGGCACACCACCTGCGTGATGCCGTCGGCGACGGCCTGCCGCAGTGCGATGTCGCCGAAACGCCCCCGCACGATCACGGAGCCGACCGTGCCGCCCGCGGCCAGCGCCTCCTCCGCCATCCTCCACGACCGCGGCGTGCACAGCAGTTCGGCGTACTCGTCCGACAGGTACGGGTCGGGACGGGCGTTCTCCATGGCCCTGATGACGGCGGTGATGAAGCCGGTCTCCTTGACGGCTGCCGCCTCGTCGCTCTGCCGTGCCGTGTCTGTCACTCCGCACTCCCGATGTCGCGCCGCATGGCCTGCCGCCGACGTCGGCCGACAGAGAGAGTGGGGCGCGAGTTGACCCACTTGTGATCGAACTTTCCCGTCTCCGCGTAGCCGCGGGAGATCTCCGCGAGTTCCTCCTCGCTGAAGACGTCCCCGATGCTCTCGAATCCCCTCGGGGCCCTCTGGTGCGCCAGCGTCAGCACCTTCTCCGGCCCCATAGAGCGGTTGCTCCGCTGCAGTTCCGTCATCTGGGGCAGACGGTCCGCCTCGTATGCGCGCAGGGCGTCGGCCGGGTCGGAGTGCGAGGCGAGGTGCCACGCCAGCACCCGCGCGTCGACGACGGCCTGCGTGGCGCCGTTGGACCCGGCGGGGTACATCGGGTGGGCGGCGTCGCCCAGGAGCGTCACGCCGCCGAACGTCCACCGGGGGACGGGGTCCCTGTCGGCCATCGGGTACCGGTGGATCCGCTCGGTGTCCTCGAACAGGCGGGCCAGGTCCGTGTCCGGCGGCGACCAGCCGCCGAACTCGCGCAGGAGGAACCGCCGCACCCCGGCGACGTCCTCCGGGGGAGGGCCGTCGTCGGTGAAGTCCGGTGAGGCGGCGACCCAGTTGACGAGGCAGCGGTCCGTCGTCCCGTCCCGGTCGATCGGGTACAGGACGAGCCGCCTCCGGTCGTCCCCCAGGACGACCATGGAACGCCCGGTCAGGAACCCGCTGCCCCAGGCCGTCCCCCGGTACATCGTCACGCCGTTGGTCCGCGGCGGGCCCTCGTCCGGGTAGAAGGCCGCCCGCACGGCGGAGTGAATGCCGTCCGCCCCGACGAGGACGTCGGTCTCGACCGTGCGCCGGGAGCCGCCCTCGTACGCGAAGACCCCCCGCGGACCGCCTCGTTCGTCGTCCAGGCCCACGAGCCGGGCGCCGGTGACCATCGCGCCGTCGCCCAGGCGGCGCCGGACCTCCGCCGCCAGGACTGTGATGAGGTGCGAGCGGGATATCGAGAGCTGGGGCCAGCGGTGGCCCGCCGACAGCCCTCGGTCCTCCCGCCACACCAGGCGGCCCCGCGGGTTGCACATCACCAGCTCCCGTGTCTGGATCGCCTGTTGCCGCAGGTCGTCCAGCAGTCCGAGTTCCGCCAGTTCACGGACGGCGTTGGGCAGGATGTTCAGGCCGAACCCGAGCAGACGCGGACAGGGAGCGGCCTCGAAGACGGTGACGTCCTCGAAGCCCGCGGCGTGCAGACTGGTCGCGGTGGCCAGTCCGCCGATTCCGGCCCCGACAATCGTGATTCTCATCGCCCGTCCACACTCCGCGTCGTGACAATGACTTCACTGCGCGGCGATCGAGCCGATCGCGGCGTGGTTCTGCCGAGTGAGAGTGAGGATCTCGTCGAGGAGGTCCGTGCTTCCCCCGCCGCTGCCCAGTTCGTAGAGCCGCAGCTCCTCGTGGTAGGCGCGCCGCGCCATGACCAGATGCTTGCCGCGGAACGCGGCCAGGGTCCTGAGCGCCTCCCGCAACGCCTTCAGGCCGGCCTCCACGTGCCGCGTCTCGTCCTGCGAGCGGGAGTCTCCGAGGGCCGCGGCGTAACGGGAGGCCAGGGACGGCGCCGCTCTCCATTCCTCGTACCGGGTCCGCCAGTCGGGGAGCGTGTGCGAGGCGAGTTCGTCACAGAACGCCAGGTACTCCTCGCTGCCCCGGTCCGACGCCCACAGCAGTATGTCGACCAGGAAGAGGGGCACATGGGCAGCGGCCGGGCCCATGTACGTGCGGCCCGCCACGCGGATGTCCTCGAAGTACGGCCGCAGCTCGCGGGCGAAGAACTCGGGGGAGACGCCCAGGAGCACGTTCCTCATCGTCGTGTCGACCGCCGCGACCCGCGAGGTGAGGCATGCCCATGCGCCGGCCTGCTCGGAGCCGCGCGGGTCCATGGCGGACAGGGAGCGGCCGGCGTCGAGGGCGAGCGCCAGCTCCGGTACGCAGGTGCGCACCGCGCCGACGAGGCTGCGCTCCATCGGGTGGCCGGTGTAGAGCCGCTCGCGCTCTCCCTGAGGATTCCAGCACGTATAGTGGTAGACAGTGTCGCGCGGGATCAGACGCGTGCGTCGGCCCAGCAGTTCGAACGTTCCGGTGGCGCCCGCGACGACGTCGAAGGCGACCACCCCGTGCCTCTTCAGGCTGCCGAGGTACATCCCCAGGTCGCGCATCGCGGCGAGGCACTCCGGAAGCGTGAAACCGGCGACGCGCTCCTCCATGGGGAGCGCCTCGCCGAGGACCCGCGCCAACGCGTCGACGTCGGCGGACTCGTTCATCTTGGGAAGTTGCCGCAGCTCGTCGTCGAGGTGCAGCGGATCGAGCTGTGCGACCTGTGCGTTGAATTCCTCGGAAGCTATGTGCGCTCTGGAATGCATCGGAACCAACTTCCGGAGAGATCGCATGGTCACATGACGTCGGAGGCACCGGACTCAGGACGAGGGCGCCCGTCCTTCGACGAACATCTCGCGCGCCTTCGACCGCTGCAGCTTCCCGCTGGTGGTCTTGGGGATGCTGCGCCTGGGCACCAGGTGCACCGCGGCGGCCCGCACCCCGGTCCGGGCACTGACGGCGGCCCTGACGGACCGGCGCAACTCCTCGTGCCGCTCCGCCTCCAGCTCCGTCTCAACGATCAGGTGCAGTTCCTCCGAGTCGCTCCCGTCGTCCCGGTGGCCGACGGCGATCACCGCGCCGAGGCGCACGCCGGGCACGGTCTCGGCGGCCTGCTCGAAGTCCGACGGGAAGTAGTTCGCGCCGCGGATGATGATGAGGTCCTTGGCCCTGCTGGTGATCCGCAGCCGGCCGCCCCGCAGATAGCCGATGTCGCCCGTCTTCCACCAGTCCGGCGCGGCGATCGACGCGTCCGTCGCCTCCGGCAGGTCGAAGTATCCGGCCGTGCGCGAGGGACTGCGGAACTGGACGTGTCCGATCTCGTTCTCGCCCAGGGTGCGGCCTTCGCCGTCCACGATGCGGACCTCCGCCCCGACCACCGGCTCACCGCAGTCCACGATCTGCAGCGCGTCCGGGTGCTGCCGCGGGTCGACGTCGACCGCCCGCGCGTCGGTGACGGCGGCTGTCCGGTCGATGGAGTCGTACGTGAACGGCTCCTCGGGCCGCGTGGTGGAGATGACGAGGGTCGCCTCCGCCATGCCGTAGCCGGGCGTGAAGGCGTCGGCGGGCAGTCCCCAGCGGGCGAAGCGCTCGGTGAAGCGACGCGCGGTGCCGGGCTGGATGGGTTCCGCTCCGCAGAGCGCCATCCGCCAGGACGACAGATCGACGCCTTCCAGCTCGTCGTCGCGCACACGGGCGGTGACGTAGCCGTACGCGAAGTTCGGGCCGGTCGCGAACCTGCCGCGGTGCGTGCTGATGAGCCGCAGCCACTCGGCCGGGGCGCGCAGGAACCGGGTGGGCGGCATGAGCACGGTGCTCGCGCCGGCGAAGACCGGGCACAGCACCCCGGTGAGCAGCCCCATGTCGTGGTAGAGCGGAGCCCAGCTGACCATTGTGTCCTCGCGCGTCCAGCCGAAGGCCCCGATCAGCTGCTCGCAGTTGGCAGCGAGGGCCGCGTGCGAGATCATCACGCCCTTGGGGGTGCCCGTGGAACCCGAGGTGCACTGGATCAGCGCCAGGTCGTCACCGTCCGGCAGGCGCAGGGGTTCCTGCGGCGCGTCACTCGCGGTGGCCCGCGCGTACAGCTCGGCTCCGTCGAACAGCTGGGTGCCGCCGAGGTGGGGGAGGTTCTCGATCACCGCCGCCGTCGTGACGATCGCGGTGGGACGCAGGTACCCCACGAGGTCCTTCAGCTGCGCCTCGAACCCCGCCGCGCCGCCGAAACTGACGGGCAGCGAGATCGCCGTCGGCATGGCCCCGAGCAGCTGGGAGCCCAGGAAGGCGGTGACGAACGGCCTGCCCGTCGGCAGACAGAGCAGCACCCGGTCGCCGCGGCCGATACCGCGCTCCCTGAGGGCCGCCGCGGACCGCGCGACCGCTTCGAGGAGGCCGTCGTAGCGCAGCGTCTCCTCTCTGCCCGGCTCCGGTACCAGCGTCAGCCCCGATCCGTCCGGGCCTCTTTCCGCCTCTGCCGCCAACGCGTGCAGGATGCTCGGGAAACGCGGGCGAAGTGTGATCATCCGAAGTTCTCCTCGAGAGCGCGCTTGAGTGGATCGACGGTCCACGGCTGTACCGAGACGTCGTCGGCTACGATGCGGGCGGGAAGCAGCCCGTGGCGTATGGACAGGTCCCTGGCGGCCAGCACACCCGCCGAGGAGAGTCCGCCGTAGGACGGGCTCGGCGTGTCGGGTTCGAAGCCGAGCAGGATGGTCTCGGCCAGGCAGGAGTACAGGATTCCCGGCGGCAGCGTGATGCCGGGGAAGTGGGGGGTCTGCCCGCCGGGCAGCTGTATGCGGCCGCCGGACACCAGTCGGACGTTCGGCAGGCCCTCCACCGCCGGGTGCACGTCACCGGGAACCGCGAGGTCGCAGACGAGGACGTCCCGGTCGCCGGCGAGGTGCGGGGGCAGGATCACCGGCTCCGCCGCGTTGGTGGCGCTGACCACGATGGGGCAGTCACGCAGGGCGGTGAGGTCCTCGGCGACCTTTACGTCGACCAGCGGGGAGAGCCGGTCGGCGACCGTCGCCAGTCGCCGCGCCGAACCGGGCCGGCCGACCAGCACCAGCGCATCGCAGTGCGGGGCGACGAGTTCGGCCATCACCGCGCCGATGTTCCCGATGCCGCCGACGACGCCGACCCGGCGCTCGCCCGGCGGAGTCAGGGCCAGTTGCGCCGTCAGCAGGTCGTAGGCGCAGGCGGCGGTCAGCGAGTTGCCCGACGTCACCCTGACATCGCTCTCCACCACGTCCCGTCCGGCGTTGGTGACGATCGAGGTGTGGCCGCCTAGGCCGATGACCTCGGCGCCGAGCGAGACGCCCAGTTCCACCGCGTCGAGCACCGTCCGGCGCAGCCAGGCGCCCTGGCCTGCCCGCAGCGCGGCGTTGGCCTGGGCCGCGGTGAACGGCACCGCCACCATGACGACCTCGGTCTCGCCCTGCGCCTCGGACTTGACGCGGTGACGGGCGACCTCGAACGGGTCGACCTCACCCCACATCCGGTCGAGCGCCGCCGCGCACTGCTCGTCGGACCAGGCCGCCAGCTCCGGCGCCATGTGCGTCAGCTTGCCCGGCACATCCAGATTGGCGAGGAACGCGACCCGCGACCCACCGCCGCGGTGCGACGGCCGGTCGCGGCGCGGCAAGGGGACGTGCTGCCGGGGCTGCCAGGCCTCGGCCGCCGGCACCGTCAGGTGCTCCAGCAGGGTCGCGTACTCGCCCTCGGAGAGCAGCCGTGCGACGTCGTCGAACGCGGCGGCGATCCGGTCGACGTCGGCGGGTTCCAGCAGCGCCGACGGCTCGACGCGCAGGGTGGTGGGCGCGGAAAGGGTCGGAATGACCCTGATCCGGTGCTCGTGGAGCAGCCGGCCGGCGATCAGGTAGCCGAGCGACTCGGAGTCGAACACCTCGCGCAGCAGCCCGGAGTCGGGCCGCGGCAGGGCGAACTCGACGCCGAGGAGCAGTCCCCGCCCGCGTACCTCGACGATGGCGTCCGGCCGGCGGGCGGCCACCTCCGCCAGTCGGTTGCGCAGCAGCGTGCCCGTCTCCACGATGCGGTCGCGGTACGCGACGGAGAGGTCCACCGCGGCCTTGGCGATCAGCGAGGAGAAGTCGTCGTCGGCGAAGGTGGAGGTGTGGTGACGGCCGAACTCGGCCACGTACCGGTCGGCGGCGACGAGCAGCGCCGAGACCTTCGCGAGTCCGCCGCCGAGAGACTTGGAGAACAGGTAGTAGTCGGCGGCCACCCCGGAGGTCTCGGAGGCGAGGAACGTGCCGGTGCGCCCCATGCCGCTCTGGATCTCGTCGAACACCAGCACCGCCTCGTGCCGGTCGGCGAGCTCGCGCAGGGCGGCGAGGGTTTCGGCGGGGACTTCGCGCACCCCGGACTCGCCCTGGATGGGCTCGGCGAAGCAGGCGGCCACCGGCGACAGGTGGCGGACGCCGGAGTGCGGCATCCCGGCGGCGTCGAGGCGGACCGAGTGGACGGGTATGCGTTCGGAGTCGAGCGCGGCCACCACGGCCTCGGGCGTCCAGTCGTCGAGCCGCCGGTGCCGGGGTCCCGGTACGCGCAGATCGGCCGGCACGTTGCCGCCGTGCGTCAGCGTGCCGGCCGCGGCCGACTTGCCGTGGAAGGCGTGGCTCAGCGAGACGAAGAGGGGATCCGTGTCCCGCAGGGCGGCGATCCGGTCGAGGGCCTCGCTCAGCACCGCCGCGCAGGGGCGCCCCTGCGCGGGCCCGCTCGTGCAGGGGACGTCCGCGAGACCGTCGCGGCGCACCCGGCGCAGGGCGAGTTCGTACTCCTCTTGCAGCGCGCCGAGCCGGCGCCGGTGCTCGACCGTGGCGTGCTTCACCGCGCCTTCGACCGCGTCCGCGCCCGTGCTGCCGAAGGTCACCACGTACCGTGCGCCGGTCGTGGCGCCGACGAGGTCGGACAGCCGCTGCGCCAGTGCGGCCGCCCCCGGCCGGATGCTGGCCTGGGCGTTGAAGGGGATCTGCCGGTCGAGGCACCGGCGCGCCACGTCGAGCAGTTCCGGGTGGTTGTGCCCGAACAGCGACGAACCCGCGCCGCCGACCAGGTCGAGCACCTGGTCGTCGCCCTGGGAGAGGCCCGCTCCGTCCTGCGGCTCCAGGACCAGGTGGTCACCGTGGCCGACCCGATAGGTGGCGTCCAGGCGGAGTGCGCGGAACAGCCTGGCGAACTCCGGGCGGACGAAGCGTCCAAAGGTGGATACGTCGCTCACGCGTCACCATCTCCCTGCCCGACCCGCACGGTGAGCAGCGCGGAGATCTGCTCGACGACGTCATGCAGGGTCCGCATCTCGGCGGCCTGTTCGTCCGATATGCGCAGGTCGAACGCGGCCTCCATCTCGACCACCAGGCTGATGGACCGGATGGAATCGAGGCCGTAGTCGACGAGCGGGGCCCCCGGGTCGAGTTCGGGAACCTGGAGCTCGCGCCGGAACATTTCGTCGACGACCTCAAGAATTTCGCGGTTCATTGCTTCTTTCCCCATTCGAACGCCAATGGTTCAGCCGATACAGGCTCAGCAGGGTGGACCCGTCGCACCGTTCGACGCCGTATCGCCACGGCGAACGAGAGCTCCGTCTCCGAACGAACCCACACCGGTACCGGCTCGCCGCGGTACGAGGCGAGCAACGCGTCGCCCGACCGGCGCAGTTGGATCCGCCAGAACATGAACTCGCCGAGCCCGCCGTGGCCGTTCATGGCCTTGAAGGCCGCTTCCTTCGCGGTGAACAGATCGCGCGCCGTGTACCCGCCGGCCGGCGCGAGCAGCGTGCGCCGCTCGTGCTCGGCCAGGACGAACGCCGCCATGCGAGGACTGACGGCCGCGCTCTCGATGTCGACGCCGACCGCCTCGGCGCCGGGGACCACCACCGCGACCGCCCGGCGCTCGGTGTGGGAGATGGACCCGGCGAATCCCAGGGGGAAGCGTGGCCGCCCGTCGGCTTCACGGGGAACGATCCGGTCGGCCGACCCGGCCAGGGCGAGGGCCTCGGCCGCCGCCCGACGCCCCGCCACGGACTGCTGAGCCCGTCCGTAGGGGCGGGCCACCGGGTGGAACGCGACCGACGCCTCCGGACCGACGCCCGCGGGCGGTTCCCACGCGACAGCCACCGGACGTCCCCGTGCCCTTCAGTTCCGCAGCGCCAGGACGTGACGAGCCAGCGAGTCGATCGAGCGCAGCGCCTCCGGCTCTACGTCGTCGTCCCACTCGAACCCGAACGCGTCCTCCATCGCCACCAGCAGGCTCACCAGACCGGTGGAGGGCAGTCCGGACTCGCGCAGCGAGGCGGAGTCCGGGACGCCGTCGGCGAACCGCTCACTGCCGGACAGGTCGACCAGCAGCCCGCGGATGCGCTGCCGGATCTCGGCCCCGGTGTCAGACACGCGATTCCACTTCCTCCACGAACTTGCCGACGAGCACCTCGAAGCCCTCGGGGTCGTCGAGGAACGGCACGTGGCCGGCGTTCGGCATGATCTCGCAGCGCCCGTCCGGGAACAGCGCGGCGACGTCGTGCCCGCGCTGCGGGCTCAGCAGGATGTCGTCGTCGCCGAGGACGAGCAGTGTCGGCGCGGTGACGCGGGACAGGAGCGCGGAACTGGGGTCGCCGGTCTGGACGAGCGTCAGGCCGTTGGTCAGCTCCTCGGGGGTGGACATCGCCAGGAAGCTCTCGCGGAGCCCGAGGAATCCCGGGGTGCCGCCCTGCTCGTTCATCTCGCCGCTGATCACCTCGGCGTAGATCTGGTTGTAGAGGGCGGCCATGCCGTGGTGCTGGAGGGTCAGCAGCCACGAGCGGTTCAGCTGCCGGTGACGCCGCATGCCCTTGAGGCCGAAGACCGGTCCCGCCAGCACCAGGCCCTTGACCCGGCCCGGGTGCGTGAGCGCCACGTCCCTGGCGAGCTGCGAGGAGGCCGACGTGGCGACCAGGTAGGTCGCGTCGATCTCCAGCGCGTCGAGCAGGCCGATCACGTCCGCCGCGTGCTCCTCCCAGGTCGGCTCCGTGTCGAGCCGCGAGGACGCCCCGTGATTGGCCATGTCGTAGCTCACGACACGGTGGTTCTTCACGAGCTCCTGGGTGTGCGCCCGCCAGAACGGGCTGGTGATGAAGAAGTTGTTGAGCAGCGTGAGGGCGGGGCCCTCACCGCTGGACTCGTAGTAGAGCTCGACACCGTCCCTGGTGCGGATGCGGGGGGTGTCCTCGCGATACGACAGGTCGTACGGCTCGTGGTCTTCACTGTCCGACACGGGTTTCCGTCCTTCTCTGGTTTCCTGTGGCCGTTGGGGCCCGGAGCACGCCTGCGTACGCGGCGACGACGTCGGCCGCCGAGGCCTCCGCGGTGACCGCGGTGCAGGACTGGCCGCAGTACAGTGCCATCTCCTCGATGCGCCCGGTGGTCGCTTCGGTCGGTACGGCCGCGCTGAAGCGGGGCACCAGGTACGGCTTCCCCTCGACCACCGTGCGGCCGATGAACTTCTTGGGCTGACCGGGATCGGCGGTCACGCTCGTCGCCAGCACCCGGTGCCGGCGGCCGGGCCACCCGATCTCGTAGACGTCGGTGATCACGGTGTCGCTTGCGTCGGCAGTGGTCACGGCCGACTTGAACCGGCCGTGCGCGCGCGACTCGTGCGCGACGACGAAGGCGGTGCCGAGCAGCACGCCGTCGGCTCCCGCGGCGACGGCCCGCTCGGCCTCGGCCGGCGCGCCGATGCCGCCCGCGGCGACGAGGCAGGCGTCGGGCAGCCGGTCGCGCAGCGCGGCGACCAGCTCGTCCCGCCGCGACGTGCCCAGCAGGTGGCCGCCGGCCTCGATGCCCTGGGCCACCACTACGGCGCCGCGCTCGGCCGCGTGGACACCGTCCTCGACGTTCCCCACCTGCACCACCAGGTGCCGTCCCGCCGCGGCGACCCGTTCGAACACCGCGTCCTCGGGCATGCCGAACAGGGACACGTACACGTGCCGCGGCGTCTCGGCGAGCACCTGCTCCACCTGGCGGTCGAGCTCATCGGGCCCGACCACCTCCGGGATCAGGTTCACGCCGACGGGCCGGTCGGTTCCGGCGACCAGCCGTTCCAGTACGGCCGACAGGGCGTCGCCGGCCAGCTTGTACCCGCCCACGCAGCCCGCCGCGCCGGCCCGGGACACCGCGCAGGCGAGTCCCGTGCCCGCGACACCGCCCATGCCCGACTGGAGCAGGCTCACCTCCGTACCGAGGACCGCCGCCACCGTGGCACGCATCAGCCGAGGCCCTCGAGCGCGGACACCGCCGCGGCGGTGGTGCCGAACCGGTCGGTCAGGGCGTGCACCCAGCGCTCCAGGCCGAAGGCGAGGCAGCTGGTGTGCGCCGTCTCGTCGCCCGCCTGGATCTCGCACCGCTCGCCGAAGAAGTTCCGGTGGTAGTTGACGGAGCCGATCGCCACACCGTTGACGACGAACTCCTCCTTCACCGGGAACAGCCGCTGCATCTTCGCCTTGCCGCCGTTCTTGTCGAAGAACGGATCGGTGGCGACCTCCAGCTTGAGGTCCAGGCCGAGTTCGGCGCACAGGGCCGTCACCGCGTCCTTGGCGCGGACCAGGTGGCTCTTCGCCGCCTCCTCCGGCCCGACGCAGACGATCTCCCGCATGGTGAAGCCGAGCAGCCGCTGCAGGCCCCGGTAGTGGTCCTCGTTG
The DNA here is from genome assembly GCF_040612515.1 of Streptomyces sp. NPDC006372. Lineage (NCBI taxonomy): Bacteria > Bacillati > Actinomycetota > Actinomycetes > Kitasatosporales > Streptomycetaceae > Streptomyces > Streptomyces sp. NPDC006372. Next base: position 44,817 of record NZ_JBEXQJ010000030.1, on the reverse strand, counting down.
CGGAAGCAGGTGCCCACCGTGGTCCGCAGCGTGCCCATGGCGGGCAGCGTGGAGCCGGCCAGGTCCAGGTAGATCGAGTAGCACGCCGCAGAGGGCAGCGCGAACGCGGTCGGCTCCATGACCTCGGTGGGCATCAGGTCGACCGGCCGGGGGCTCTGCGCCAGGTGGGCGCCGAGGCGCTGGGGGTCGAGCCGGGTCGCGGTGAAGCCCAGATGCGGGAAGTTGTCGTAGTAGTCGAAGGTGTCCAGATCCTGACAGCGCATCAGGAAGGGGTACCGGAACTCCGGGGCGCCCCACTCACCGGCCCAGCGCAGCACCAGCGCGTCGAACGCCCGCAGCAGTCGCAGCTGGCTTCCGTCGAGAACTCCCAGACCGTTGTCGGTCGCTGCTGTGGTCATCGTGCCGCTTCCTTCGTGAAGAACGCCGCCGCGATCGCGTCGAGCGTGCGGAAGTCGTCCAGGTCCACGTCCTCCGGATCGATCGGCTCGCCGGTCAGCTCCTCCAGCAGGAAGATGAACTCGACGAAGGCCAGCGAGTTGATGGCCCGGCTGTCGATCAGGTCCAGGTCGCTGGGCAGGTCCTGCAGCTTGGGGTTGCGGCTCAGGATGAACTCCCGCAGCGCCTGCATCGGTTCGGCCGTCACTTGATCAGTTCCATTCCCACGCCCGCCTTCGACAGGAACTTCCTCGTCCGCTTCAGGATCTGGTCGTGCGCCTCCACCCGGGCCGGGTGCTCCAGCGCGCGGCGGCGCAGCGCGAGGGCGTCCGGGATGCCCGCGTCGCGGTAGGCGGCAGGGTTGTAGAGGGTCGCGACGCTGTACTGCAGGTAGTTCTCCAGGTACTCGGCGACTGCCGGCACCTCGTCCGGGTCGCGCTTGACCACCTGGCCGAGCAGGTTGGTGAAGATCATCCGGCCGAACGCGACGTGCCGGCTCTCGTCCTGGTGGTGCACCCGGTTGATCTCACGGGCGATGTGCGGCAGCGACTCGTCGGTCGCCATGTACGCGTTGTAGTAGTCGACGATCTCCTCGAAGATCAGGATGCGCGCGAACACGATGAGCTCGCGGGCCACCGGCGACAGGTGCTGCACCGAGTCGGCCTTCAGCGTCGGCTGCGCCGGGTACAGCTTGCCGCCGTAGCGCAGGCAGAACTGCGCGAAGAACCACATGTGCTCGTTTTCCTCACCGATGAAGTGGTGCAGGAATTCCGAGGCGTCCGCATAGGTGCGCTCGTGAATGCGCATCACGACCTCGCTGAGGAGTTCGCGAATTCCGTGGATGTTGAGACTGAAGAAATTGATCGCCTCGTAGCGGGTCAGCGCGAGCTGCTGTTCACGCGTGAGCTCGTCCCACATCGGGGTGCCCGCCAGCGTGGTGAGACTCTCACTCATCCAGGGCTTGTCCGGCTCGATCGTGTCAGGCCAGTCGAACATCGTGTACGGGTTGTAGTACCCGGATTCGGCCATGTTCTCCAGCCGGTCCAGCTCGAGCACGATCGGTTCGATCTCAGACACCGCCATTTACTCGCCCTTTCACACAGTGATGCAGATCATTCGGCTTCAACGAGCCGGTCGGATGTCCGCGCGCACCTGGGCCGGCACCGGTGAACCGCATGCGTGGCGACCGAAGGAGGCATTGCCCGAAGCGGTGGACTGGATCACCTTGTTGTACGTCGACCCCAGGCACAGTTCCTGGAAGTCCCTGGTGTCCGGAGACAGCCGCGCGGCCAGCTGCGCCTTGGCGATGTCGACGCTCTTGAGGACCCCGTCCTCGTCCTCCACCTCCACGCACGCGTGCGGTAGGTCGAGGGCCCCGCCGAGCACCCCGCAGAACCAGCCCCGCTTCGCCTCGGCCGGGTACCCGGCCTCGCGGAACCGCTCGGCCAGCAGCAGGCTGGCGGCGATGCAGCTGGTCGAGCCCATCTCGTGCACGAGCTGGTAGTCGGCCTGCATGGCGACCGGGATCATCTGCCAGCGGTAGCCGGCGTCGAGGTAGTCGCGGGTCAGGGTGCGCAGCTCGGGCGAGACCAGAGGCGTGCGTGCGCCCCGCGTGGTGATCGTCGCCGCGTACTCTGCCGTCTTGGAGCCCGGCTCCAGGGCCGCCCCGCCGACCACGGTTCCGCCGAAGCGGACGACATCGGGCGCCTCGAAGTGCCAGGGCGCGTGCCCCTCGCACTCGGGGCACTCCAGACGGACACGGAAGTCCCAGGACTTCGGACGCAGCAGAGGCTCGACCGGACGGCCGGCGAACCGGAACAGCATGCGGAACGTCAATTCCGGCTGTGTGTGCGACGTCTGTGAATACATGCCGAGGTTGTACAGGTCGTTCATGTCGAAATGGCGCACTCCCGCGCGCTCCTCGAACGGCAGCGACGCCTCGACCAGCCGGTCGATCTCGGCCGGGCCGCAGCGCAGCAGTTCCCGCGCCACGGTCTCCGGCACGGTCTTGTCGGAATACTCGGCGGGGACGAACTCGATTGAATCCGCCACCTTTTCCCAGGGTGTGCCCGGGACTTCGGTTCTGTCTGACACGGGCTATCCCTCCAGCAAGAAGAAAGCACCGACGGTTCGGGGCCCGCCCTATGTGGCCGGCGACCCCTGGCTTCTGCCTGAATCCCCGGAACGGGCTCGACGGTACCAGCCAGCAATTGCCGCGCAACAGGCTGATTTCACATGCTCACCCGTGTGTTTTGCACAGAGGAAATCGCGACCAGCTACGCCTTTCCGGCCGCGGCGCCGACACCCGAGGCCACGATCCGCAGCTCGCCGTGCTCGTAGCGCCGCTTGCACTCCGTGCGCTGCACCTTGCCGCTCGAGGTCTTCGGCAGCGCGCCGCGCCGTACGACGACGATGTCGTCCGGCGTGATCCGGTGATCGCTCCGTATCGCGTCGTACACCTGCGCCCGAACCGCCGCGGCGCCGGGGGAGTTGAGGAGCCGGCCGTCCGCCTCCACGACCAGCACGAGCCGCTCGGCCTCCCCGTCGTCGCAGGAGAAGGCGCTCACGCTGTTCGGGTGCAGACCCGGCACGGCACGTTCGGCGGTCAGCTCGATGTCCTGCGGGTAGTGGTTGCGGCCCTTGCGGATGATGACGTCCTTCAGGCGGCCGGCGACGTACAGCTCGTCGTCGTGCAGGAAGCCGAGATCACCGGTGCGCAGATGAGGCCGGTCGAGGGCGCCCTCACCCGCGATCCGTGCCCGGAACGTCTCCTCGGTCTCCTCCGGCCGCCCGAGGTAACCGGCCGCCGTGCAGGGGCCGTCGATCCAGATCTCGCCCACCCGCCCCTCGGGCAGGGCGCACCGGGTGACGGGGTCCACGATCCGCACCCGGGTGCGGCCTGACGTACTGCCGTTGCTGACGAGGGGAACGGCGTCCTCCGCGCCTTCGCCGACGGGCCGCACCACGCCTTCGCCCAGGGCCGCCGCGGAGACCCAGAGCGCGGTGGGCTCCTGGTCCGCGCGGGAGGCGGTGGTCTTGAGCGTGTTCTCCGCCAGGCCGTAACCGGGGCTCATGGCCCGCGAGTCGAAGCCGTACGGCGCGAACGCGTCGATGAACGACCGGAGGGCGGCCCAGCGCACCGGCTCGGCCCCGTTGGCGGCCGTCCGCCAACGCGACAGGTCGCCCACGGCGCCGGTCTTGCCGTCCGCGGCGGCACGCGCGCACAGTTCGTAGGCGAAGCTGGGCGCCGCCGAGTGCGTTCCGCCGAACAAGGCCATGGCCTCGAGCCAGCGCGCCGGACGGCGGATGAACGCCTCGGGGGCCATCAGATACGCGGGGATGCCGGCCCACAGGGGCATGACGATGCCGAAGAGCATACCCATGTCGTGGAAGTGGGGCAGCCAGCTCACGACGGTGCCGTCGGGCTCGCACGGGAACGCCTCGTCGGTCTCGGCCGCGCTGGCGAGGAAGTTGGCGTGGGTGACCATCACTCCCTTGGGGGACCCCGTCGAGCCCGACGTGTACTGCAGGAGCGCGGTGTCCTCGGGGCCCGGCAGCGGCGGCTGGGGGGCGCCCGTGTCGTACCCGAGGGTGTCGGTGGCCAGCAGGGTCAGCCCGTCCAGGGCGGGCAGGCCGGCGAAGCTCTCCCGGAGGTCGCGGGCCGCCTCGGCGGTGGTCAGGACGGTCGTGGTGCCGGCGTCGTCGGCGATCCGGCGCATCCGGTGCACCTCTTCACGACGCCGGGGCACCTGGACCGGCGCACCGGCCACGCGCCCGTACATGCACCCGAGGACGGTCCGTACGAACTCCAGGCCCGAGGGGTACATGAGCACGGCGCTGCGCCCGGCGAGGCCGGCGGCGGCGAAGGCGGCGGCGCGCAGACCGGCGAGCTCGTGGAGCTCGCGGTAGGTGAGGCTCTCGTGGGGCACTTCACCCTCGCGCAGGTGGACGAAGGCGGTCTCGTCCGGTTGCTTCTCACTGCACAGCCGCAGGGTGTCGGGAACGGTACGCACGTCCGCGCTCGGATGCGGTCCGATGCTGCTCACGGTCAGGATCTCCTTGTCGGCCGGTCGTGCACGGAAGAGTTCGGTGAGTGAGGCCCGGAGGTGCGGCGCCGGGACCTCGAAGGCCGACCGGGCGCGTCGTGGCGCCCGCCGTTCATGTACGGCGTGCCGCCGGGGCCGGTGTGGTCGAGGAGCGGTCCGGGTCAGGAGTCGGACGGTCTCGGCGGAACGGTGCTGCCGGCCGGGACCGGGGCGCCGGCGGACGGGCTTCCGCCGGGTTCGCCGAGCGGCCTCGGGGTGGGGGCCCCGGGACCGGAGGAACGCTGGCGGGGGAGCCGGCGTGGCTCGCTCTCCCGTCCCGGGGCGTCCGCTGCCGCCGCGAGGGTCCTCTCCAGCGCGTCCAGTACCGCGGTGGTCGTCTCCGCGGACGCGGGGACGATGTCGGCCAGGAGCAGGTAGCCGTGCACCAGGCCCGGACCCGGGACGTGTTCCACCGTGACGCCGGCGGCGGCCAGCCGGGCGGCCAGCTCCACCCCCTCGTCGTGCAGTGGATCGAACTCGGCGGTACCGAGCACCGTCGGCGGCAGCCCGTGCAGATCGGCGCGGAGCAGGTCGATCGCCGGGTCGGTGCCGTGCCGCGGATCCTGCACGTACTGCTCGTAGTACCACCGCAGATCGTCGGCGTCGGTCAGGTAGCCCGAGCCGTAGGCGCGGATGGACTCGGACGTCATCTCCGGGTCGGCCGGCGGGTACACGAGCAGCTGCGCGGCGAAGTCGACGTTCCCATGGTCGCGTTCGTGCAGGGCGACCCCCACGGCCAGGCCCGCCCCCGCGCTGTCGCCGGCGATCACGTGCCCGCGGCCGGGGAACGCGGCGGCCGCCCACTCCGCGGCGGCGATCCCGTCCTGGAGGGGACCGGGATAGGGATGCTCCGGCGCGCGCCGGTAGTCGGCGGAGACCACGACCGCTCCGAGGGCGGCGGCGACGCGGCGGCAGACCCCGTCGTGGGTGTCGACGTCGCCGACGGTCCAGCCGCCGCCGTGCAGGTACGTCACCAGGCGGCCCCGGTCGGTCTGCGGCCGGTACGTCCGCACGCCGAAGCTGCCGTCCACACCGTCGATCCGCTGATCGGTCACGCCGGCGACGGGTGCCCGCGCGGCGTCGCGGCGCGTGTGGGCGGCGCTTTCGGCGTACCGTCGGCGCACCTGGTCGACCGTGAGCGTGCGCGCCGGAGCCTGTGGGTCGCCCGCCTGCCATTGGATCAAGGCGCGGATGAAGCGGTCCATGGGCACGAGACTCTCCTCGGGTCACACCGGCCAAGTAGTCAGCAGACGCTCTTCGGACCCCGTGCGACAGCGGCGGCCGCGAGGGCGGGCAGGGCGGGGCGGGCGTGCGGGGCGGCACGGCGCCGTCGCGCGTGACTATTCGCCCTGGGCGACGTGCGAACGGGCGGAGGATCGCCCGAACTCGCCGGAATCAGCTGGGTGGGACAGTGGCCGCCGATACCGGCACGCTACAACGCCGGCCCCCGTCTCCCTCATATGCAGTTCTCACGACCTGCGGTTAAAATTCCATGTCCTGGACTGCGAACTCCCGGCCAAGATGGCTTGTTTCTGCGGGTGACGCATGTGCCTTTGGGAGTCGGGTGACAATCGGATTGGCCGCTGCTAGCGTGGGCGGCCATTAACGGGTTGAAGACGGGGGAGACGTGTTTGCCGACGTTATGATCTTCAGTTCGCTCACCAGCACCGCACTTCTGAGTGATGTGCGACAGGCGGCTGCGGCGATGGCGAGGTAACGTTCCCCACTCCCACGCCCCAGCGCAAGGCTTTCGACGCGGCATTCGGAATCGTCGCCTCCGCTAAAGGCCGTCGAGGGCTCGACGGAAAGCGGATCCATACCGCGCCCAACCACAGACTGCCCCGGACAGCCGTGTAGTCGACGGGTGTTCGCGGCGGCATGCCCGGATTATCCGGCTGTTGGCGTGAGCGGTGTACCGCGGTTATGGTCCTGCGCGCCAGGCACATCGGAATGCCACAAAGTACGGTGCGACTTTCAACTTTCACAAGGGTAAAAGAGGTCGGATAAAATACCGCTGACTCTTCGCACGCCAGTGCTACTCTCGGCGCGAGTTACCTGCTACGAGTCTGCTCGCCGCGGGCTCTGACAGGCGGCGAGATTCACGATGACGGTCGGCAACCAGAAGGGCTCACAGCCCGACATGGCTTGACTGATGATCGACAATCTACGTTGGGGGACGAATGAGAATCGATGTATTCATGTCCGACGGCCTGCATCTATCGCGCTTCGGGCTCACAGCACTGCTGGAACGCCATGAGGACATCCGAGTCGTCGGATCCTCGGAAGACAACTTCAGCGCCCTGGAGTTCGCCCAGTTACACAGCCCCGACGTAGTCATCCTCAGCTTAGAAGGCGCTGACAGCGACGCCATCTCCATTGCCGAAAAGATAGCGAGCCTCCCGGGCTGTCGCAGTATGCTGCTGGTCACCTCGTCCACCCGGTCGATCGTCCGTCAGGCATTCGCCGCCGGGATCGGCGGAATCGTCGAGCGAAGCATGCGGCCCCGCCAGTTCTTCGAAGCCATCCACCGTGTCCATCAGGGCGAAAGGGTCTTCGACGCGGAACTGACGGTCGCCGCCCTGGTCAACGAGGACTGCCCGCTGACCGAGCGGGAATTCGCCGTGCTGGAGAACATCTCCCGCGGCGACACGATCGACGAGGTCGCGGCGCGGTTGCACCTCTCACGGGGAACTGTACGCAACTACCTCTCGTCCGTGGTGGCGAAGTTGCACGCCCGCAACAGGATCGACGCATTGCGGATCGCCCAGAAGTCGAACTGGATCTGACCCCGCACTCGCCGACGCGGACTCCGCGTGCGCCGGGGCCGCTCTTCGTGGACGTCGCGTCCCCTCCCGCCCGCCCCGGCGCACGCGCCGCGTCGCGACGACCCGGCCCCTTTGCCTTTCCACGACAGGACAGCCACGAAGGGCCAACCAATCGTGAACATATCCGAGTTACTTTCCCATGCGCTGCATGTGATCGCGGCGCTCGCCGTCGTTCTGCTCCTGGCCGTCATGGGGCGGGCGGGCGCCCGGTGGCTTCGACAGCCGGAAGTCGTCGGGGAGGTCACGGCCGGAGTGCTGATCGGGCCCGTTGTACTAGCGCTGGCCGACCGCGAACTGTTCGACACGCTGCTGCCGCCCTCCGTCCTCACAGTGCTCAAACTGCTGGGTCAGACGGGACTCGTCCTCTATCTGGTCGGTCTCGCCCACAACTTGGGGCTGGGGTCCGACGGACCGTCGAAGCGCACCCTTTCCGCCCTCGTCGCCGGCGCCTTCGCGCTGCCCCTCGTCACCGGCCTCCTGCTGGTCGGCGTCATCGAGGTCAGCGACGACGCGGTTGTCCGTGGCGAAGCGTCGCTCCCAGCCTTTCTGCTGATGGTCGCGGTGGCCATGTCCATCACCGCGGTCCCTGTGCTGTCCCGCATCCTCAGCGACCGGGGCATGAGCGACTCGCTGGAAGGGCGGTCCTCCCTGGCCGCCACCGTGGCCATGGACGGCCTCGGCTGGATCATGCTCACGCTCGCCATCGGGCTCGGCGCGGGCAACCTGTCCGGCCTTGGCGAGTCCGGCATCGCGCTTCTCGTGGGCGGCGGCTGTGCGTTGCTGCTGCGCATGGGCCTGCGTACCGGGCCGGCGCGCCGGCTGTGCGTGCGGATGCCCCGGACCTCCGCGGCCCTCGTCGGCGCGGCCGCGCTGGGTACGGCCCTGCTGACCGAGCACCTGGGCATGACCGCCATCGTCGGCGCCGCGCTGGTCGGCCTCGCGATCACCGGTGACACCATGGCCGTATGGGCCGGGCCCGTGGCCTCCGTGTCGCGCGCCGGGCGGGCGCTGACGCCCGTCTTCTTCGTCGTCACCGGCGTCACCGTGCTCATCGGCGCCTTCTCCGCCGCGCCCTGGCTGCTGATCGCCGCCGCACTCGTACTGGGCTGCGCGGGCAAGCTGGCCGGCGGCTACATCGGGGCCCGGCTGGGCGGCATGAGCCGAGCTTCGGCCTGCCGCGTCGGGGCCCTGATGAACACCCGGGGCCTGACCGAACTGATCGTGCTGGAGGCCGGGCACCGCGCGGGAATCCTGTCCGCGCCCCTCGTCCTGGCCCTCATCGTGATGGCCCTGGCAACCACGGCGATGACGGGACCGCTGCTGAGCCTCATCGACCGCGCCGAGCGGCGCCGCGGCATGGTGCCGGCCGGCCCGGCGGCCCTTCGGCCCGTGCCGACCGAGAGTGGTTCCCGCTGACCGGCGCAACCCTCTCGCCGGCTCGAAGAGAGGAACACCGCGGCAGGCATGCGAAATTCACAGGCCGTGGTGTGACTCTAATCTCGCGCAGGTACCACAAGTGTGGATACCGTGATCACCGGAAGTCCCGCGAGAAATCCTGGATCGAGATTCCGGGCATTGCGTCGGCCACCGAGCCGCCGGCACCCGAAGCATCCAGCCTTATGCCGCTCCAAGCGTCGTCTTCGAGCGCGATTAGGATCGAGGAGAAACCATGGCTCGCACAAAAACGTTCGCGCTGAGCGCCGAAGAGCTTGAACAGTTCCGCCGAGACGGCTACATCGGCCCCTTCGATCTGTACACCGAAGACGAGATGGAAGTCCATTACAAGGAGATCAGGCCGAAGCTGCTCCGGACCAAGACGTCCATTTACAGCGGCGGGCAGACGGAGTCCGGCAACACGAACCTCGCGGCCAGCTACGACCGCCACCTCGACGTCGACTTCCTCGCCGAGCACATCACCCGGCCGGAGATCGTGGACAGGGTGTCGAGCATCCTCGGTCCCGACACGCTCTGCTGGCGTACCGAGCTCTTTCCCAAGTACCCCGGTGACGAGGGCACGGACTGGCACCAGGCGGACAACTTCTCCAGCGTCGACGGTGCGAAGCACCCGCACATCGTCTGGCCGGAGGACGCGGAGTTCGGCGGCACCATCACGGCCTGGACCGCCTTCACCGAGGCGACGGTCGACAACGGCTGCCTCCAGTTCATCCCGGGCACGCACACGTCGATGAACTACGACGAGTCGAAGATCATGGAGTACAACCCGGACGTCATCAACAAGGTGGAGAAGGAGGGCGTCAAGCGCGGCCTCTTCGGCTACGACTACCGGCAGTTGCAGAAGGACCCGGACTGGTCCCCCGACGAGTCCAAGGCCGTCTCCCAGGTCATGCGCCGCGGGCAGTTCATCCTCTTCTGGTCCACGCTCATGCATGCCTCGCATCCGCACAGCGGAAAGACGGACCAGATGCGGCTCGGCTTCGCCTCCCGCTACCTCCCCACCCAGGTCAAGGTCTACCCGTACTCCGACGAGCTCCACGAGTTCGGAGCGCGGGCCAGCCTTGAGAAGTTCGGCAACGTGCTGGTCTCCGGTGAGGACCGGTACGGCCACAACCGCTTCGTCGAGACCACCGTCAACGGATTCCACTTCCCCCGCCACTAGGAGAGACGAACGATGAGCGAGACGGACAACCGTATGGCGCCGGAGGCCCTGCAGGCCTGGGTCATCGACGAGTGCAAGCAGCTCGGCCTGCGCGTCACGGACGGCACGGACGACTTCTTCGAGGCCGGCGGCACCTCGCTGACCGCGGTGAAGCTGATCGAGCGCGCGGAGCGAGAGTTCGGCGACGACTCGCTTCCCGCGGACGAGCTGTTCACCACGAGCAAGGTCACAGAGATCGTGGCCAGCATCCAGCGGAACACCAAGCACGCCGACTCGGTGTCGGACTAGCGGAGTGGGCGTGGCGGCGGCGGACGACAAGTGGGTGATGACGCTCAAGGCGGTGGCAGAGCCCGCCGGCACGTTGATCTGCTTTCCCTACGCGGGCGGGAGTCCCGAGACCTTCCGCGCCTGGTGCGACGGGATCGCGGACGACATCGAGGTGCTGTGCGTGGTGCTGCCCGGCCGGGGACGCCGCCTCAAGGAAGCGCGCTACGAGCAGTGGCAGCCCTTGGTGGACGACGTCTTCGAAGCACTCTCGCTCTACCTGGACCGCCGCCACGCCTTCTACGGTCACAGCTTCGGTGGCCGGCTGGCCTACGAGCTGGCCCACCGGACGCCCGCCGCGTACCCGGGAAAGACGAGCCGGCTGTTCATCTCCGGCTGCCGGAGCCCGGACTCGCCGCAACGGCGCCCGTACATGCATCAGATGACGGAGAGCGATTTCCGCGGTGCGGTGGCCGGCATGGGAGGCACGCCGGCGGAGCTGTTCGAGCAGGAGAAGCTGCTGCGCCTGCTCCTGCCGACCGTACGGAGCGAGATCCGGCTCGCCGAGATATGGGGTGACCGGCACACCTCGGGTGTGGACGTGCCCATCACCGCCCTATACAGCCTGGACGATGCGATTGACAGCTGGGAAACCATGCGCGGCTGGCAGAAATTCACCACGCGGCAGTGCGAGCTGGTCGAAGTTCCCGGCGGACACTTCTTCGTGGACAGCCACCCGGAACACGTAACAAGAATCGTCAACACACGTCTGGGGAATGTGGATGGATAAGATCGCCCTCTCGGAAGAGGCTCTCTCTATTCATCGGAAGATCAACGGGACCGATGCCGCGTACCCCGAGGAGAGCCTGAAGGAGCTCTTCGAGGCCGCCGCCGCCCGTCGTCCCGAGGCCGTCGCGGTCGTCCACCAGGAGCGCACCTTCACGTACCGCGAGCTCAACGGCCTGGCGAACAGCCTGAGCGGGCGGCTCCGCGCGGGCGGGGTGGAGCCCGGCCACGTCGTGGGACTGTCCATCAAGCGTTCGCCGGAGCTGATCGTCGCCATGCTGGCGATCATCAAGTGCGGCGCCACGTACCTTCCCGTCGACCGCGCGTGGCCGGACGATCGTCTGAACGGCATCCTCGGCCGGACCGGCTGTACGGCCCTGCTGACCGACGCGCCCGGCGAACTGGCGGCACGCTTCGCACAGTTGCGAGTGGTGCCCGTCGACCTGGCGGCGCTGGACGCCGGCGAGGAGAACCCTTCCCTGCGGGTCGATCCGGACTCCCTCGCCTACATCGTCTTCACGTCGGGATCGACCGGGACCCCCAAGGGCGTTCCGATCCGGCACCGGGGCGTCACCCGCCTGGTGACCGACCCCCTTTTCGTCTCCCTCGACGAGAACGCCGTCATCCCGCAGCTGGCGTCGGTGTTCTTCGACGCCGCGGCCTTCGAGATCTGGGGGGCGCTGCTCAACGGCGGGACGTGCGTGCTCTACCCGTCGGACTACGTCCGGCTTTCGGAGCTGAAGCGGCTCGTGGAGCGGAACGGCGTCACGGCGCTCTTCATCACGACGGCTCTCTTCAACGTCATCGTGGACGAGGCCCCGGGCACGCTCGACAGCGTGCAGACGATTCTGACCGGCGGCGAGGCACATTCCCTGGGGCACATCGAAAGGGCCCGGAAGCACTACGGGGACGGAAAGGTCGTCAGCGTCTACGGGCCCACCGAGTGTTCCGTGTTTGCCACGTACTATCCCGTCCGGTCTTCGGTCCAGGGCGAATCCGCCCTGCCGATCGGCCTGCCCATCCAGAACACGTCGATGTACATCGTCTCGGACGGCGTGCTGTGCGCGCCCGGCGAGGTCGGCGAGGTGTGCCTGGCCGGCCCCGGGCTGTCGCCGGGCTATCTCGGCATGGACGAGCTGACGAAGAAGAAGTACGTCGAGTACGAGATCGACGGCGAGAAGATCGTGCTCTACCACACCGGAGACCGCGGCTTCTGCCGGGAGGACGGCAATGTCGTCTTCCAGGGCCGGCTGGACGACCAGGTGAAGGTCAACGGCTTCCGGATCGAACTCGGCGAGATCACGCACTTCATGAACGAGGTGCCGTACGTCAAGCAGAGCCACGTCACCACGATCGAGAAGGAATCCGGCGAGAAGGTCGTGGTGGCCTTCGTCGTGCCGGCCGACGCCGACTGCACACCCCAGGCATGCCACGACCACCTGGTCACCAAGGTTCCCCGCTACATGGTGCCCGGAGAGATTCACGTGCGCGACAGCCTGCCGCTGACGGGCTCGGGCAAGGTGGACCGAAAGGCACTCCTTGCCGGCCGCGGAACCCCTGAATGAGGACGAGAGAAGGGCACGATCCAGTGACTGCGACCGGGCTGAGCATCAAGGCGGCGACCCTCTGGCTTCCGCCGGGCAAGGAAGGCCCCGCGGAGGGTGTCACCGAGGCGGACCTCGAGCGCATCGGCGTCTCGGAACTGTACGTCGCCCCGGACGACGTCGCCCCGCCCCAGATGGCCGCGCTGGCCGCGGACAGCACCCTGGAGAAGAGCGGAGTCGAGCCGAACTCCGTCGCCTCCCTGGTCCATGCCTTCAGCTACCACCAGGGCTTCGACATGTGGTCGCCGGCGCACTACATCGCCCACCAGGCCGGGATCATCGACGGGCTTCCCATCAACGTCCAGCAGCTCTGCAACGGCGGCGCCGTGGCGCTGCAGATAGCGGCCAAGTGGCTGGTCGCCACTCCCGGGACGAGTTCGGTCCTCGTCACCAGCGGAGACCGGTTCGCCGGACCGGGCTTCGACCGGTGGTCGACCGACGACGACGCGGCCTACTCGGACTCGGCGACCGCGGTCCTGCTCGGCCGTACCGGAGAGGGCGAGGACTTCCTCCACCTCCGTGCGCTGGAAATGGTCACGGACACCGAGTGGGAAGTCCAGATGCGCGGGAGCGCCGAGTTCACCTCCGTTCCGCTGGGGCACGGCACTCCGATCAGCCTCCGGCCCGCCAACAAGGAGTTCAGGGAGTCCGGTGCGGCGGCGGAGATGGTCAAGCTCGCCGTTCCCAAGATCCACGACCTCGTCCGACGGGCACTGCGCACGGCCGGGATCGAGTCCGAGGACCTCAGCAGTATCGCTCTGCCGCGTCTCACCCGGACCATGCGCGAAGGCATGTTCAAGCCCGCCCTCGCCGAACTGATCGGCCCGAACCACCGCTACCTCGAGTACGACACCGGCTGCCTCGGCGCCGGCGACCTCCTCGGGAACCTGGTGGCCATCGAGGAGAGCCTCGACCCGGGCCAGTACGGAATGATCATCCAGGGCACCGGCGGATACACGTTCACGTGCGCCGTGGTCCAGGCGCCCGAGAAGTAGCGCGGAGACGGGGAGGCACGGCCATGACGCCGAGCACGTGGGACCGCGACACGTACGCCCTCTGGCACGGGACGGTGCCCACCTCGACGATCCTCGACCGGAACGGGCCGCAGGACCTGTGGGTCAGGGGCGAGGGGTCCTGGCTGATCGACGCCTCGGGACGTCGGGCCCTCGACGCCCGCGCGGGGGTCGGCAACATGGTGCTCGGCTACGGCCGTGCCGACGTCGTGGAGGCGATGAGCCGCCAGGCGCGCGAGCTGCCGTACGTCTGCGCGGTGCGGTGGGAGCTGCCGGCCCCCGTGGTCGTCGACCTGGCGCAGGAACTCACCGCCGTGGCCCCCTCCGGCCTCGACCGGGTGCGGTTCTGCCATACGGGCGGAGCGGCGGTCGAGAGCGCGATCATGATGAGCCGCTCCTACCACCGGAACAACGGCCGGCGCGACAAGCGCCTCGTCGTGGGTCTCCGCGACAGCTACCACGGCACTCCGATGGCGGCCATGGCGGCGAGCGGGCAGCGCATGATGCACTGGGCCTTCGGTCCGATGCCGGAGGGGTTCCACCACATTCCGGAGCCGACTGACGACTCCGGCGACGGGCTCGCCGCGCAGCTGGACGAGCTGGGGCCGGAGCGCATCGCGGCGCTGATCGTCGAGCCGGTGAAGGGCCGGAACGGGCAGCCTCTCCCCGACACGTACCTGCGAGCCGCACGCGAGTACTGCACGAAGAATGACATCCTGCTGATCTTCGACGAGGCGTTCACGGGGTACGGGCGGATGGGGGAGATGTTCGCGGCCGAGATCTCCGGAGTCTCGCCGGACATCATGTGCCTCGCGAAGGGCATCACCGCCGGCTACTCGGCCCTGGGTGCCCTTTTGGCCACGGAGCGGATCTACCAGGCATTCGACAGCAGCAGCACGGTGTTCGCGCACCAGTCGACCACGGACGGCCACCCGGTGGCCTGCGCCGCGGCGCTGGCCACACTCCGCGCGTTCGCCGCCGAAGACCTGGTGGTGCACGGCCGGGTGCTCGGGCGGCTCCTGGGCGACCGGCTGAACGACCTGCTCAAGGGGACGCCCGCGTTCGGGGGCGTCCGGGTCGTCGGCGCGTACGTGGGGATCGACCTCCTGGACCAGGACGGCCATCCGCTCTCGATGCGGGCCCGGAGCGATCTCGAGTCGGCGTGCCGGCGCGAGGGCCTGCTGATCCACTACACGCCCGACACGGTCGTGCTGATGCCTCCGCTGACGATGACCACGGAGGAAGCGGACTTCGCCGCGCAGACCTTCGCGAGCGTCGTGTCCACGCTGGGGCCGACCGCCGCCTCCTGAGGGTCCGTCCGGCCCGCACCGACGACCGTCACCGGTGGTGTCCTCGAAGGGACACCACCGGTGACGGTCGTTTCCGCACGACCACCCTGGGCGCGTCAGTGCCGTTCCGGGATCTGCGGATAGCGGGCGGCGATCGCTGTGCCGGCCTTGGGGCCGCGGGCGAAGGCGAAATCAGCGGTGTCCAACGGGCGGCCGGTGAGCCGGTCCACCACGACCGGGTCCGCGGCCACGCCCGTTTCGACGTCGACCAGGACGAGGCTCCGGTCCTCCGGGGCCAGTTGGTGATTCCCATAGGCCGCCATGACCAGGATGAGCGGACGCAGTGCACGGCCCCGAGCGGTCGGACGGTACTCCCGGTCGCCGGAATCCTCGGCGCCGGCCTCACTCTCGAGGAGGCCCTTCGCCGTCAGGTGGTCCATCCGCTCCGCGAGCACATCCGCAGACAGAGCCAGATTCCGGCGGATCGATTCGAACCCGGTGCAGCCGTCGAAGACCTCGTGCAGGATCTCCAGAGTCCACCAGTGGCCGATGGTCTCGACCGTGCGTGCCAGCGGGCAGTCGGGAATGCGTGCCTTGCTCACCGTCAGCTCCCATCGTCGGCCGGAATGGTCTCCCGGAACGGTCCGGTGCCCGAGTCTGTGTCATCGAGCCCGCCGAGAAGGGCTACCGGAAAGAAACGGGTAAGACGGAGGCGTGGCCCGGGGAAGCCGAAAGGCTCCTGTTCGCCGAACTGCCGCTTTCCCTGCGGCAGTCGAGGAACAGGGGCCTCGGCTCGTCCTCAACCGGAATGAACCTTCAATGACCCGTACTGCCGCAACCCGTACAGCAGCGGGCTCGACGACTGGTTCGCCCGTGTCTCCACCTGGATCGCTTCCCCGAAGACCACGACGTGGTCTCCGACGGGCCGTGTCTCGCTGACGTGGCAGTCCGCGATCGTGTGGGCGTCCTCGATCAGGTGCGGCAGCCCGGATTCCGGTTCCGGGACCCATTCGACCTTGTCGAATCGGTCCGGGGAGCCGGAGGCGAAGAGATCGGCCACGGGGGCGGCCCGGTCGTGCAGCAGGTTGACGGCGAACGCCGACGCCTCCAGCAGCGCCGCCAGCGTCGGGCTTTCGCCGCGCAGGCACACCAGCAAGGTCGGCGGCTGCAGAGTGACGCTGCACAGCGACGAGCACGTCATGCCCCACGGCCGGCCGTCCGGTCCGGCAGTCGTCACGATGGCGACACCGGCCGGGTGCGTCGTCATGAGAGAGCGGAACGTGGCCTGGTCGACCGGTGCTCGCGCTACCGTGCCAGTGACGGGATTCGGCATGGCTTGCTACCTCCTCGCTCGGCCGCGCAGCCGACTAGGAACGCATGTCCTTCAGCCTGTGGACGTGTGCCAGGTACTCCGAGTGGCTCGGCAACTGCTCGACCAGTGAGGCGGCCTGGTCGCGGATCAGGGCCAGTTCCTTGGTCGCGGCGACGTCGTCCATCATCGCCAGGCCGGGCAGCGAACGTACGTCGAGACCACCGAGGCCGAGAATCATGGCGGTGTAGGAATAGGGCTCGAACCCGTGGTAGTAGGGGAAGATGGTGTCCGGGTCGGGCAGCTTCACCTTCCACTGCTCGATGCGCTCGGCCAGTGCGTCCGGCATGGCACGCGTCTTGGCATCCCGCCAGTACTCGTTGTCGGCGCGCTTGGCCGCGACGTAGTGCAGCACGAGGAACTCCCGCACGCCATCCATGACGTTGGCCACTTGCCGGTTGTAGGACTTGCGCAGCTGATCGTCGTCGCGCCCGCCGGGGAAATGCTTCACCAGCTGTTCGATCGCGTTCTGGATGAAGAAGATACCCGTCGATTCGAGCGGCTCGACGAACCCGCTGGACAGGCCGATGGCGACGCAGTTGTTCACCCAGGAGTTCTCGCTCCGGCCGATCCGCATCCGGATGTGGTTGGCGGTCAGGTCCTTCGCCGCGGGGCCCACGTACGCGCGGAGCGTGCGCTCGGCCTCCTCGGGGGTGCAGTAGTCGCTGGCGTACACGTAACCCGTGCCGATCCGGCCGAACAGCGGGATCGTCCAGATCCAGCCGGCGTCCTGCGCGCTGGCCCTGGTGTACGGACCCATTCCCTGATCGGACATCTCCATCGGCACGCGCAGAGCGACCGCGCTGTCGTTCGGCAGGGTGTCCTGATAGGAGAGGAACGGCACCTCGAGCCGCTTGTTGAGCAGCATGCTGCGGAACCCGGTGCAGTCGATGAAGAGGTCGCCCGTCAGGTCGCCGCTCTCCTTCGTGCGCACCCGCGTGATGAAACCGCGCTCGTCCACCTCGGTGCCGACCACGTCGTCCAGCACGTGCCGGACTCCACGATCGGTTCCGTACCGGGTGAGGAACCTGGCCAGCAGCGTGGCGTCGAACTGGTACGCGTAGGGGAACTGGGTGGTCTGTTCGGCCATGGTGGAGCGCCCCGCCTCGCGCTCGCCGGCGTCGAGCCCCAACAGGCTGCCCTCCAGCCGGCGGGGCGAGCGGTTGGCCTCGCAGAGCGCGGCGATCAGCGAGCAGTCCCTGTCGTAGTCCGCGCTGGGCCGCTTGTGCAGCCACCAGTCCGCAAGGGACACGCCCTCCACCGTCCGCGGCCGCTCGAACGGGTGGTAGAAGTGATGCCCCTGGGCCCGCCAGTTGTCGTAGCGGATCCCCAGCTTGTAGGTGCCGTGACACTCCGGCATCCAGTCGGTCTCGGCGAGGCCGAGATAGGCGAAGTAGTGCCGGATGGTACTGAAGGAAGCTTCACCCACACCGACCGTGGGAACGTTCTTGGACTCGACAAGGGTTACCGCGAGCCGATCGCCGAATGTCGCTTTCAGATACGCCGCCGTCATCCAGCCCGCGGTCCCGCCACCGACGATGACAACACTCTTGGCCATGAATCCTCACTTCTTTCCTACTGACCCGACTTCCGGAAAGGGACCTCGTACACCGCCGGTTTCGGCTTATGCGGCGGAAGGGGCGCCGCTGTCGCCGCATTCGTCGACGAATTCCAGGATCTTGCGCACCCCGGTGTCGAGCGCCGCCGGGTCCACACAGAACGCGACCCGGACCAGATGCCGCGCCCAGGGAGCGTAGTCGTGCGAACGGATCCGCCCCTGATCGTCGACGTCGGGGCGCAGGGCGAACCCGTTGCCGGGCACGACCGCGACGCCCTTGCTCTCCAGCAGCCGGGTCGCGAACGTCTCGGCGTCCAGCCCGGTCCGGGCCACGTCGAGCATCGAGTACCACCCGCCGGCGGGCAGTTCACGCAGCAGTCCGGCCTGGACCAGCGGCGACAACGCCACGTCCCGGTTCCGCTGCACCAGCTTGCGGTTGAGCGCCGTCGCCTCGGCCCGGCTGTCGAGTGCGGCGATGCCCGCGTACTGCACCGGGGTCGACGTGCCGATGATGTTGGCCTCCTGGGCGACCTTCATGACGTCGGCGGCCCGGTCGTTGGCCAGCGCGATGTAGCCCAGCCGGTAGCCGGTCATCGCGAAGCTCTTGGAGAAGCTGAAGACGCTGTGCACGATGCGCTCGGCCACCGGGACGTCACGTTCGAGCGAAGCCGTCGAGACGTGCTCGCTGTCGTAGAGGAAATGCTCGTACGCCTCGTCGCTGATGACGTGCCAGCCCCGGCTGCGCGCCAGCTCCAGCAGGGCGCCGAGTTCGTCGCGGTCCAGGACGACGCCGGTCGGGTTGGCCGGCGAGTTGATCAGCAGAACCCGGGTGCGCGGCGTCGCGGCGGCCGCGATCGTCTCGGGGTCGGGCCGGAAATCGTCGCCGAGCGAGTAGAGCACCGGCCGGAAGCCGGCGAGCAGACTCTGCTGCAGATGGACGGGCCAGTGCAGTTCCGGCAGAAGGATCTCGGCTCCGGGCTCGGCCAGCGACTGCAGCAGAGCGGCCAGGCCCTGGCACGAACCGGGCGAGATCAGCAGCCGGGACACCGCAGTGTCCACCCCGTTGTCCGTTCGAAGCTTGTCCACCAAAGCCACGCGCAGCTCGGGCAGGCCCTCCACGCCGGTGTACTTGGTGTCGCCGCGCCGTACGGCGTCGACGAACGCGTCGGCGACGTTGTCGGCGGGGTCGAAATAGGGATCGCCGACGTGCAGCTTCACCACATCGACGGCCTCCTCCTCTCGTGCCTCCGCTGCTCGGTAAATGCGGTGCAGACACGACGACGGAACGGATCCGGCGACGGAGAGGATGTCTGGACTCACGCTCGTACCACCTTCGCTACGTTGAGAGTTCCGGGGAGTCACAAGAGGCGTCACGCTGTGCGGCCGCCGTCGACGGGTATCAGTGCTCCCGTCACCCAGCCCGACAGTTCCGGGTCCAGCAGCGAGCACACCCACCGGCCGATCTCCGTGCCGTCGCCGAACCGCCCCATCGGAGTCGACGCGAGAAGATCGACGCGCATGTGCTGGGTGTCCGCTTCGTCCAGTCCGGTCTCGTTCCACATCGGTGTGTCCACCGGGCCGGGCATGATGGCGTTCACGCGTACGTCGGGTGCGAGCTCCCTCGCCAGCGAACGTGTGAGGCTGTTGAGGGCCGCCTTGGTCGCACCGTAGAAGGCGCGGCCGGGCATGGACAGCGCACCACCGACCGACGAGATGTTGACGACGCTGCCGCAGTGGGACCGCAGCTGCGGCAGCGCGCAGCGGATCAGTTCGGCCGGCGCGCGGACGTTGACGGCGAACATCGCCTCGAACAAGGCGGGGTCGATGGCGTCGAGCCGGCCGAACCGGGCCAGACCCGCGTTGTTGACCACGGCGTCCAGCCTGCCGAAGGCATCGGTCGCCACCGCGACGATCCGTTCCGCGGCGCCTGGTGCGGCGACGTCCTGAGCCACCACCGCGACGGCGCTTCCGTACCGCTCCGCGAGGTCGCGCAGAGGCTCCTCACGACGCCCGACGATCGTGACGCGGGCGCCCGCCTTCAGCACGCATTCCGCGATTCCCCGGCCGATACCGGTGGCCGCGCCGGTGACCACCACGGACTTTCCGTCGAGCGTCATCGGAGCACCTCGCTCTCCGCCAGAACCGCGCGGATGTCGCCGATCAGCTCGGTCGGGTCCGCGAGGAACCAGAAGTGCCCACCGGGCCAGGCCCGCACTCCGAACCGCCCGGTGCTCACGCCGGCCCAGGCGTCGAGCTGCGCTCCGTTCACCAGCGGGTCCCCGGTGGTGTAGTAGCCGCGCACCTGGCAGTGCAGCGGTGCGGCGTCCTTCGCCGGCCGGTAGGTCTCGTTGAGGGTGATGTCCGAACGGAGCACCGGCAGCAGCAGCTCGCGGAGCTCGGCGTTGTCGGCGACGTCGGCGTCGATCCCGCCGAGATCCCGCAGGGCGCCCCACAGTTCTTCGTCGCCGGCCCGGTGCGTGGTGCCGCCGCCGGCCAGCCGGGGGGCGGGCGAACCCGACACGAAGAGCCAGCGCGCGGCACTGCCGCTCGACTGCAGGGCTCTCGCCGTCTCGTACGCGACCAGGGCGCCCAGGCTGTGTCCGAACAAGGCGCAAGGAGCCGGATCCAGCCGCAACAGCTCCTCGGCGACGTGCGATCCGATCTCGGCGACGCTGTCCGCAGGTGCTTCGGCGATCCGGTCGGCGTGACCCGGGTACTGCACAGCCAGCAGCGACGCCTCCTTGGGCATCGCCGGTGACCAGGCACGAAAGGTCGCCGCCGAACCGCCGGAATGGGGAAAGCAGACCAGCCGGACGGCCGGGCTCTCCACACCGTTGAGAGGACGCAACCAGCCCCGGTCACGCGTTCTTATGCCAATCACGCCTCCGAGCTTCACCCGAACCCGCGCCCCGCCCACGGCAATCTGTCAAAGCTCTGTCGGGCCCGACGCGGCCCACGGCCTGCTGTCCGAACCTGAAGGCGTCGCAACCTAGGAGGACACATGCTGGACGGGTTCGTCCCCTGGCCACCCGAATACGCGGATCGCTACCGCCGCGCCGGCTACTGGCGCGGTCTCTCGCTGCGGCAGCTCGTGACCGACCGCGCCGCACGCCACCCGGACAAGATCGCCGCCGTGGACGCCACCGGCCGGGTCACCTACGCGGAGTTGCTCGAAGAGGCCGACCGCGTCGCGTCCGGTCTGCTCGATCTCGGCATCGGCCGCCACGACCGGGTGGTGGTGCATCTGCCGAACAGGATCGCGTTCCTGTCCACCATCCTGGCCTGTTTCAGCATCGGCGCGATCCCGGTGATGGCACTGCCCGGCCACCGCCGCGACGAGATCCTCCACCTGGTGCGCTCGTCGGACGCGGTGGCCTACGTCGGCCCGGACCGGCTGCAAGGGTTCGACTTCCGCGCGCTGGCCCGTGAGGTCCGCCGCGACGCGCCCGGTCTTCGGCATGTCGTGATCGCGGGCGAGGCGGGCGAGTTCACACCGCTGCACGAGCTGGCCCGTTCCGGAGTACGCGAACTGCCGCCGGTCGACTCGTCCGAGGTGGCGCTGCTGCTGCTGTCGGGCGGGACCACGGGTGTGCCGAAGCTGATTCCCCGGACCCACGACGACTACGCGTACAACGTCTCCGCCTGCGCGCAGGTCGTCCAGTTCGACGACAGCGGCGTCTACCTCGCCGCGAACCCCGTGCCGCACAACGCCGCCCTCGGCTGCCCCGGCGCGCTGGGCGCCCTGCTCCTCGGCGGGAAGGCCGTACTGGCCGCCAACCCCAGTCCCGACCACGTGTTTCCGCTGATCGAACAGGAGGGCGTCACCCTCACGACGCTGGTGCCCGCCCTGGCCCTGCTGTGGGCGGAAGCGGCTCGCTCCGCTCCGGTCGACATGAGCGGCATGACCATCCAGGTCGGCAGCTCGAAGTTCGGACCTGCCGCGGCGAAGCGGGTGAGCGAGAGTCTGGGGTGCCGGATCCTGAACGTGTACGGCATCGGTGAGGGACTGATCACTCACACGCGCCTCGACGATCCGCCGGCCGTCGTGTTCGGCACCGAGGGCAGGGCGGTGTCCCCGGACGACGAGATCAGGATCGTGGACACCGACGACAAGGACGTCGTCACCGGTGAGACCGGCGAACTGCTCACTCGCGGTCCCTACACGATCCGCGGCTACTTCGCCGCGCCGGAACACAACCGCCGGTCCTTCACCGACGACGGCTTCTATCGCACCGGCGACCTGGCCCGGATGACCGAGGACGGCAACGTCGTCATCGAGGGCCGGCTGAAGGACATCATCCACCATTTGGGCGAGAAGGTGTCGGCGGAGGAGGTGGAGGGCCACGTCCTGACCCACCCTCTGGTCCTGGACACCGCCGTGGTGGGCATCCCGGACGGTGACCTCGACGAGCGCGTCTGTGTATTCGTCGTTCTCCGCGGCGACGCGGAGACGGCGGCGCCGATCTCGTTGCGCACCATCAGGGAGCACATCCGCGGTCGCGGGCTGGCCTCCTACAAGCTGCCGGACGAGCTGATCGTCGTACCCGAGCTTCCGCGTACTCCGGTCGGCAAGGTCGACAAGAACGCGCTGAAGGCCACACACCGCGAGCGCCAGGCGGTCTAGCGCCGGCCCGCGCGCCGGACCGGACGAGCCCCGATCGACCTGCCTCAGGGCAGAGTCGACCGGGGCTCATCGGTCGTCCCTCATCCGGATCAGTACTTCGGATCCGGCTTCATCAGGCCCATTGCTATCAGTACCCGCGACACACCGCTGACCGTCAGGATCGCGAGCGCCTGTGGGGCCCCGAACGCCGTCGGTACGCCCATGATCGCCTTACGCGCCGTTCGGTGATCGCTGTGCGGACCGAACAGCCGGTAGATGTGGGGCATCTGGGACCCGACCCACAGCCTGTAGGCAAGCCGCGGATTCAGGAAGACGGCCGGACGCCACGGGGAGCATCCGATCACCTTCGCAAAATCGATCATGTAGTGGTTGTAGTGGACCAGGGTCCGCAGCTGGGGATTGCCGTGGAAGACCTCGTTCTCGTACGACGCCTGCCGCTCGATGAGCCCCTGGAGCCGAACGGGGTCCGGCAGCTTCAGCTTGCCGCTGCACAGGAGGGCGAAGTACCGGCTCTGCATCTCGGAGCAGGCCGGAACGCCGCCGGCGGCCGGCCGCGCCCACCCGATGAAGACGACGTCGGTACCGAGGGCCGGATGGATCATGTGCTTGTACAGTCTGCGCACATCGGTGATGTCGGCATCCTTCAGGATGCCGAAGTCCTCGACATAGCCCGTGTTCAGCATGATCGTGTCGATCTCTTCCCGGCGGCCGTCCTTGAAGAGGACGTAATCCTTGCCGAGGCGTTCGATACCCGTGGCGTTGACGGACAGGCTGCCGTCGACGATCCGGTGGATGAACGCCTCGTTCTTGGTCAGGAAGTGGTGGAAGAAGTGCCGGTTCTTCGAGTTCCACGCTGCCACGGCCTTGGCGGCGCCCGTCCGGCCCCGGCTCTTGTTCCGCCGCATGCCGAATCGCATGAACGCGCCGGCGGCCGCCAGGGGCACCGAATGCAGCAGGTGTGAGGTGTAGGCGTCGTTCGTGTGCGCCCCGCCTCCGGGGTACCTCTCGACGATGGGCTGGTAGCGACGCACCGACAGCGTGCAACTCTCGGCCACCTGGGCGATCTCGTTCACGACGTCCGCTGCCGTCTCGCCGATCCCTATGCACAGGACCCGCCTTCCGCGGAATCTTTCGGCGTTCCGGTAGTGGGCCGAGTGCACGATCTCGCCGGCGAAGTCCTCCTGCCCGGGAAGGTCGATGTAGTTCGGGACCCGATGGGTTCCCGTGGAGACGACCACCGCGTCGAACCGATGCGCGACCCTCTTCCCGGGGTCGTCCGTCGGTGCCACCTCGACGGTGTATCCGCCGTCGTCGTTCTTCGAGATGCTCAGCACATCGGTCCCGCCCTGAATGGTGGGGCCGAGGTGGAATTTCTCGGTGAAGTCGAGCAGGTACTGGCGGTATTCGCCGGCCGACCAAAACCGTCGCTCCTGGTTCTCCGGCGGCGGGAAGCTGGAGAAGGTCATCATGTAGTTGGAGATGGTCAGCATCGTCGAGTCATAGGCCCCGGCTTCGTCGGCGCCGACTCCGGACCGGAACACTCCGCCGATCTCGGTGCTGCGCTCGAAGCAGGTGACCGAATGGCCTTCGTCCAGCAGCTCCTTCACCGCGACCAGGCCCGATGGACCCGCACCGATGACACAGACGTTCTTCCTCATCGTTACCTCTCGACTTCGGTCGTGCTTTCCCGGATGCGAATTCCCCTCACCGCTGCCGGAGTGCGAAGTGAACCGGCAGGCTCTCGTAACCGGTGAGGAAGTTCGAGTAGATGTGGCGAGGCGTTCCGCGCAACTCCATCCGTGCGACCTCGGCCACCAGCGCGCTCAGCAGCGCCCGCAGCTCCGCTCGGCCGAGGTAGGCGCCCAGGCAGTAGTGCGGGCCGTGGCCGAACGCCAGGTGCCTGTTGGGGGAGCGGGACAGGGTGAACCGGCGCGGTTCGTCGAAGACCGACTCGTCATTGTTGGCCGAGATGTTCCACAGCGTGACGATGTCGCCCTTCCGTATCTTCTTTCCGTGCAGCTCGAAATCCGATACGGCGGTACGTGCCAGATGGATCCCTGGTGTCGACCAGCGGATGATCTCCTCGACAGCAGAATCGAGGGAGACTTCGCCCGTCCGCAGGGCGTGCCACTGATCGGGATGCTCGATGAGCGCAAGCACCGCGCATATCGCGGATATCCGAGAGGTCTCGTCCCCACCGAGAATAAGGCTGTAGCAGTTGACAGCGATTTCCTCGAGGGTGAGCGGACAGTCGTCGATCTCCGCGGTCGCGAGCATGCTGATGACGTCGTCGCCGGGGTTGTCCCGCCGTTCCTGGCCCAACTCCATGAAATAGAGCACTATCTCGTTGCGGGCGCTCAGCGCATCGAGATCGCTGCTGTCCGCATGGCCAGAGGACAGCGCCGACTTGTTCCATTCGAGCAGGCTCTTGCGGTCCGCGGCCGGAACGGACATCAGATCGCAGATCGTGTTCATCGGAATCTGCTCGGCCACCGAGGCGGCGAAGTCGAACGTGTCCCGTCCGACGACCTCCGACACCAGCTCGGCGGCGCGCCGGCGGACGTTCTCGACGACCTCGCCGAGGGCTCGTGGGGTGAACGCGCTGAACATGAGATTACGGAGCTGCCGATGACGCGGGCCGTCGGTGACCGCCAGCATGCTGCCGCCCGCGGAATCGTCGCCGCGCAGCACGACATCGAGGACGTTTCCCCTGGCGGAACTCAAGGCCGCGTCGTGGAACAGCGACTGGATGTCGTCATATCGGGACACCACCCAGAACCCCGGGTATCGGCCGGTGGGTTCATGCCAGTAGACGGGGCGCTCGGCACGCACTTCACGCCAGAACTCGTGGACGTCGTTCTCAATGAAGGTAGCCGGATCGGTGAGATCCAGGGAACGGAAACCGAGAGCGGACTGAGTCATTGCCCGATGGTGGCAGGCGAAGACCGGCCACCGTCCGAACTCTTGCCCGTTCCTTTCGGCCAACCCGGTCGGGTGCGACAACGGGGGCCGATCGTCGCTGCTCGGCGAACCGGCTGCCCGGGCGCCGGGTACCGAGGGAACGAGGGTCGGGGTACGACACGCACACGCCGGCGGGGCCTGTCAATATGCAAAATGCACGGGGAAGAATGCAGAGTAAAGCTGTCTACATATGATAGTCGACTGCTAATGTCGACATCGCTTCCGGGGGGCGCGACGGCAGGAATTGACGGCCGCTGTTCGTATTGTGGGCAGGTTTCAGGAATTCTGCTCGAAGAGGAGATTGAAGCAATGCCGCATCCATTCGAGGACGACAGCCGAGAATATCTGGCGCTGCTCAATGAGGAAGAGCAGTACTCGTTGTGGCCGCAGGGCATCACCGTTCCCGACGGCTGGCGGGTCGTGTACGGCCCGGCCACCCGGGCGAAGACCATCGACTACATCGACCACGCCTGGACGGACATGCGTCCGAAGAGCTTGCGGGACAGGATGGCTGCGAACGGCGGCACGCCGGCCGGGGCGTGACCCGTGGATCAACGGAACACGGTTACTTGGGGGAGATGCCTGTGAATGTTGATGTGAAGAATCGGGTCAAGTTCGTCCGCTGGCCGGCGGAAAGAAATATCCGCGAGCAATGCAAGGCCCGGGGGCATCTCTGTCTTCTGGTGGTCGAGCACGGCGCGTCCCCGCCGGAGCATCTGAGTCTCTACGAGGACTGGGTGCGCCCTCCCATCGTTCACGAAGATCTTCAGGCCCGGCTGCGTCAGCTGGAGCATCGCGCCGTTCTCAAGTCGAAGCCCGTGGTGGACCCGACAGGAATCCTCTACTTCGAGGATTCGTCCGTCACGCTCTCCTTGACGCAGTGCGAGATGCTGGCGCCGCTGGTGGCCCGGTACGGTCAGATCATCTACCGCACCGAATTGCGCGAGATCCTCAAGAACTCCGGCTCCAGTTCGTCCAGCAACGCACTGGACCTGCATGTGATGCGGCTACGCCGACGCCTGCAACTCGTGGGTCTCGCGGTGCGGAACGTCTGGGGACGCGGGTTCGTCCTCGAGCCCCTCTAGCGGCATCGGCGCCGCCCGGCAGTCACGACGTCGCGACGCTGAGACCGAGGTGCGCCTGACTGCGCAGCTCGCGTAGCTCCGCGAACGGGAGGGTGCAGCGGCTGACCAGGTGGTCGGCTCCCGCTGTGCCACCCGTTCCGGCGTGGTGGCCCAGCACCCGGGTGATCAGGCTGATATGACCCACCTGCCATCGCCAATAGCCGTTGCCGACGTCGAGCAGAGCTTCGATGATGCGGTAATAGACGTCCGCTTCGATGCCCTGCCGGGCCACGTCGGAAACGGTGTGTCCCGACCTGGCCACCCACGCGGCGAACGCTTCGTACAGCGGCCCTTCCTGCTCGGCGTTGCCGATGAGGCGGGCCAGCCGGTGGAATTGCTCCGACTGCGCACCGCTCGCGGTACCGAGCAGCGTCCGGAAGATGGCGAAGTCGCGCAGCGGCAATCTGTCGAGAGCGGTCAACTGGGTGTGCAGCACGCGCATGAGTTCTGCGGCACGCTGGAGGAGATCGACGATCCATTCCGCGGTGGACGTGTCGTCGCTCGTCGTCAGCTCATCGACGACGGCCTCCAGGTCGGAGATGATCTGCCTGAGCCAGAGCTCGCTCGCCTGGTGCGTGATGATGAAGAACTGCTCCGAAAGCACAGTGGACTTCATTGCCGCGGAATCCGCAGTGCGGGGCTGCTGGAGGGACAGCAGAGTATCCAGTTCGAGGTAGTCACGATACTTAACGTCATCGGTCACTTTGATTCCTTCTCTCCATGCGGAAGGCTCAACGTCGCCAGGCCCTGTCTCATCATGGATTGACCGGCGGCCCGGTGAGCGAGTGGAGAAAGAGTTCTTTCACGGCTCGGTCGGCCGGCAAGGCTCCGTGCCATCGTCGATGACTGTTGCCCAGTTCATGCTGAAACCCTGTGTCGGAGGCGGAGCGGAGTTGAACACTGTTTCGGACATATTCGAGTCCGTGGTGGCCACGTCGGGTGATGCGCCGGCCGTTGTCTTCGGGGACATCGTCGTCGACTACGCGGAGCTGAACGAGAGCGCGAACCGGCTCGCGAGGCGGCTGATGGCGGCCGGCGTGGGGTCGGACTCGCTGGTCGCCATCGCGGTGCCGCGGTCGGCCCGGCTGATCGTCGCGGTGCTGGCGGTGCTGAAGGCCGGTGGCGCGTACCTGCCGCTGGACCCGAGCTATCCGACCGAGCGGCTGGCTCACATGGTCGTGGACTCGCGGCCGGTGCTGTTGCTGCGAACGGAGGGCGTCAGCTCACTGCGCCTGGACGTGCCGGAGGTCGTGCTCGACGACGCCTCCTTCGAGGCCGCGTGCGCGCAGGAGCGCAGCGACGACATCACCGCGGACGAGCGTCCCGTGCCGCTGAGTCCGGCCCATCTGATGTATGTCATCTACACCTCCGGTTCGACCGGCGTCCCCAAGGGGGTCGCGGTCACTCATGCCGGCGTCGCGGATCTGGTCTCGACGCAGAAGCGGCTGTACGGAGTCGGTCCCGGGGAGCGTGTCCTGCAATGGGCCTCCTTCAGCTTCGACGCGTGGTTCTGGGACTTCGCGCTGGCGCTGCTGAACGGCGCGACGCTCGTCATGGCCGATCAGCACGCGCTGATGCCGGGAGAGTCGCTGCGCGAGACCATGCTGAAGTACGACATCGATCACGCGGTCCTGCCGCCCGTCGCCCTGGGCGTCACCGAGAGCGAGGGACTGCTGGTCGGCGGAACGATCACCTCCACCGGCGATGTCTGCACCCGGTCCCTGGCCGAGGAGTGGTCCAAGGACAGGCGCCTGTTCAATGCCTATGGTCCGACCGAGGTGACGGTCGGGACGTCCATCGGCGGACCGATCGAGGGTGTCCAGGAAGAGGTGACCGTCGGCACACCCTGGGACGGTGCCGCGGTGTACGTGCTCGACGAAGGCCTCCAGGACCGCCGCGACGGCCAGGAGGGCGAACTGTTCCTGGCGGGAACCGGCGTGGCCCGCGGCTACCTGAACCGTCCGGGCCTGACGGCGGCCACGTTCGTCGCCGACCCGTACGGCCCTCCTGGAAGCAGGATGTACCGGTCGGGCGACCGGGGCAGGTTGGCGGCCGACGGCGAGCTCTACTTCACCGGCCGGATCGACAATCAGGTGAAGGTCCGCGGCTTCCGTATCGAACTCGGCGAGATCGAAGCGCGGCTGGAGAGTCACCCCGCGGTGGAGATCGTCGTGGCGGTGATCGGCGGTGACGACGTCGCCACCGAGCACATCGTCGCCTATGTGAAGACGTCGGCGCGCCACGAGGTCTCCGAGGCGCAGTTGCGGCAGTACGTGCGCGGCACCCTTCCCGAGCACATGGTGCCCTCGAGCATCATCGTGCTCGAGCACATTCCGACCCTGCTGAACGGAAAGGTCGACCGCAAGGCGCTGGCCGAGCGGGCCGTGCGCGGGACACCGGGCAGGACCGGCACGGACGACGCCTCTCCGCGTGCCGTTGCCGACGCGGCCGCCGTGACCTCGTACGAAGAAGTCCTGTGCGGCATGGTGAGGGAGACGCTGCAGGTCGACGAGGCCGGCCCGCAGGACAACTTCTTCGAACTGGGCGGCCATTCGATGTTCGCCGCGAAATTGGTCAGCCGCATACGCAAGGAGCTCGGCGTGACCGTGCCGATGCGTTCGATGTTCGAGGCCGGGACCCTGGCCGAGCTGGCGCAGGTCATGGAGCAGGCCGAGCGGGCCTGAGGGCGGCAACTGACGGTTGATCGGCCGGTACGGCGCACCTGCCGAGGTGGGCGTGAGGCGCGGCGAAGTCATGAGCGTGCAAAGGAGCTTGGAAATGCCATCGGAGATTGCTGACCGTGGCGCGGGGGATCTCGCCGCCACTGGTGCCGGGATGGACCGGGACGCCCTGCGCCGTGAGGTGTCCGGCCTGCTCGGCATCGAGGTGACCGAGGCCGACGACGACATCAACCTCTTCGAACTCGGCCTGCAGTCGCTGGAGATGATGCGGCTGGCGAACCGGCTCAGCCGTGCCGGTTCCGAGGTCACGTTCGCGCAGTTGTCCGACGAGCCGCGGCTGTCGGCCTGGTTCGAGCTCATCACGCCCGGTGCGGGGGCCGAGCCGTTGCCGCAGTCGCCGAGCGACGCCGAGGCGGAGCACGAGGTCCGGGCCGATCAGCCCGCCCCGCTCACGCCGGTGCAGCAGGCCTACCTGATCGGCCGTGCCGACGACCAGCCGCTCGGCGGAGTCAGCTGTCACGCCTACCTGGAGTTCGACGGGCAGCAGGTGGACCCACAGTGTCTCGAGGACGCCGTTCGCGCCCTGATCGAGCGCCATCCCATGCTGCGCGTGTCGTTCGCCGACGACGCCACCCAGCACGTCATGCCCGAATCGCCCTGGCCGGGCGTGACCGTCCACGACCTCCGCGAACGCACGGGCGACGAGGCGGCGACAGCCGCACTGGCGCTTCGCGACAGGCTGTCGCACCGGCGCCTGAACGTCGACCGGGGTGAGGTCATAGACGTCCAGCTGACCCGGCTCCCCGGCGACGTGGACCGGCTCCATTTCAATGTCGACCTGCTGGCCTCCGACCTCGCCAGCATCCGCGTGCTGCTCGGCGATCTGGCCGTCCTGTACGACAACCCCCTCGGCCTCGAAGACCTGACCTACACGTTCGGTCGGTATCTCGCGAACCAGGACCGGACCCGCGGCGCGGACCGCGAACGGGCCCGCGCGTACTGGCAGGAGAGGCTGCCGTCGCTTCCGGGAGGGCCGAAGCTCCCCCTGGCCGCCGATCCGGAGGCCGTCGTACCGAGGTTCGTCCGCCGTTCCTGCGAGTTCACGGCGGACGAGTGGCGCGTCCTGGAGCGGCGGGCCGGCGAGGCGGGTCTGACGCCCTCCGTGGTGCTGGCCACGGCGTACGCGATGGTTCTGGGGCGCTGGAGCGGGGACGAGCACTTTTTGCTCAATCTGCCGTTGTTCGACCGCGACCTCGACGCGCACCCCCAGGTCGACCGCATCGTGGCCGACTTCACGGGGCTGGTGCTGGTCGAGGTCGATCTGTCCGGCGGCGGCACCTTCGCCGACTGCGCCCGCGCCCTGCAGAAGCGGATGCACGAGGACATCGGCAACTCCGCCTATTCCGGCGTCGACGTGCTGCGTGACTTCCACCGCACCGCCCCGGACGCACCCCGCACGGCGCCGGTCGTCTTCGCCTGCGATCTGTCGGCGCCGCTGGTTCCGGATGCGTTCGCGGCCCGCTTCGGCGAGCCGACGTGGATGATCTCCCAGACCCCGCAGATCTGGCTCGACCACCAGGTCTACCGCAACCGCGACGGCGGCGTGCTGCTGGTGTGGGACGCCGTGGAGGAGCTCTTCCCGGACGGTGTGCTCGACGCGATGCTGTCGGCCTACGAGGCCCTGGTCCGCGGCCTGATGGCCGGCGAGTGGGAGGCCGCGCTGCCGGAGATCCCGCTGCCCGCCGAGCAGCGGGAGCGGCGGGCGGCGGTCAATGCGGAGACCCGCACGGTGACCGAGAACCTTCTGCACACCGCGTTCTTCCAGCGGTCCGGCGAAAGGGCCGGGCAGCCCGCCCTGTTGTGGGGCGAGCAGGAGGTGATGGCGCACGACGAGCTGGCGCGGCGCGCCCTCGCCATCGCCGGCGCACTGGTGGAGCGTGGCATCGGCCGCGGCTCGTACGTCGCCGTGACCGCGCCGAAGAGCGCCGAGCAGATCGCGGCCGTGCTCGGAGTCCTCGCGGCGGGCGCCGCGTACGTGCCGATCGGCGTGGACCAGCCGGCCGAACGGCGCGCCCGCATCCTCGAACTCAGCGGCGCCCGGGTGATGCTCGCCGGCAGCGGGCTCGTGGAGCCGTCCGATGCCGGGATCGAGGTGCTGACGATCGAGGCGGCGATGGGCGCGCGCCCCCTGGGGGCGCCGGTGGCGGCCGACCCCGGTGACACCGCGTACGTGATCTTCACCTCGGGCTCGACGGGCCTGCCCAAGGGGGTCGAGATCAGCCATCGCGCCGCGGTCAACACCGTCGAGGACGTCAACGAGCGGTTCGGGATCGGGCCCGGCGACCGGGTGCTGGCGGTGTCCGCGCTGGACTTCGACCTCTCGGTGTGGGACATCTTCGGGTTCCTCGCGGTCGGTGCGGGCGCCGTCCTCGTGTCGGAGTCCGGTCGACGCGACGCCGCGGAGTGGCTGACGCTGTGCCGACGGCACTCGGTGACCGTCTGGAACACCGTGCCGGCCCTGCTCGACATGGCGCTGACCGCGGCCGAGGCATCCGCGTTCCCCGCCACGCTGCGCCTGGCCCTGCTGTCCGGCGACTGGATCGGGCTGGACCTGCCCGAGCGGCTGGACCGGGCGACGAACGGCCGGTGCCGGCTGATCGCACTCGGCGGCGCCACCGAGGCCGCGATCTGGTCGAACGCCTACGAGGTCACCGCGGTACCGGACGGCTGGCGATCGATCCCCTACGGAAAGCCGCTGCGCAACCAGAAGTTCCGGGTGGTGGACCGACGCGGGCGGGACTGTCCCGACTGGGTGCCCGGTGAGCTCTGGATCGGTGGCGCCGGTGTCGCGCTCGGCTATCGGGGCGACACCGAGCTGACCGCGGCACGCTTCCCCCGGCAGGACGACGAGCGCTGGTACCGCACCGGCGACCTCGGCCGCTACTGGCCCGACGGCAATCTGGAGTTCCTCGGGCGCCTCGATCACCAGGTGAAGATCAACGGCTTCCGGGTCGAGCTGGGAGAGATCGAGGCCTGCCTGCAGGCGCATCCCACGGTTGCGCAGGCCGTGGCGGTACCGCTGACCGAGGGGCGCCGGGAACTGGTCGCCGCCGTGGTCGAGCGCTCGTCCGCGCCGGACCGCGCCCAGGCGCACACGGACCGCACGCCCGGAGGCAGGCGGCAGAGGAACGCCTTCCTGCCGCCCGCGCCCCGGTCCGATCCGCATCTGCACGAGCACCGGCTGGTGGAGCTGCTGCTGGCCGGTGTCGTCGCACCGCTGGTCGGGCCCGACGGCGCCGCGGCCGGGCAGCCGTCCGTCTGTGCCGGACAGCGTCCGGTGGTGGACGTCTGGCTCGAGTACCTGGCTCAGCGCGCGGTGCTGGTACGCGGCGCCGACGCGGCGTACCGGCACGGCCCGAGGTGGGGCGAGGTCACGGACCCGGCCTGGGCCGAGCAGGTCCGCGAAGCCGCACGCGGGACGAGTCTCGACTCCGTCGCCACCGCACTGGAATGGGCCGGGCCCCTCTTCTCGGCCATCATGTCCGGTGACGCGGACGCCACCGCGTTGCTGGACGATCCGGTCCTGGCTCCCGAGGCGCTCAGCGATCTGATGCCGGGGACGGCCGACTGCCTCGGCGTCGTCGCGAAGGACCTGCGGGCGCGGGCCGGCGACGACGCGCCGCCGGCCGTGGCGGAGTGGGACGTGGTCAGCGGCCGTGGCAGCGCGCGGCTGCTCACCGAACTCGCCGCGGACACGGTCGCGTACACGCTGCTGGGTTCCTCGACGCCGGCGCTGGCCAAGGCCGAGACGCTGCTGCGCGAGCGGGGGCACAGCGCGCAGACCGCGCCGCAGGGCGCCGACGCGATCGCCGCCCAGCACGTCCACGCATTCGACGCAATCGTGGCGAACAACGTCCTGCACCGGATGCCGGACCCGGAACTGGCCGTGTCCACCATGGCACTGCTGCTCGCGCCGGGCGGGCGTCTCTACCTGCTCGAGCGTGAATACCCGACGCCGCTCGCGCTGGTCACCGCACTGCCGCTGGAGGCGCGCGCGGGACGGTTCGACGAGGACCGGCCGGATGCCGCCTGGCTGTACGGCCGCGAGCGATGGGCGGACGCCTGCGCCGAGGCCGGACTGTGCGACGTCCGGGTGCTGCGCACGGAGCGCACCGGGGAGGTGCTGCTGGTCGCGGACCGGCCCAGGGCGGCTCGCGGGGTCGACGGGGAGCAGCTGCGCCGGTGGGCGGCGGACCGGCTGCCCGAGCACATGGTCCCCGCCCACCTCGCCGTGCTGCCCGCGCTGCCGCTCAGCGGCAACGGGAAGGTCGACCGGCGACGGATTCAGACGGTTCTCGAGCACTCCGTCGACCGCCCGCGTGACGTGGGAGACCCGCCGCGCGGCGCCACCGAGACGTTCGTCGCCGAGCGGTGGACGAAGCTGCTCGGCCTGGAATCGGTGGGCCGCGACGAGAACTTCTTCCGGCTCGGCGGCGACAGCCTGCTCGCGACGCGCTTCGTCGCCGAGGTGCGCGGGGCATGGGGCGTCGACCTGCCCATGCGCGAGGTCATGCGCACACCGACCGTCGCGGGGCTGAGCGCGCTGATCGACCGGCTCGGTTCCACCGCCGGCGGGCGGCCGAGCGACGGCTGGGACAACGGGGACGACTGCGAAGAGGGTGCGGTGTGAACGCCAGGGAACTGCTCGAAGAGTTTCAGAGCGCAGGGATCCGTCTGTGGCGTGAGGGTGAGCAGCTGCGGTTCCGCGCGCCTCGCGGGGTGATGACCGACCAGCGTCTGGCGGAGTTGCGCCGCTGCAAGGCGGAGCTGCTGGACATCATGGCGGACACGGCCGCGAGCCCGGAGGCGGGGCAGCCGCACGGCGGCGATCCGGTGTGGCAGAGCCGGCCCGAGGACCGTGAACTGCCCTTCCCGCTGACCGACATCCAGTCGGCCTATCTGTTCGGCCGCAATGCCGCCTTCGACTACGGCGGCGTGTCCTGCCATGTCTACCTGGAGTTCGAGTATCCGGCGGATCTGGACCCCGACCGGCTGCAGGAGGCGTGGGACGGCCTGGTGCAGCGCCACGACACCCTGCGGACGGTCATCTTCGAGGACGGCGCCCAACGGGTCCTGCCCGTGCTGCGGGACACCCGCATCGAGGTCGCCGATCTGCGCGGAGCGTCCGGCGACACGGTCGACAAGACGCTCGCCGAAGTGCGCGACGAGCTGTCCCACAAGGTGCACCCCGCTGGTGAGCGCCCCATGTACGAGCTGCGCCTGACCCGGGAGCCGGACCGCAGTGTGCTCCACGTGTCCGTGGACTTCATGGCGCTGGACTGGCTCAGCATGCAGCAGGTGCTCTCCGAGCTCGATCGTCGCTACCAGCGGCCCGACTGCGAACTGCCCCCGGTGGACGCCACCTTCCGCGACTATGTGCTCGCCGAGCGCCGGCTGCGCGACACCGATCGCTACGCTCGTGACCGCGCGTACTGGTCGAACCGCATCGACGACCTGGCCGGCGCGCCCGCGCTGCCGCTGCGCGACGACCACGATCCGGCGACGGCGCCGCCGCGGTTCCGGCGTCTGACGGCGACGCTGGACGACCGCGTGTGGCGGTCGCTCAAGGAGCGCGCCGCCGAGCACGGCATCACGCCGGCCAACGCCGTGCTGGCGGCGTACGCGGAGACGATCGGCCGCTGGAGCGGCGTCGAGCGCTT
This sequence comes from Streptomyces sp. NPDC006372, assembly GCF_040612515.1. Lineage (NCBI taxonomy): Bacteria > Bacillati > Actinomycetota > Actinomycetes > Kitasatosporales > Streptomycetaceae > Streptomyces > Streptomyces sp. NPDC006372. The sequence goes on along the minus strand of NZ_JBEXQJ010000030.1, from coordinate 9,862 downwards.
CTGCCTCGGCCTTCCCGTGCTCAACCGGATGCCGCTGCACCCGCACGTGGACCGGCTGCTCGGCGACTTCACCTCGCTGAGCCTGCTCGCCGTCGAGCGCGAAGGCAGGACGAGCTTCGCCGAGCGGGCCCGCGCCCTGGGCGAGCAGATCTTCGACGACCTTGATCACGGGCTGTACAGCGGCGTGGAGGTGCTGCGCGAGATCACCCGCCGCCATGGGCGCGAGGCGGCGCTCCTGCCGGTGGTGTTCACCGGCAGCATCGGTGTCGGGGGCGGCGACACGGTGTCGCCGGCGGGCCGGAAGACGCGGCCGGTCCACGGCATCAGCCAGACGCCGCAGGTGTGGATCGACTGCCAGGTCGGCGACCAGTACGGCGGCCTGGACATGAACTGGGACGTCCGTGAAGGGGTCTTCCCCGACGGTCTGGTGGACGACATGTTCGCCGCGTTCGAAGGGCTCCTGCACCGGCTGGCCGCCGACGACGAGCCGTGGGCCGCGGTGGACCCGCAGCCGCTGCCCGATCGGCAGCGCGCCGTGCGGGCCGCGGTGAACGCGACGCAGGCGCCCGTTCCGGACGGCCTGCTGCACGACCCCCTCGTGGCGTACGCGCGGCGGTTCCCGGACCGGGCCGCGGTGATCGACCCGGCCGGGACGCTGACCTACGGGCAGTGGCTGGGCCGGGCCGCCGCGGTGGCCGATCAGCTGCGGGCAGCGGGGTGCCGCCCCGGTGACTTCGTGGGTGTACTGATCGACAAGAGCCGGGACCAGGCCGTCGGGGTGCTCGGAGTGCTCCTCGCGGGCGGCGTGTACGTGCCGGTCGACCTCGGCCAGCCCAGGATCCGCCGGGACAGGATCCTCACCGACAGCGGCGCCCGGTTCGCGGTCGTGGCCGACGCCACGACCGGCGCGCCCCCGCCCGGTGTCCGGGCGGTGGAGGTGGCCGGCGTGCCGCCGCTGCCGTTGGCCCGGGTTCCCGACGCGCCTTCGACGACGCCCGGTGAACTCGCCTACGTGATGCACACCTCGGGTTCGACCGGTGTGCCCAAGGGCGTGATGATCACCCACCAGGCCGCCCTCAACACAGTGGTCGACATCAATCGGCGCTTCGGCGTCGGCGCCTCCGACCGGGTCCTGGGTCTGGCGGCGCTCAGTTTCGACCTCTCGGTCTACGACCTGTTCGGTCCGCCGGCCGTCGGCGCCCCGCTGGTGCTGCCGGACCCCGCGCGGCGCGGCGACCCTTCGCACTGGGCCGCGATGGTGGCCGAACACGGCGTCACGCTATGGAACTCGGTCCCCGCGCAGCTCCAGATGCTGATGCACTATCTGGACGTCGAACCCGCCGGACTCTCCTGTCTGCGGCTGGCTCTGCTGTCCGGTGACTGGATCCCGCTGTCGCTGCCCGGTCACGCCGAACGGCACGTGCCGGGGGCCGAGCTGGTCAGTCTGGGCGGAGCGACGGAGGCGGCGATCTGGTCGATCCACCACCGCATCAAGGGCGTCGAACCGCACTGGCGCAGCATTCCGTACGGAAGTCCGCTGGCGAACCAGCGTTTCCACGTACTCGACGCCGCGCTGCGCGACCGGCCCGACCTGGTCGTCGGCGAGCTGTACATCGCGGGCACCGGTCTGGCCACGGGCTATCTGAACGACCCCGAGCGGACCGCGGAGCGTTTCCTGCGGCACCCGGAGACGGCGGAACCGCTCTATCGCACCGGCGATCTCGGCCGTTACCTGCCGAACGGGGAGATCGAGTTCTGCGGCCGGGCGGATCAGCAGATCAAGATCCGGGGGCACCGGATCGAGCTCGGCGAGATCGAGTCGGTGCTCGGCGAACACCCGCAGGTGGGCACCTGTGTGGTGCTGGCGGCGGGCAGCGACCCCTTCGAGCGGGCCTTGGTCGCGTTCGTGATTCCGCGCAGCCGATCGGCGTCCGTCGAAGGCGCGGAACTCGTCCGCTGGGTGTCCGAACGGCTGCCGGCGCACATGGTCCCGGCGCGGGTACGGATCGTCGAGACGCTGCCGTTGACACCCAACGGAAAGGTCGACCGCAAGCGCCTGCTCGAGTCGGCACCGGCGCCCGGTGCGCCGCAGGCCGCGTCCGCCGAGCCGCCGCGGCCCGGACTCGAACGGCGGATCGCCGAGCTGTGGGCCGAGGTCCTCGGCGGCGAACCGCCGGCCCGCGACCACGGATTCTTCGACGTGGGCGGGAACTCGCTGCTGGCGGCGCAGTTCGTCGGACAGGTGCGCGAACGCCTCCCCCAGGCCGCGCGGACCACCTTCGACGTCCTGCTGCGCGCCCTGCTGGAGGGGCCCACGGTCGCCGGTCTGGCCCGGTGGCTGGAGTCCGCCGCTCCGGCGCCGGCGCCGGAGACGACGGCGCCGACCGCCTTGCGGTCGTCACTGGTCCCGCTGGCCGGAGCGGGGCAGGGGCCGGTACGGCTGCTCGTGCACGACGGATCGGGAACCCTGACACGGTACCGGGCGCTGATCGACGGACTCGGCGCGGACGCGACGCTGCTGGGGCTCGTCCTGCCCGCCGGCGGCGGCGGCTCCGACCCTGCCGTGCCCGACCTCGTCGAGGAACTGGCCGTCCGCTACGCACGCGAGGTGCGAGCCGCCGGACACGACGACGTGGAGATCATCGGTTACGGCCTCGGCGGCCCGATCGCACTGGAGCTGGCCCGGGCCCTGAGCGAGGCGGACGTGACGGTCCGGCGGCTGACCGTCGTGTCCGGCCACCGCGTCCCGTACCTGCTGCACGACGACCTGATGGTGGACTACGCCTTCACACGGACGATGGGCGCGGACCCGGCCGCCCATGGCTGGCCCGCCGACGAAGCGGCGGTCGGCCGGGCTCTCGCGACCGCGCTGGCCGGCTCGCCGACAGCCCTGGAGGAGGGCGCCCTCGGGCGGGTGACCGGCGACGGGCAACTGGACGCGGTCGCCGAGCGGTTCCGTGCCCTCGGGCAGCGGGACACTGCCGAACGGCGGGCGGAACTGCACCGCGGCCTCGCCGACGCGGATCCGAAGCGGGCCGACGCCGCGCAGATCGCGGCCATGCACACCGCCTTCGCGCGGACCCTGGATGCGGTGACACGCCACGAGCCGGAGCCGTACGCGGGGGACATCACCTTCCTCCGCCCGGTCGAGCCCGGGCACTTGATCCCCGGTCCGCAGAGCGATCCGACCGACTTCTGGCGTGAGGTGTGCCTGGGCGACCTGACGGTCGTCGACATTCCGGGCGATCACTTCAGTTGCCTCCGGCCGCCGCACGTGACGGGAACGACGGACGCGATCACGGTGCCGGAGGTGGACCGCCGATGACGCGCGCCCCCTCGGACCCGATGCGCATCGTCGTATGCGGCACCCGGTTCGGCCAGGTGTACCTCTCGGCCCTCCGCCGTGCCGCGCCCGAGCGCTTCCGGCTCGCCGGCATCGTGGCACGAGGCAGTGCCCGGTCCGTCGCGCTCGCGCAGGAGTACGGCGTCCCGCTGTACGACAAGGTCGACCAGCTGCCCGACGACATCGACGCGGCCTGCGTCGTGGTGTCGACCGCGGTCGGCGGCGGCCGGGGCGTCGAGCTGGCCCAGGCCCTGCTCGAGCGCGGCATCCATGTGCTGCAGGAACACCCGGTGCACCCGACCGAGCTGGCGGACTGTCTGCGGGTGGCGCGCCGGGCGGGGACCCAGTACCTGGTGAACACCTTCTATCCGCATCTCGAGCCGGTCCAGCGGTTCACCTCCGCCGCTCGCCGGCTGGTGCGGCTGCGCAAGCCGGTGTTCGTCGACGCCATGTGCGCGGTGCAGGTCTCCTTCGATCTGCTCGACATCCTGGCCGGGATCTTCGACGGGCTGCGGCCATGGTCGCTGTCTCCGGTCGCGGAGCGGGCGGGCCACCCGCTGGTCGCTGTGGACGGGCAGATCGCGGGCGTGCCCCTGACACTGCGGGTGGAGAACCGGATGCAGGAGGGCGACGACAGCACGAGCCTGTTCCTGCACCGGATCACCATCGGGACCGACGCGGGCAACCTGATGCTGGCCAACACCCATGGTCCGGTGATCTGGAGCCCGGCGCTGCACATGCCGTCGGACGCGACGGGGCAGTTCCTCCCGAGCCCGTCGGACGCGGCGGAGCGGTGGCCGCACGGGCTCGGCACCACCGGCGCCTATGTGGGTGCGGCCGAGACGCCCACCTGGGCGACCGCCCTGCACGAGGTGTGGGGGGACGGGGTGCTGGCCGCGCTGGACGCGTTGCGGGAGCGCGTCGACGCGGGCGTGGACCCGTTGCAGGGCAGCCAGCGCCCGCTGACCGTCGCCCGCGCCTGGAAGGAGCTGACCGAGGCCCTCGGCTATCCGGAGGTGGCCCACCCGGCTTCCGGGGAGCCGTTGACGGTCGCCGATCTCACCGGTTGAGCGGACACCGGACACCGGCCGCGGAACGGCCCTGGAGTCGTTGGTCATTGGTGGTGACACAGCGACTCCGTCCACGGTACGGTCATATCGGAACACGTTTGAAAATCGATGGGAGAGGCATGAGTGCGATCGATCCCGCTGTGGCGGGGGAACGGTCCACGTTGTTAGCGGAGACCGGTCCGGCCGGAAAGAAGGACTTCGGGCGGTTGTTGCGTCCGTTCGTCCAAAAGCTCGCGGTTGTGGTGCTCCTGCAGGTGATCGGCGCTCTCGCGGGTCTGGCGCCGCTGCTGGCGGTGGTGGAGCTGGGGCGGACTCTGCTGGCGGAGGGCCCCGCTGACCGTGATCACGTGTGGAATGTCGTCATCGTGGGTGTGATCGGCCTGTTCGTGCGGCTGGTCTTCACGGCGGCGTCGTCCGGGATCGGCCATGTCCTCGACGGCCAGGTGCAGTTGGCGTTCCGCCGGCAGCTGGCGGCGCAGCTGGGCCGGGTGCCGATCGGCTGGTTCTCCCGTCGCCGGACAGGTGAGCTGGCCAAGGTGGTGGGGGAGGACGTGGGTGCGGTGCACCCGTTCATCGCCCACACCCCTGGGGAGCTCGTCTCCGCGTTCGTGGTTCCGCTGGCCTCGCTGATCTATCTGTTCACCGTCGACTGGCAGATGACGCTGATCACGCTGATTCCGGTGGTGATGGCGATCGCGCTGGTTCCGCTGATGATGACGCCGAAGCGGCTGCGGGAGCAGGAGGAATTCGATACCGCCATGGGCCGGATCTCGACGTCCGTGGTCGAGTTCGTGCAGGGCATCGCGGTGGTCAAGGCGTTCGGCCAGTCGGGCCGTGCGCACCGCAAGTTCCTGACCGCGGCGGACGACTTCGTGAGCACGTTCAACCGGTGGGTGCACGGCATCTCGCGGATCGCCGCAGGGATGCAGTTGGTGCTGGCGCCGCCGTTCGTGCTGCTTGTCGTGTTGATCGGCGGCACGATCCGGATCACCGGTGGCGGTCTGGCACCGGCCGATCTGCTGCCGTTCCTGCTCCTGGGCCTGGGGCTGACGGCTCCGGTGGCCGCCCTGGGGCACGGTTTCGACGAGATGCAGGCCGCGGGGCGCGCGGTGGGCCGGATCCGCGAGGTGCTGGAGGTCGAGTCGCTTCCGGAGCCGCCGCATCCGCGGATCCCGCAGGGGAACCGCGTGGAGCTGAGCGGGGTCCGGTTCGGCTATGAGGACGACCGCGAGGTGCTACGAGGGGTCGATCTGGTGCTGGAGCCGGGGACGGTCACCGCCGTGGTGGGCCCCTCGGGAAGCGGGAAGTCCACGCTGGTGCAGCTGTTGCCCCGGTTCTTCGACCCCGGCCAGGGCGCCGTGACGCTGGGCGGAGTGGATCTGCGCGAGCTCGGCAGCCGGGAGCTGTACCAGCGGGTGTCGTTCGTCTTCCAGGACGTGCGACTGCTGCGCGCCTCGGTCGCGGACAACATCGCGCTGGCGGTGCCGCAGGCCGATCGCGACGACGTGGTGCGGGCCGCGAAGCTGGCCAACATCCACGAGCGGATTCTCGAACTGCCGCACGGCTACGAGTCGGTGATCGGCGAGGACGCCAGGCTGTCCGGCGGCGAGGCGCAGCGGATCGCGATCGCCCGCGCTCTGCTCGCCGATACGCCGGTTCTGGTCCTGGACGAGGCGACCGCGTTCGCCGATCCGCAGACCGAGCAGGCGGTGCGTCATGCTCTGGCGACGCTGGGCGGCGAGCGGACGGTTCTCGTCATCGCCCACCGTCTGGAGACCATCATGGACGCCGACTGCGTGGTGATGCTGGACGAAGGGCAGATCGTCGAGCGGGGCCGGCCCGCGGAACTGCTCGCCCAGAACGGGAGGTTCGCCACGTTCTGGCAATCCCACCACGCGGCATCCACCGACGACGTCGAAGCCCTGGACGGCGTACTGCAGGGAGATGAGTCCCGATGATCCGCATGTTGCTGCGTGTGCTGGGACGCGAATACGCCCGTCCGCTGCGCCGCACCGTGACCCTGATGACGGTGACCTCGGTGGCCGAGGGCCTGTCCTACGCGCTGCTGGTGCCGGTCCTGCGAGAGTTGCTGGGCGACTCGCCCGAGGACGCCTGGCCCTGGCTGACCGGGTTCGGCATCGCGATCGCGGTCTACGCGTTGCTGCGCTACGTCAGTGATCTGTCCGGCTTCCATGTGGGGTCGGCGCTGCTTCGCGGCATGTACCACCGGCTCGGCGATCACCTGGCCCGGCTGCCGATCGGCTGGTACAGCAACTCCGGCCGGCTGGGCGAGGTCTCGGTGCTGGCCAGCCAGGGCGTGCTGCAGGCGATGTCCGTGATCGCGCACCTGCTGGCGCCCTTCATCTCGGCCAGTGTGACGCCGTTGACCATCGTCGTGGTGATGCTGGCCTACAACTGGCAGCTCGGACTGGCCGCGCTGGCCGCCGCGCCGCTCGTGGTGGGGATCCAGGTATGGACGGCACGCACGTCGGCCGCCGGCGATGCGGAGCGCCACAAGCTCGACGAGGAGGCCACCGGCCGGGTCATCGAGTTCCTCCAGGTGCAGCCGGTCCTGCGGGCCGGTGGGCGCACCGGGGAGCGCTTCGGGCTGCTGGACGACTCACTGCGCGACGTCGAGCGGGCCTCGCGCCGCTCCACGTTCTCCGCGCTGCCCGGCGCGGTGGGCCTGACCCTGACGGTCCAGGCGATGTTCACCGCGCTGCTGGTCCTGGGCGTCTACCTGGCGCTGGACGGGAACATCGGCGTCGCGGAGGTCCTGACGATCCTGGTGCTGGCCGCCCGCTGCGCCGACCCCCTGCTGTCCCTGACGGACATCGGCGGCAAGCTCCGCGGCGCGCGTTCGGTGCTGACCCAGCTCGACACGGTCCTGCGCACCGAACCGCTGCCCGAGCCGGCCGAACCCCGTCAGCCGGCCGGCCACGACCTGGAGTTCGACGCCGTCACGTTCCAGCACGGCGACCGCACGGTCTTCGACCACGCCTCGCTGACCGTGCCCCAGGGGCAGCGGCTCGCCGTGGTGGGTCCCTCCGGCGCGGGCAAGAGCACCCTGCTGCAGCTCCTCGCCCGGTTCTACGACGTCGATCAGGGCGCCGTGCGCATCGGTGGCGTGGACGTACGCGACATGAATCCCGAGGCGCTGATGGCGCAGATGTCCATCGTCTTCCAGGACGTCTACCTCTTCGACGGCACGATCGAGGAGAACATCCGTCTGGGCCGCCCGGACGCCTCCGACGCCGAGGTGCGCGCGGCAGCGAGCGCGGCACGCCTGGACGAGGTCATCGATCGGCTGCCCGACGGATGGGCGGCCAACGTCGGCGAGGGCGGCGCCCTGCTCTCCGGTGGTGAGCGCCAGCGCGTCTCCATCGCTCGCGCGCTGCTCAAGGACGCGCCCGTCGTGCTGCTGGACGAGGTGACCTCCGCACTCGACCCGGTCAACGAAGCAGCCGTCCACGAGGGCATCGAACGCCTGATGGCCGGCCGCACCGTGGTCATGGTCGCCCACCGCATGCGCACCGTTCAGCGCGCCGACCGCGTCGTCTTCCTGGACGGAGGCCGGGTCGTGGAGGAAGGAAGCCACGACGAGCTCCTGCGCCGCGGCGGCCGTTACGCCGAGTTCTGGAACATCGCCATGGCACCCGTAGCGAGGAGGTAGACCGAGATGTCTGTCGATCCCATAGCGCGGGACAGTCCGACCGGTGCGTTCCGTCGCCTCGTATCGCGGCCCTACGCCCGGGCCCGGGTGGTGCTGTTCCCGCACGGCGGCGGCAGCGCCAGCTACTACCGGTCGTGGGCCGCGGCGGTCCCCTGGGACATCGAGTTCCTCGCCTGCCAGTATCCGGGCCGTGAGGACCGGTACTCCGAACCGGCGCCGGCGGACATCCAGAGTCTGGCCGCCGCGCTGGCGAACGGTCCACCGGTCGACGGGCCGCAGCTGCCGACCATTCTGTTCGGGCACAGCATGGGAGCCGTCGTCGCCTACGAGGTGGCCCGCCGGATCTCCGCAGCCGGCGATCCACCGCAGGGACTGGTCGTCTCGGGGCATCCGGCCCCCGCCCTGACCCGGCCGGGCCGGGTGCATCTCGGCAGCGACGAGGAGCTGGTCGAGGAATTGCGACGTACCGAGGCGACGCACCGCGACCTCCTCGACAACCCCTCGTTCATCCAGGCGTTCCTGCCCGTCATCAGGTCCGACTACCGGCTGAGCGAAACCTATCGGGCCCTGCCCGGTCCACGGCTGAACGTTCCGGTCACGGTGCTGTACGGCGACCGGGATCCGGAGATCCTTCCGCGGGAGGCCGAGGCCTGGAGCGAGGTCACCGACGGCCCGTGCGAGGTGCGCGTCTTCGAGGGCGGTCACTTCTACCTGGAGGAGCACCGCGACCCGGTCGTCAAACTCCTGACGGCGCACGCACGCGCGGCGTCCGACGAATCGGCGGTCCCATGGCTCTCCGCCCCGTGACCGCCCAGAGCGAAAACCACTCACAAAGCCGAGACGAAGGCAGAACACCGTGACAACCGAAGCCGCCGATCAGCGCTTGGACTTCCGGATGAGCCCACGGGATCTCATCAATATCGGAATCTTCGGTGCGCTCTACATCGTTACCGTGGGAATATTCAACCTGCTCGAATTCATCAGCCCGATCATGACGCTGGTGACGAGTGCGGTCAGCATCGTCGCAGCGGGCGTGCCGTTCATGCTCTTTCTCACCCGGGTGCGGCATGCCGGCATGGTCACCGTGTTAGCCGTCATCGTGAACGGTTTCATGCTGCTCATCGGAAGCCCGCCGATCGGATTGGTCATCGGAGTGGTTGGGGCGCTGGTCGCCGAGGCGCTGCTCTATGTCGGCCGGTACCGTTCGCGGAAGATGAGTGTGCTCGCCTACGCAGTGTTCAGCACCTGGTTCGCCGGGCTGTTCGCGCCGATGCTGTACGCCCGCGATGAATTCCTCTCCAGCCCGTACATGGACTCGATGGGGGCGGAGTACGTCGAGAAGCTCGACGATCTCCTCTCGCCGGCTGTGCTGATCTCGTTCGACGTGTCCACGCTGGTGTTCGGTGTGATCGGCGGCGCGCTCGGAGTCCGGCTGCTGGACAAGCACTTCCGGAAAGCCGGCCTGGTGTGACCGGTACCCGTTCGCAGCCGACCCCGGTGGCGGTGGACGAGATCGTCGCCACGGCACCCCGGGGCACGGTCGGAGGGTGGGTGCTCGACCCGCGCACCGCGGTGGTGATCCTGCTGGCCGCGAGCATCACCATCATGGCGCCCGGCGGGCTGTGGTTCGTTCCGGCATCGCTGGTGGCCGGTGTGCTGCTGGCGATCACGGAGCGGGCTTGGCGGCGCGTGTTCGGACTCCCGGCGGCCGCCGCGGCGGCGGCCGGGGTGGGCGTTCTTCGGGCCCTGGCCGGACCGTGGGCGGGGGTCGGGCCT
>NZ_JBEXQJ010000029.1:0-116847 GCF_040612515.1 Streptomyces sp. NPDC006372 | reverse complement strand
GACCGTCTCAGCCCAACGACCTTGCGGCGGGTCCTCAAAGCGGTCGACGAGTTGGCCGAACGGTTCAGGCCACCCCGGCGGCACGTTTCTGCGCTCCTCGCGGAGTGCTCAGCCCTCCTCGTGGGACGCCACCGCGCGACGCGCGTCAGCGTCCAGGACACCCCAGCTGATCAGCTGCTCGGTGAGGACCGAGGGCGACTGGTCGTAGATGACGGCGAGTGTGCGCAGGTCGTCCTGGCGGATCGACAGCACCTTGCCGTTGTAGTCACCGCGCTGCGACTGGATCGTGGCCGCGTAGCGCTGCAGCGGGCCCGCCTTCTCGGCCGGCACCGTGGCCAGCCGCTCCAGGTCCAGGACCAGCTTCGGCGGCGGCTCGGCGGCGCCGCCCGGGGTGGTGCCCGGGAGCAGCTCCTGCACCGGAACGCCGTAGAAATCCGCCAGTTCGGCAAGGCGCTGCACGGTCACGGCGCGGTCGCCGCGCTCGTACGAACCGACCACGACCGCCTTCCAGCGTCCCTGGGACTTTTCCTCGACACCGTGGAGGGAAAGGCCCTGCTGGGTGCGGATCGCCCGGAGCTTGGCCCCGAGCTGTTTGGCGTATTCGCTGGACATATAGCTCCCCGGCACTGTGTCGACGCGCCTCGGCTGTGTTGCCGGACCGCGCGGCTGGTAACTCACTGTGAGGTTACGCAGCGTTACTCTGCCGCGTCAAGCCGAATGGTCCGCACCGACTCTTCCGTGGTATCGGCGCTCCGTTAGGCCGAGTGGGTGATTCGAGGGGGCCATCGAAGTGATCGTGCGGACCTGCTACCGTGTATGGCGCAATCTCGACGTCCTTTAAGGTCCGTCCCGTGAGGCGGAGAAGGAGGTCCGTTTCGTATGGACAAGCACGACACGCAGTCCGATGCCCGGCCCGTTCTCGAGGGGCCCGACATCGCGCGGGTGCTGACCCGCATCGCCCACGAGATCGTCGAACGCGCGAAAGGCGCCGACGACGTGGTGCTCCTCGGCATCCCGACCAGAGGCGTCTTCCTCGCCCGGCGGATCGCCGACAAGCTCGAGCAGATCACCGAGCGCAAGGTTCCGTGCGGCTCGCTCGACATCACCATGTACCGCGACGACCTGCGCATGCACCCGCCGCGTGCGCTGGCCCGCACCGAGATCCCCGGTGACGGCCTCGACGGCAAGCTGGTCGTCCTCGTCGACGACGTGCTCTTCTCCGGCCGCACCATCCGCGCCGCCCTCGACGCCCTGAACGACCTCGGGCGCCCGCGCGCGGTGCAGCTCGCCGTCCTCGTCGACCGCGGTCACCGCGAACTGCCCATCCGCGCCGACTACGTCGGCAAGAACCTCCCCACGTCGTTGCGGGAGACGGTCAAGGTCCAGCTCGCCGAGGAGGACGGTCGCGACACCGTGCTGCTCGGCGCCAAGCAGACCGCCCAGTAGCGCCTCGGGCGTACGCCGTCGGCGTACGCCGGCCCAGTGCGCCTCCGCGCGCCCGTCTGCCCCGATTCTCCTCAACGAACTGCCTTACGGAGCCTGACAGATGCAGCGTCATCTCATCTCGGCCGCCGACCTCACCCGCGACGACGCCGTCCTGATCCTCGACACCGCCGAGGAGATGGCCCGGGTCGCCGACCGGCCGATCAAGAAGCTGCCGACCCTGCGCGGCCGCACGATCGTCAACCTCTTCTTCGAGGACTCCACCCGGACCCGGATCTCCTTCGAGGCCGCCGAGAAGCGGCTGTCCGCGGACGTCATCAACTTCTCCGCCAAGGGCTCCAGCGTCTCCAAGGGCGAGTCCCTGAAGGACACCGCCCAGACGCTGGAGGCCATGGGCGTCGACGCCGTCGTCATCCGGCACGGCGCCTCGGGCGCCCCGTACCGGCTGGCGAACTCCGGCTGGATCGACGCGGCCGTCGTCAACGCCGGCGACGGCACCCACCAGCACCCCACCCAGGCCCTGCTGGACGCCTTCACCATGCGCCGCCGCCTGATCGGCCCGGACGCCGGTCTCGGCCAGGACCTCGCCGGCCGGCGCATCACGATCGTCGGCGACGTCCTGCACAGCCGTGTCGCCCGCTCCAACGTCGACCTGCTGCACACCCTCGGCGCCGAGGTCACCCTCGTCGCCCCGCCCACCCTGCTGCCCGTCGGCATCGAGAGCTGGCCCTGCGAGGTGTCGTACGACCTCGACAGCACCCTCTCCAAGTCCGACGCGGTGATGATGCTGCGCGTCCAGCGCGAGCGCATGAACGCCGCCTTCTTCCCGACCGAGCGCGAGTACTCCCGGCGCTACGGCCTCGACGGCGACCGCATGGCGCGGATGCCCGAGCACGCCGTCGTGATGCACCCCGGGCCGATGGTCCGCGGGATGGAGATCACCGCCGAGGTCGCCGACTCCGACCGCTGCACCGTGGTCGAGCAGGTCACCAACGGGGTGTCCATCCGGATGGCCGTCCTCTACCTGCTGCTGGGCGGAAACGAACCCGCCGTCACCCACACCCGTACCGAGGAGAAGTAAGACTCATGAGCAAGATCCTGATCCGCGGTGCGAAGGTGCTGGGCGGCGAGCCGCAGGACGTGCTGATCGACGGCGGGACCATCGCCGAGGTGGGCACGGGGCTGTCCGCCGAGGGCGCCGAGGTCGTCGAGGCCGAGGGCAAGGTGCTGCTGCCGGGCCTGGTCGACCTGCACACCCATCTGCGCGAGCCCGGCCGCGAGGACTCCGAGACCGTCCTCACCGGCACCCGAGCCGCCGCCTCCGGCGGCTACACCACCGTCTTCGCCATGGCCAACACCTTCCCGGTCGCCGACACCGCCGGGGTCGTCGAGCAGGTCTGGCGGCTCGGCAAGGAGCACGGCTACTGCGACGTCCAGCCGATCGGTGCCGTCACCGTCGGCCTGGAGGGCAAGAAGCTCGCCGAGCTGGGCGCCATGCACGAGTCGGCCGCCGGGGTCACCGTCTTCTCCGACGACGGCAAGTGCGTCCACGACGCCGTGATCATGCGCCGGTCCCTGGAGTACGTGAAGGCCTTCGGCGGCGTGATCGCCCAGCACGCCCAGGAGCCGCGGCTGACCGAGGGCGCCGAGATGAACGAGGGCGTCGTCTCCGCCGAGCTGGGGCTGGGGGGCTGGCCGGCGGTGGCCGAAGAATCGATCATCGCCCGGGATGTCCTGCTCGCCGAGCACGTCGGCTCCCGCGTCCACATCTGCCACCTGTCGACCGCCGGGTCCGTGGAGATCGTCCGCTGGGCCAAGTCCCGCGGCATCGCCGTCACCGCCGAGGTCACCCCGCACCACCTGCTCCTCACCGACGAGTTGGTCCGTACGTACAACCCCGTCTACAAGGTCAACCCGCCGCTGCGCACCGAGCGCGACGTCATGGCCCTGCGCGAGGCGCTCGCCGACGGCACGATCGACATCGTCGCCACCGACCACGCCCCGCACCCGCACGAGGACAAGGACTGCGAGTGGGCCGCGGCCGCCATGGGCATGGTGGGCCTGGAGACCGCCCTGTCGGTGGTGCAGGAGACCATGGTCGAAACAGGCCTGCTGGACTGGGCCGGCGTCGCCGACCGGATGTCCGTCAAGCCCGCGCAGATCGGACAGGCCACGGGCCACGGCCGTCCCGTCTCGGCAGGTGAGCCCGCCAACCTCACCCTGGTCGACACGGCATACCGTGGGCTGGTGGAACCCGCGGGCTTCGCCTCGCGCAGCCGCAACACCCCCTACGAGGGCCGCGAGCTGCCGGGCCGTGTGACGCACACGTGGCTGCGGGGCAAGGCCACGCTCGTCGACGGGAAGCTCACGTGAACCCTGCACTTCTGCTGGCCGCCGAGAAGGAATCGGCGCAAGTGACCGACTGGGCCGCCCGCATCGGCTGGGTCGTCGGCCTCGCCCTGTTCGTCGCGCTCGTCTACTGGCTGATGCGCGAGGGCTGGAAGTGGCGCGGCACCCTCCAGGGCGACCTGCCCGAGCTGCCCACCACCCCCGACGAGACGGGCCCGGCCCGGCTCACCCTGAGCGGCCGCTACCACGGCTCCACCACCGCAGGGCAGTGGCTCGACCGGATCGTCGCGCACGGTCTGGGCACCCGCAGCCGCGCCGAGCTGACCCTCACGGACGCCGGACTGGACGTCGTACGCCCCGGGGCGGACGACTTCTTCGTCCCGGCCGCGCAGCTCCGCGAGGCCCGGCTGGACAAGGGCATCGCCGGCAAGGTGCTCACCGAGGGCGGCCTGCTCGTCGTCACCTGGCAGCACGGCGACCGGCTGATCGACTCCGGGTTCCGCTCCGACCACGCGGCCGAGCACAACGAGTGGGTCGAGACCGTCAACTCCATGATCGAAACGAACACCAGGGAAGGCGCCGAACGATGACCACCTCCACCAGGGGAGCCGACAAAACTCCCGCCGTACTCGTCCTGGAGGACGGCCGGATCTTCCGCGGCCGCGCCTACGGGGCCGTGGGGGAGACCTTCGGCGAGGCGGTCTTCTCCACCGGCATGACCGGCTACCAGGAGACCCTCACCGACCCCTCGTACCACCGCCAGGTCGTGGTGATGACCGCCCCGCACGTCGGCAACACCGGCGTGAACGACGAGGACCCCGAGTCCAAGCGCATCTGGGTCTCCGGGTACGTCGTCCGCGACCCCGCGCGCGTGCCGTCCAACTGGCGCTCCCGGCGCACGCTGGACGAGGAGCTCGCCGCGCAGGGCGTGGTCGGCATCTCCGGCATCGACACCCGCGCCCTCACCCGGCACCTGCGCGAGCGCGGCGCCATGCGCGTCGGCATCTTCAGCGGCGACGCCGTCCAGGACGACGGCGCGCTCCTCGCACGCGTGCAGGAAGCCCCGCAGATGAAGGGCGCCGACCTGTCCGCCGAGGTCGCCACCACCGAGGCGTACGTCGTCCCGGCCCACGGCGAGAAGAAGTTCACCGTCGCCGCCGTCGACCTCGGCATCAAGGGCATGACCCCGCACCGCATGGCCGAGCGCGGCATCGAGGTGCACGTGCTCCCGGCGACCGCGACCGTCGAGGACGTGTACGCGGTGAACCCGGACGGCGTGTTCTTCTCCAACGGCCCGGGCGACCCGGCCACCGCCGACCACCCCGTCTCCGTCATGCAGGGCGTCCTGGAGCGCGGCACGCCGCTGTTCGGCATCTGCTTCGGCAACCAGATCCTCGGCCGCGCGCTCGGCTTCGGCACCTACAAGCTGAAGTACGGCCACCGCGGCATCAACCAGCCGGTGCAGGACCGTACGACCGGCAAGGTCGAGGTCACCGCGCACAACCACGGCTTCGCCGTCGACGCCCCGCTCGAGAAGGTCTCCGAGACCCCGTTCGGCCGCGCCGAGGTGTCGCACGTCTGCCTGAACGACAACGTGGTGGAGGGGCTCCAGCTCCTCGACCGCCCCGCCTTCAGCGTCCAGTACCACCCCGAAGCGGCAGCCGGCCCGCACGACGCCGCCTACCTGTTCGACCGCTTCGTTTCCCTGATGGAGGGCCAGCGTGCCTAAGCGCACCGATATCCAGTCCGTCCTGGTCATCGGCTCCGGCCCGATCGTCATCGGCCAGGCCGCCGAGTTCGACTACTCCGGCACCCAGGCGTGCCGCGTCCTGAAGGCCGAGGGCCTCAGGGTCGTCCTGGTGAACTCCAACCCGGCGACGATCATGACCGACCCGGAGATCGCCGACGCCACCTACGTGGAGCCGATCACCCCCGAGTTCGTCGAGAAGATCATCGTCAAGGAGCGCCCCGACGCGCTGCTGCCCACCCTAGGCGGCCAGACGGCCCTCAACACGGCCATCTCGCTGCACGAGGCGGGCACGCTGGAGAAGTACGGTGTCGAGCTCATCGGCGCCAACGTCGAGGCCATCAACAAGGGCGAGGACCGCGACCTCTTCAAGGAGGTCGTCGAGGCCGTCCGCGGCAAGATCGGGCACGGCGAGTCCGCCCGCTCGGTGATCTGC
This sequence comes from Streptomyces sp. NPDC006372, assembly GCF_040612515.1. Classification (NCBI taxonomy): domain Bacteria; kingdom Bacillati; phylum Actinomycetota; class Actinomycetes; order Kitasatosporales; family Streptomycetaceae; genus Streptomyces; species Streptomyces sp. NPDC006372. The sequence goes on along the minus strand of NZ_JBEXQJ010000029.1, from coordinate 110,872 downwards.
CACTCCATGGAGGACGTGCTCCAGGGCGTCGAGACCCTCGGTGGCTACCCCGTCGTCGTCCGCCCCTCCTTCACCATGGGCGGCGCCGGCTCCGGCTTCGCCCACGACGAGGAGGAACTGCGCCGCATCGCCGGCCAGGGCCTCACGCTCTCCCCGACCACCGAGGTGCTCCTGGAGGAGTCCATCCTCGGCTGGAAGGAGTACGAGCTGGAGCTGATGCGCGACAAGCACGACAACGTCGTGGTCGTCTGCTCCATCGAGAACTTCGACCCCATGGGCGTGCACACCGGTGACTCGATCACGGTCGCCCCAGCGATGACGCTCACCGACCGCGAGTACCAGACCCTGCGCGACATCGGCATCGCCGTCATCCGCGAGGTCGGCGTCGACACCGGTGGCTGCAACATCCAGTTCGCCGTGAACCCCGACGACGGCCGCGTCATCGTCATCGAGATGAACCCGCGCGTCTCCCGCTCCTCGGCGCTCGCCTCCAAGGCGACCGGCTTCCCGATCGCCAAGATCGCCGCCAAGCTCGCCGTCGGCTACACGCTGGACGAGATCCCGAACGACATCACGCAGGAGACCCCGGCCTCCTTCGAGCCGACGCTCGACTACGTGGTCGTGAAGGCCCCGCGCTTCGCCTTCGAGAAGTTCCCGAGCGCGGACTCCACCCTCACCACCACCATGAAGTCGGTCGGCGAGGCCATGGCCATCGGCCGCAACTTCACCGAGGCCTTCCAGAAGGCCCTGCGCTCGCTGGAGAAGAAGGGCAGCCAGTTCACCTTCGTCGGCGAGCCCGGCGACAAGGACGAGCTGCTGCGCGAGGCTGTCCGACCCACCGATGGCCGGATCAACACCGTCATGCAGGCCATCCGCGCCGGCGCCACGCCCGAGGAGGTCTTCGAGTACACGAAGATCGACCCCTGGTTCGTCGACCAGCTCTTCCTGATCAAGGAGATCGCCGACGAACTGGCCGAGGCGCCCGAGCTGACCGCCGACCTGCTCGCCGAGGCCAAGCGGCACGGCTTCTCCGACTCGCAGATCGGCGAGATCCGCGGCCTGCGCGAGGATGTCGTCCGCGAGGTCCGGCACGCGCTGGGCATCCGCCCGGTCTACAAGACGGTCGACACCTGCGCCGCCGAGTTCGCCGCGAAGACGCCGTACTTCTACTCGTCCTACGACGAGGAGACCGAGGTCGCTCGCCGCGAGAAGCCCGCGGTGATCATCCTGGGCTCCGGCCCGAACCGCATCGGCCAGGGCATCGAGTTCGACTACTCCTGCGTCCACGCCTCCTTCGCGCTGAGCGACGCGGGCTACGAGACGGTGATGGTCAACTGCAACCCGGAGACCGTCTCCACCGACTACGACACCTCCGACCGCCTGTACTTCGAGCCGCTGACGCTGGAAGACGTGCTGGAGATCGTGCACGCCGAGCAGCAGGCCGGACCGGTCGCGGGCGTCGTCGTCCAGCTCGGCGGCCAGACCCCGCTGGGCCTGTCGCAGGCGCTGAAGGACAACGGCGTACCGATCGTGGGCACCTCCCCGGAGGCCATCCACGCCGCCGAGGACCGGGGCGCCTTCGGCCGTGTGCTCAAGGAGGCCGGTCTCCCGGCCCCCAAGCACGGCACCGCCACCACCTTCGCCGAGGCCAAGGCCATCGCCGACGAGATCGGCTACCCGGTCCTGGTCCGCCCCTCGTACGTCCTCGGCGGGCGCGGCATGGAGATCGTCTACGACGAGACGCGCCTGGAGGCGTACATCGCCGAGTCGACCGAGATCAGCCCCTCCCGGCCGGTCCTGGTCGACCGGTTCCTCGACGACGCGATCGAGATCGACGTCGACGCGCTCTACGACGGCCACGAGCTCTACCTCGGCGGCGTCATGGAGCACATCGAGGAGGCCGGCATCCACTCCGGCGACTCGGCGTGCGCCCTGCCCCCGATCACGCTCGGCGGCTTCGACATCAAGCGCCTGCGCGCCTCCACGGAGGGCATCGCGAAGGGCGTCGGCGTCCGCGGCCTGATCAACATCCAGTTCGCGCTCGCGGGCGACATCCTCTACGTCCTGGAGGCCAACCCGCGCGCCTCCCGGACCGTCCCCTTCACCTCGAAGGCGACCGCGGTGCCGCTGGCCAAGGCCGCCGCCCGGATCTCGCTGGGCGCCACCATCGCCGAGCTGCGCGCCGAGGGCCTGCTCCCGGCGAACGGCGACGGCGGCGAGCTGCCGCTGGACGCGCCGATCTCCGTCAAGGAGGCCGTGATGCCGTGGTCGCGCTTCCGCGACATCCACGGCCGCGGTGTCGACACGGTCCTCGGTCCGGAGATGCGCTCCACCGGCGAGGTCATGGGCATCGACTCCGTCTTCGGCACGGCGTACGCCAAGTCGCAGGCGGGCGCCTACGGCCCGCTGCCCACCAAGGGCCGCGCCTTCATCTCGGTCGCCAACCGCGACAAGCGCTCGATGATCTTCCCGGCGCGCGAGCTGGTCGGGCACGGTTTCGAACTGCTCGCCACCTCCGGCACGGCCGAGGTCCTCAAGCGCAACGGCATCAACGCCACGGTCGTGCGCAAGCAGTCCGAGGGCACCGGCCCGAACGGTGAGAAGACCATCGTCCAGCTGATCCACGACGGCGAGGTGGACCTCATCGTCAACACCCCGTACGGCACCGGTGGCCGCCTCGACGGCTACGACATCCGGACGGCGGCCGTGGCGCGCTCCGTGCCCTGCCTGACGACGGTCCAGGCGCTCGCGGCGGCGGTCCAGGGCATCGACGCCCTCAACCGCGGCGACGTGAGCGTCCGGTCGCTCCAGGAACACGCGGAACACCTGACCGCGGCCCGCGACTAGCAGCCCCGAGGGGGACACCGGAAACGGTGTCCCCCTCTTCGTGAGGACAGCATGTCTTCGTGAGGACATCATGTACAAGATCTTCTTCAGCCTGTTCTTCAAGCGGCTGGACCCGGAGCAGGCCCACCACCTCGCCTTCCGCTGGATCCGCCTGGCCGCCCGCGTCCCCGTGCTGCGCACCTTCCTCGCCGCCGCCCTCGCGCCCCGCCACAAGGAGCTGCGCACGGAGGCCTTCGGGCTGCGCATGCACGGCCCCTTCGGGCTGGCCGCCGGCTTCGACAAGAACGCCGTCGGCATCGACGGCATGGCGATGCTCGGCTTCGACCACGTCGAGATCGGCACCGTGACCGGCGAGCCGCAGCCCGGCAACCCCAAGCAGCGGCTGTTCCGGCTGGTCAAGGACCGGGCGCTGATCAACCGCATGGGCTTCAACAACGACGGCTCGCTCCGGGTCGCCGCCCGTCTGGCCTCCCGCACGCCCGTCTTCCGGACCGTGGTCGGCGTCAACATCGGCAAGACCAAGGTCGTACCGGAGGAGGAGGCCGTCGCGGACTACGTGAAGTCCGCCGAGCGGCTCGCGCCCTACGCCGACTACCTGGTGGTCAACGTCTCCTCGCCGAACACTCCCGGTCTGCGCAACCTCCAGGCCACTCAGGCCCTGCGTCCCCTGCTGAGCGCCGTCCGCGAGGCCGCCGACCGCACGGTGTCCGCGCGGCGCGTCCCGCTCCTGGTCAAGATCGCGCCCGACCTCGCCGACGAGGACATCGACGCGGTCGCCGACCTCGCCGTGGAACTCGGCCTGGACGGGATCATCGCCACGAACACCACCATCGCGCGCGAGGGACTCGGCCTGAAGTCCGACCCCTCCCTGGTCAACGAGACCGGCGGCCTGTCCGGAGCACCCCTCAAGGAGCGCTCCCTGGAGGTCCTGCGCCGCCTCTACGCGCGTGTGGGCGACCGGATCACCCTGGTGGGCGTCGGCGGCGTCGAGAACGCCGAGGACGCCTGGCAGCGCATCCTCGCCGGTGCCACGCTGGTCCAGGGCTACAGCGCCTTCATCTACGAAGGGCCCTTCTGGGGCCGGGCCATCCACAAGGGGCTCGCCGCGCGCCTGCGCACCAGCCCGTACGCCACGCTCGCCGACGCGGTGGGCGCCGACGTGAGGAAGACGGCATGAGTGGTCTCGAGCCCTTCGGTGCCCGCCTGCGCCGGGCCATGGACGAGCGCGGCCCGCTGTGCGTCGGGATCGACCCGCACGCCTCCCTGCTCGCCGAGTGGGGTCTGAACGACGACGTGGCGGGCCTGGAGCGGTTCAGCCGCACGGTCGTCGAGGCGGTGGCCGACCGGGTCGCCGTGCTCAAGCCGCAGAGCGCGTTCTTCGAGCGCTTCGGCTCGCGCGGGCTCGCCGTCCTGGAGACGTCGGTGGCCGAGGCGCGGGCGGCGGGTGCGCTGGTCGTGATGGACGCCAAGCGCGGCGACATCGGCTCCACGATGGCAGCGTACGCCGAGTCCTTCCTGCACAAGGACGCCCCGCTGTTCTCCGACGCGCTGACGGTCTCGCCGTACCTCGGCTACGGCTCGCTCAGCCCGGCCGTCGCGCTGGCCCGGGAGAGCGGCGCGGGGCTGTTCGTGCTGGCGCTGACCTCCAACCCGGAGGGCGGCGAGGTCCAGCACGCCGTGCGGGCCGACGGCCGGAACGTCGGAGCGACGATGCTCGGGCACCTGTCCGTCGAGAACGCGGGGGAGGAGCCCCTGGGGTCCTTCGGCGCGGTGGTCGGCGCGACCCTCGGAGACCTGTCGTCGTACGATCTGGACATCAACGGCCCGCTCCTCGCGCCCGGAATCGGTGCCCAGGGGGCGACGCCGGCCGATCTTCCCGAGGTCTTCGGCGCGGCCGTGCGCAACGTGGTGCCGAACGTCAGCCGGGGAGTGCTACGCCATGGTCCCGACGCGGTCGCTCTGCGTGACGCCGCGGAGCGCTTCGCGGAGGAGATCCGTCACGCCGTGGCCGCCTCCTGACCTTGTCCGGAGACCTCCGATGAGTGGTCCGGGGGGCTCTTGAATCTGAATACATCCTCAAATCCGGGGCAGTATGTCCTAAATGTCCGTTCAGATGAAGGCTGACCAGGACTTTTCCGCTGTTCTCGCTGACTCTGGCGGACTTGCCCGCTAGTCTCCGACGAGAGTGAACGGGCAAGCGTGTTGCTCGTAGCTCCCCAGGTGTGGGGCGACTAGGTTCCTCACCGGTCCGTATCCGACAGTTCGACATCCGAGGTGACGTAGGCGTGGCTCTTCCGCCCCTTACCCCTGAACAGCGCGCAGCCGCGCTCGAAAAGGCCGCCGCGGCTCGCCGGGAGCGGGCCGAGGTCAAGAATCGACTCAAGCACTCCGGCGCCTCCCTTCACGAGGTCATCAAGCAGGGCCAGGAGAACGACGTCATCGGCAAGATGAAGGTCTCCGCCCTCCTTGAGTCCCTGCCGGGCGTGGGCAAGGTCCGCGCCAAGCAGATCATGGAGCGACTCGGTATCTCCGAGAGCCGCCGCGTGCGCGGCCTCGGCTCCAACCAGATCGCCTCCCTGGAGCGCGAGTTCGGCAGCACCGGCTCCTGAACCGGGCACTCCGGGGAAGCGAGTCCCGGGCACTCCGGGATTGCTGGATAATCGCTGCATGGCTGGAACACCCCGGGGGACGACCCCCGTACCCCCGGACGTACGTCCGCGGCTGACCGTGCTCTCCGGCCCCTCCGGGGTCGGCAAGAGCACGGTCGTCGCTCATATGCGCAAGGAACATCCCGAGGTCTGGCTCTCGGTGTCGGCGACGACCCGCAAGCCTCGCCCCGGCGAGAAGCACGGAGTCCACTACTTCTTCGTCACCGACGACGAGATGGACAAGCTGATCGCCAACGGCGAGCTGCTGGAGTGGGCGGAGTTCGCCGGCAACCGCTACGGCACGCCGCGTGCGGCCGTGCAGGAGCGCCTGGAGAAGGGTGAGCCCGTCCTCCTCGAGATCGACCTGCAGGGCGCCCGTCTGGTCCGGGAATCGATGCCCGAGGCCCAGCTGGTGTTCCTGGCTCCTCCCTCCTGGGAGGAGCTGGTGCGCAGGCTCACCGGGCGGGGCACCGAACCGCCCGAGGTGATCGAGCGCCGGCTCGAGGCGGCGAAGATCGAACTGGCCGCCGAGCCGGAGTTCGACACCACCCTGGTCAACACCTCCGTCGAGGACGTGGCTCGCGAGCTGCTAGCCTTGATGGACGTGGTGTGACCATCGCTGATCGTCTCGATCCTCACTGGTCACCCCGACAGAATCTTTCCCATCCATCGGAAGGTAGAGCGTGTCCTCTTCCATCTCCGCGCCCGAGGGCATCATCAACCCGCCGATCGACGAGCTCCTCGAGGCCACCGACTCGAAGTACAGCCTCGTGATCTACGCGGCCAAGCGGGCCCGCCAGATCAACGCGTACTACTCGCAGCTCGGCGAGGGTCTCCTCGAGTACGTCGGTCCTCTCGTCGACACCCACGTCCACGAGAAGCCGCTCTCGATCGCCCTCCGCGAGATCAACGCGGGCCTGCTGACGTCCGAGGCCGTCGAGGGCCCGGCACAGTAAGTAGTATTTGCAGCTTGACGCTGACTTTTCCACAGGCCCGGCAGGCCGACTGCCGGGCCTGTGGTGTGTCATGGAGTCGTACGTTGTGCAGGGTGCCGAGGTCCGGGGAGAGACGGTGGACAAACCGAAGGTCGTTCTGGGGGTCAGTGGCGGCATCGCCGCGTACAAGGTCTGTGAGCTGCTGCGGCGGCTGACGGAGTCGGGCCATGACGTGCGCGTGGTGCCCACGGCCTCCGCGCTGCACTTCGTCGGCGCCGCCACCTGGTCCGCGCTCTCCGGCCACCCGGTCTCCACCGAGGTCTGGGACGACGTGCACGAAGTCCCGCACGTCCGCATCGGGCAGCACGCCGACCTCGTCGTCGTCGCCCCCGCCACCGCCGACACGCTCGGCAAGGCCGCCCACGGCCTCGCCGACGACCTCCTCACCAACACGCTGCTCACCGCCCGCTGCCCCGTCGTCTTCGCCCCCGCGATGCACACGGAGATGTGGGAGCATCCGGCCACCCAGGAGAACGTGGCGACGCTGCGCCGCCGCGGCGCCCTCGTCATCGAGCCGGCCGTGGGCCGTCTCACCGGCGTGGACACCGGCAAGGGCCGGCTGCCCGACCCGGGCGAGATCTTCGAGGTCTGCCGCCGGGTGCTGGCCCGGGGCGTGACCGAGCCGGACCTGAAGGGACGGCATGTGGTGGTCAGCGCCGGCGGCACCCGCGAGCCCCTGGACCCCGTCCGGTTCCTCGGCAACCGCTCCTCCGGCAAGCAGGGCTACGCCCTCGCCCGTACGGCGGCCGCCCGCGGCGCCCGCGTCACACTGATCGCGGCCAACAGCACCCTGCCGGTCCCGGCCGGCGTGGACGTCGTCCCCGTGGGGACCGCCGTGCAGCTGCGCGAGGCGGTCCTCAAGGCCGCCGCCGACGCCGACGCGGTCGTGATGGCGGCGGCCGTGGCGGACTTCCGCCCGGCGGCGTACGCGGCCGGGAAGATCAAGAAGAAGGACGACCAGGAGCCGGAGCCGATCATTCTGGTGCGGAATCCGGACATCCTCGCGGAGATCTCCGCCGACCGCGCGCGCCCCGCGCAGGTGGTCGTCGGCTTCGCCGCGGAGACCGACGACGTACTCGCCAACGGACGCGCGAAGCTGAAGCGCAAGGGCTGCGATCTGCTCGTGGTGAACGAGGTGGGCGAGCGCAAGACCTTCGGTTCCGAGGAGAACGAGGCGGTCGTGCTCGGCGCCGACGGCAGTGAGACCCCGGTGCCGTACGGACCCAAGGAAGCCCTGGCCGAGACGGTGTGGGACCTGGTGGCCGAGCGCCTCGGCTGATGTTTCCGTGACCCTGCGCGCCGGTGAAACCCGGCCGAACGGCGCGTGGCGCCTCTGGTCAATGCCGCTCGGCATTGGGCAGAATGCCCGTGCCGCAGGTCACAGCCCTCCCGAGTGTCGAGACAGGGGGGCCGTGGCCGAAGCGTGACCGATAAACTGTTCCACGGACGGCGCCCGGGTGCAGCCCCCGCCGTCCGCCAATGATCAGCCAGCAGCCGCTGCAACCCCAGGGAGCGTTGTGTCCCGTCGCCTGTTCACCTCGGAGTCCGTGACCGAGGGTCACCCCGACAAGATCGCTGACCAGATCAGCGACACCATTCTCGACGCGCTGCTGCGCGAGGACCCGGGCTCCCGGGTCGCCGTCGAGACCCTGATCACCACCGGCCTGGTGCACGTGGCCGGCGAGGTCACGACCAAGACGTACGCGGACATCGCGACGCTGGTCCGGAACAAGATCCTCGAGATCGGCTACGACTCCTCGAAGAAGGGCTTCGACGGCGCCTCCTGCGGCGTGTCGGTGTCGATCGGCGCGCAGTCCCCGGACATCGCCCAGGGCGTGGACACGGCGTACGAGTCCCGTGTCGAGGGTGACGAGGACGAGCTCGACAAGCAGGGCGCGGGCGACCAGGGCCTGATGTTCGGCTACGCGACGGACGAGACGCCGACGCTGATGCCGCTGCCGATCTTCCTGGCCCACCGCCTGTCGAAGCGCCTGTCCGACGTGCGCAAGAACGGCACGATCCCCTACCTGCGCCCGGACGGAAAGACGCAGGTCACCATCGAGTACGACGGTGACAAGGCGGTCCGCCTGGACACCGTCGTCGTCTCCTCGCAGCACGCCTCCGACATCGACCTGGAGTCGCTGCTGGCTCCGGACATCAAGGAGTTCGTGGTCGAGCCGGAGCTGAAGGCGCTCCTGGACGACGGCATCAAGATCGACACCGAGAACTACCGTCTGCTGGTCAACCCCACCGGCCGCTTCGAGATCGGCGGCCCGATGGGCGACGCCGGTCTGACCGGCCGCAAGATCATCATCGACACCTACGGCGGCATGGCCCGCCATGGCGGCGGCGCCTTCTCCGGCAAGGACCCGTCCAAGGTCGACCGCTCCGCCGCGTACGCGATGCGCTGGGTCGCCAAGAACGTGGTCGCCGCGGGTCTCGCCACCCGCTGCGAGGTCCAGGTGGCGTACGCGATCGGCAAGGCCGAGCCGGTCGGCCTGTTCGTCGAGACCTTCGGCACCGCCAAGATCGACACGGACAAGATCGAGAAGGCGATCGACGAGGTCTTCGACCTGCGCCCGGCCGCCATCATCCGCGACCTCGACCTGCTCCGCCCGATCTACTCCCAGACCGCGGCGTACGGCCACTTCGGCCGTGAGCTTCCCGAGTTCACCTGGGAGCGCACGGACCGCGTGGACGCGCTGCGCAAGGCGGCAGGGCTGTAAGCAAGGCCCCAGGGCATGAGAGGCCCGGCTCCCCTCGGGGGGCCGGGCCTCGCCGTGTCCCGGGCTGCTCCCGGGACGCCGTCGGTTGTCAGTGGGGTTTGGTAAGAATACAAGCGTGAGCAGCGAGAACGAGCACGGTGACGCTGGTGCCGGCGGCGTGGAGGGTGCGCCGCCCGAGCAGCTCGCGCTCATCCGGGAGAGCGTGCGGAAGGCCAGGACGCCCCGGGCCAAGCCGCGCACCTGGCGGGGCGCCGCGCTGGCCAAGGAACTGCCCGTCGCGCGGGTGCTCGTCGACAAGGGCGTGCTCCACCTCGACCGGTACTTCGACTACGCCGTGCCCGAGGAGCTGGACGCCGAGGCCCAGCCGGGCGTGCGGGTGCGGGTGCGGTTCGGGGCCGGACGGCACCGGGTGCGGGAAGGCCGGCGCGAGGGCGGTGGGCTGATCGACGGGTTCCTCGTCGAGCGGCTGCCCGAGTCCGACTACTCCGGGCCGCTGGCCGCCCTCGCCCAGGTCGTGTCGCCCGAGCGGGTGCTGAGCGAGGAACTGCTGGGTCTGGCCCGGGCCGTCGCCGACCGCTACGCGGGCAGCCTGGCCGACGTCCTGCAGCTGGCCGTCCCGCCGCGCAACGCACGGGCCGAGCAGCGCCCCTCGCCCGCGCCGCAGCCGCCGCCCCCGCCGCCCGGAGCGGGCTCCTGGCAGCGCTACGAGCGGGGAGCGGCCTTCCTGGAGGCACTGGCCAACGGCGGAGCGCCACGGGCCGTGTGGAACGCGTTGCCCGGCCCGCAGTGGAGCGAGGAGCTGGCACGCACCGTCGCGGCGACCCTGGCCTCCGGGCGCGGAGCGCTCGTCGTCCTGCCCGACGGGCGGGCGGTCGCCCGCGTCGACGCCGCGCTGACCGCGCTGCTCGGCGAGGGACGGCACGCGGTGCTCACCGCCGACGCGGGGCCCGAGAAGCGGTACGCGCAGTGGCTCGCCGTGCGGCGGGGGTCCGTACGGGCCGTGATCGGCACCCGGGCAGCGATGTTCGCGCCGGTCCAGGACCTGGGACTGGTCGCCCTGTGGGACGACGGAGACGACAGCCACAGCGAGCAGCACGCCCCGCAGCCGCACGCACGGGAGGTGCTGCTGCTGCGGGCCGCCCAGGACAAGTGCGGCTTCCTCCTCGGCGGCTGGGGCTGCACCGTGGAGGCCGCGCAGCTCGTCGAGACCGGGTGGGCCGGGCCGCTCGTCGCCGCACGGGACCAGGTACGCGCCGCCGCCCCGCTCGTCCGTACCGTCGGCGACGGCGACCTCGCGCGGGACGAGGCCGCCCGGGCCGCCCGGCTGCCGACGCTCGCCTGGCAGGCCGTCAGGGAGGGGCTGCGACAGGGCCCGGTGCTCGTGCAGGTGCCCCGGCGGGGGTACGTGCCACGCATGGCGTGCGCCGCCTGCCGGGCACCCGCGCGGTGCCGGCACTGCTCCGGGCCGCTGGAGGCGCGGGACGGCGGCGCGTTGTGCTGTGGCTGGTGCGGCCGGGAGGAGAGCGGCTGGCACTGCCCGGAGTGCGGGGGCTTCCGGCTGCGCGCCTCGGTCGTGGGGGCGCGGCGGACGGCCGAGGAGCTCGGACGGGCTTTCCCCGCGGTTCCGGTGCGGACCTCGGGTCGTGAACACGTCCTCGACACCGTGCCGGAGGCGCCCGCGCTGGTGGTGAGCACGCCGGGGGCCGAACCCGTCGCCGAGGGCGGTTACGCGGCGGCGCTGCTGCTGGACGGGTGGGCCATGCTCGGGCGGCCCGATCTGCGGTCCGGGGAGGACGCGTTGCGGCGGTGGATCGCGGCTGCGGCGCTCGTCCGCCCGCAGTCGGCCGGAGGCACGGTGGTCGTCGTGGCGGAGCCGACGCTGCGCCCCGTGCAGGCGCTCGTCCGGTGGGACCCCGTCGGGCACGCGGTGCGGGAACTGGCCGAGCGGGCGGAGCTGGGTTTTCCGCCGGTGTCGCGGATGGCGGCGGTGTCCGGGCCGCCGGAGGCGGTGGCCGACTTCCTCCGTACGGCCGAACTGCCGCCGGAGGCCGAGGTGCTGGGGCCGGTGCCGTTGCCCGTGACGCCTGCGGGGCGACCGCGGCGGGCGGGGGCGCCACCGCCCGGGGAGCAGTGGGAGCGGGCGTTGCTGCGGGTGCCGCCGGGGAGGGGCGCGGCGCTGGCCGCCGCGCTGAAGGCCGCGCAGGCTGTGCGTATGGCTCGCGGGAGTGGAAGCGGAAGTGCGAGTGCCGGCGCCCGGGGGAGTGCGGGTGCTCGGGGGAGTGGGGCCGGGAGTGCGGTCTGGGTGCGGATCGACCCGCTCGACATCGGGTGAGCGCGATGGGGGCGGTCAATGGGGGTGGGGTCCGGTGCCGCCTTTCCGGTGAGGCGTCGCCGCCCGCGTAGGCGGCTGCCCTCCCGGACCGGGGTCGGGAGGGCAGCTCCGGGTGCGGTGTCCGATCAGCCGCTGCGCGGGCCCGGGAAGGCCGTCGGCCTCGCCTCGTCGCGGAGGGCCGGGCTGCCGGCCGTCGGCTGGGTGGGCATGGAGCGGGCCGCGGGGACCGTCGGGACCGTGGGGAGGCCGGCGTTCACATTGACCGTGCGGTTGCCCGACGGCTCCGGGGCGCGCTCCGCCTCGGCCGCGGCTGGCTGGGCCGTGGTGCGGCGCGCGCCGTAACGGCGGTGGACCGCTTGCTTGGTGACGCCCAGCGCGGAGCCCACGGCGTCCCACGAGAAGCCGAGTGAGCGGTCGAAGTCCACGGCCGCAGTGACCAGGGTCTCGACGCTGTCGCGCAGCTCCTGGGCGAGACGTACGGTCGGGGCGGGCGCGCGTCCGTAGACGACGAAGCCCGTGGAGGGGCCGGAGCGGCGCGGGCGGTAGACGTTCCCCAACTGGGCGGTGAGCGTGCGCAGTGCGTCCACCTGCCGGCGGACCCGCTCGATGTCCCGCACCAGCAAGTGCAGGCTGGCCCGAGCCTGGGCGTCGTGGGTTGCGTGGTCGGCCATGAACAAGCCTCTCGAACCGGCGATGAAAGGAATTGGGCCGCGATGGCGGCCCGTTGTGGTCAACTCTGTCTTGACCAACGCGGATTCGCTCCGTGGGTCACGGTGTGGGGGCGTGGGAGCGTGTGCGTGCGCCTGTTTGCGCGGGGTGTGCGCCTCGGCCTTCGGCCTTCGGCTTGGTCTCCCACCCGCGCACCGCCCATAACTCACAGCTGAGAGGTCCGGTTCACCCGCGGGGGCCGGGCGCCGTCGGCGGCCTTCGGTTTCGGGCTCATAGACTTGGGCGTTGCCCGTCACAGTCCCCGCCCGAGAGGCCCCCACCACCCCATGAAGCTCGTCTTCGCCGGTACACCCGAGGTCGCCGTTCCCGCCCTGGACGCTCTGCTCGCCTCCGGGCGGCACGAGGTGGCCGCTGTCGTCACGCGGCCCGACGCGCCGGCCGGGCGGGGGCGCAGGCTCGTCGCCTCGCCCGTCGCCGAGCGGGCGGAGGAGGCCGGGATCGAGGTGCTGAAGCCCGCCAAGCCGAAGGACCCGCAGTTCCTGGAGCGGCTTCGGGAGATCGGGCCGGACTGCTGTCCCGTCGTCGCCTACGGCGCGCTGTTGCCCCGGGTCGCCCTCGACGTTCCCGCGCACGGCTGGGTCAATCTGCACTTCTCGCTGCTGCCGGCCTGGCGGGGTGCCGCGCCCGTGCAGCACGCCATCATGGCGGGCGACGAGATCACCGGGGCGTCCACCTTCCTGATCGAGGAGGGGCTCGACTCCGGGCCGGTGTACGGGACGGTGACCGAGGAGATCCGGGCCACCGACACCAGCGGGGACCTGCTGACCCGGCTGGCCTTCGCCGGTGCCGGGCTGCTCGCGGCGACCATGGACGGGATCGAGGACGGCACGCTGAAGGCCGTACCGCAGCCGGCCGAGGGTGTCACCCTGGCCCCGAAGGTCAACGTCGAGGACGCCCACCTGGACTGGAACGCGCCCGCGCTGCGCGTCGACCGGGTGGTGCGGGGCTGCACTCCGGCACCGGGCGCCTGGACCCTGTTCCGCGGTGAGCGGCTCAAGCTCGTCCAGGTCGCCCCCGTCCCGGACCGGACAAACCTCGCGCCGGGGCAGATCGCCGCCCAGAAGAACAACGTGTACGTCGGCACCGGCTCGTACGGCGTCGAGCTGCTGTGGGTGCAGGCGCAGGGCAAGAAGCCGATGCGGGCGGCGGACTGGGCACGCGGGGTGCGGATCGCCGAAGGGGAGCGGCTCGGGGGCTGACCCACCGGCTTCACGGGCTCACCCACCCGCGACCTGTTCGTGCCCGGCGCGGCGTAGGCTGGACGGCGCACTTCACCTCACCCCCGGAGCACCTTTTTCGTGAGCGACCAGTCCCGTCGGCCCCGTCCGTCCGGCAAGCCCTACCGTCGGCCCAAGAAGGACCCCGTCCGCATCCTCGCCTTCGAGGCGCTGAGGGCCGTGGACGAGCGGGACGCCTACGCCAACCTCGTGCTGCCGCCCCTGTTGCGCAAGGCGCGGGAGAACGACGACTTCGACGCTCGGGACGCCGCGCTCGCGACCGAGCTGGTGTACGGGACGCTGCGGCGGCAGGGGACGTACGACGCGGTGCTCGCCACCTGTGTGGACCGGCCGCTCGGGGACGTCGACCCGCCGGTGCTGGACGTGCTGAGCCTCGGCGCGCACCAGCTGCTCGGAACCCGGATCCCGACCCACGCGGCCGTGTCCGCCACCGTCGAGCTCGCGCGGGTCGTGCTCGGCGACGGGCGGGCCAAGTTCGTCAACGCCGTGCTGCGGAAGGTCGCGCAGCACGATCTGGACGGTTGGCTGGAGCGGGTCGCGCCGCCCTACGACGAGGATCCCGAGGAGCACCTCGCCGTCGTCCACTCGCATCCGCGGTGGGTCGTGTCCGCGCTGTGGGACTCCCTCGGCGGCGGGCGCGCCGGCATCGAGGAACTGCTGCGCGCCGACAACGAGCGGCCCGAGGTGACCCTGGTGGCGCGGCCCGGGCGGGCCGTCGCGGAGGAACTGCTCGAGGAGGACGCCGCCGTGCCCGGGCGCTGGTCGCCGTATGCCGTGCGGCTCAGCGAGGGCGGCGAGCCAGGTGCCGTCGCCGCCGTGCGGGACGGGCGTGCGGGCGTGCAGGACGAGGGCAGCCAGCTCGTCGCGATCGCCCTCGCGGGCGCGCCACTGGAGGGGCCCGACCGGCGGTGGCTGGACGGCTGCGCGGGGCCCGGCGGCAAGGCCGCGCTGCTCGGTGCCCTCGCGGCACAGCGGGGCGCGCTGCTCGTCGCCTCCGAGAAGCAGACCCACCGCGCCGGGCTCGTGGCCAGGGCGCTGGACGGGAACCCCGGGCCCTACCAGGTGATCGCCGCCGACGGCACCCGTCCGGCCTGGCGGCCCGGCAGCTTCGACCGGGTCCTGGTCGACGTGCCGTGCACCGGCCTCGGTGCCCTGCGGCGCCGCCCCGAGGCTCGCTGGCGGCGCCGGCCGGACGATCTGGAAGGGTTCGCGCCGTTGCAGCGCGGTCTGCTGCGCACCGCCCTGGAGTCGGTGCGGGTCGGCGGGGTCGTCGGCTACGCGACCTGCTCGCCGCACCTCGCCGAGACCAGGGCCGTGGTCGCCGACGCCCTCAAGCAGTACCCGGACACCGACCTCGTCGACGCCCGGCCGCTGCTGCCCGGCGTACCGGACCTGGGCGAAGGGCCCGACGTACAGCTGTGGCCGCATCTGCACGGCACGGACGCCATGTACCTGGCACTCATTCGCCGGACCGGCTGACGCGGGGGCCACCGCTACGGGCAGTCCGGATCTCAGGCCAGTACGGTGCCCACGGCCTGTCCGATCTGGCGCTTGACCAGGTACGACTCGGCGCGGTGGGGCTCGGCGCCGTTGTCGATCGTCCAGTCCGACTCCAGGGCTCCGTACGGGTCGGCGAACAGTTTCGCCAGGTCGGGTTCCGCCGCGACCAAGTCGTCGTGGTCGGCATAGTTGGCCCACCGGGCGACGCGGGGCGGGATCGTCTTCGCCTCGGGAATCCTGTCGTACACCAGGGTCCGCAGGCCGAGGGGTGAGCCCAGGGTCAGGAGCAGGGGTAGCCGGTGCCGCGATCGATGTGCCGCCTGGAACGCGGCCACCGAACCGAGGGAGTGACCGATGACGGCCACCGTCTCGGGGCCGATGTGCGCGGCGATCCGTCGCTGAACCTCCTCCTGGATTTTCTCCTCGGTCAGGTAACGGGTCACCTGGGCGAGGGCCCGGTGGACGAAGCGCTGGGCGAAGGCCATGCCCGCCGGTGCGAACAGCGCAGTCGGGCCAGGCCGTTCAGCGCCGGCCGTCCGGCAGCGCGTGCCCCCTGACGGCCGGGAGCGTCCGGGTCCAGAGCGCTGATCAGTCGGAATGCCTCGTCGCGGTCCGCTTCGCTCGCCGCGCGTTCCTCGGCGCGGTGGAGCCATTCCAGCGCCAACGCACTGGCCAGTTCCTGCTGGTCGGGGAGTAGATCGTCGACGCTCTGGCCGTCACCCATCTGCCCGGCGTCCAGGAAAAGGTCGCCGTAGAACACCATGCGGCAGTCCTCGTGACCGGGACGCCGGTCGCGCCACAGCCGGTCGGCGGCGCCGGAGTGGCCCGCGACCCGCAGTCCGCCGGCGAGAGCCGGCAGCCACCTGGACTCCAGCGTGTCTGCGGACTCCTGCTCCTGCCCGATGCCGTGTACGAGCACGATGCGACTCACACAACCCCCTTGAATGCCGCCCCCGCCGGGGCGTCGCCGGTTCCAGCAGCCTAACGACTGCGGCTTGCCCCCATACCGCCGAACTGAACGAAGGGAGCGAGCATTTGACATGGTGACCTGTGTGGCCATGCTGAGGTCATGAGCAACGGGGGGAACCGCTTCTCGCTGGTGATCGCATCGCAGTGCACGGCCCTGGGCGTGCACCGCACGCTGGGTCCGCTGGACGAGGCCGCGACGGGCCTCGACGCCGTCCTGCGTGACCCGCTGCGGGGCGGCTGCCGTCCGGCCCTCGCCGACGGCCGGACGCTGCTGCTGAACCAGGACCATACGACGACCTACGCGGCGGTGGCCGAGGCGGTGGCATGCGCGGGGCAGGCAGGTGGCACGCTGTTGCTCGTGTGGATCGGTCACGGGATGGCCGCCAACGGAGACTTCTACGCCCTTCCGGAGGGGTGTACCCCCTCTCCGGGGCACCCGGAGGGTCCGTACGCACTGGTGCGGCATCTGAAGGAACTGCTCGCCGCCCACCCGGATCCGGAGCTCGTCCTGCTGCTGGACGCGTGCATGTCCGGAGCGGGGCTGGCCGAGGCCGCGGCCGGCTGGACCGGACTGAACGCCGACCTGCGGCGCCGGATACAGATCCTCTCGGCGGCCAACCTCGACGAGCCTGCCTACGACTGCGGCTTCAGCCGGAGCACGGAGGGACTGCTGCGGTACGGCCACATCGCTTGGGGCGAGCGGTTCGTGGCGGACGACCTCAAGCGGGCTGCCGAGCGCTTCGAACGCCGGCAGCAACCCGCTCTGCTGTCCCTGAACGGCATCAAGGCCGGCGTGGCTCCGTGGGTGTCGCGCAACGCCGCTCTCGTGCCGCAGACCGGCTCATTGCCGGCCATGTGCCGGGCCGATCTCCCCGCGTTGCGCGAGGCCTTGCGGCACTTCCGGCCCACTGCATCGCTCTCGGAGCTGGTCAAGGCCTCTCGCTCGCACAAGTACGTCGTGGTGAGCGGTCCCGCCGGGTACGGGAAGACCACCCTGCTTGCCGCTCTGACCAGGCCGGAGGTGGCCACCGGCGTCGTGCCCCAGGGGTTCGTCCACGGGTTGCGGCTGTTCAGGCGGCAGGAGACGAGCGACCGGGTGGCCCGGGACCTCGCCTGGCAACTCGGCATCACGGTTCCCGGGTTCACCGAGGCCGTCGCCGACCACGAGGCCTCGGTGCCCAGTGCCGAGTGGGAGGAGCTGCCGCTGGCCGAACGGCTGCTGCTCGGCCCGTTGGGCCGGCTTCCGGGTGTCCTCGTCCGCATCGCCCTGGACGGCTACGACCAGCTCGCAGAGAGCGCCGCGGCAGAGATCACCGATCTGGTGGAGCGCCTTCGGTCCCGGTCCGGAGACGGGGCGGACGTACGTCTGGTGCTCTCGGCGCGCCCGGGGGCGGTTCCCACATCCGACGTCACCCTGAGACTCGAGGCGGCGCCGGACGCCGAGGTACGCCGGTCACTTGAGGACCAGGAAGTTCCCGAACACCTCCTGGACCCGATCGTCGAAGCAGCTGACGGCAGCTGGCTGGTCGCTTCCCTGCTGGCCGACCAGGTACGGGCCCACCCCTTCATGGCAGCGCACGAAGTGCCCCAGGGCCTGGGAGCCGTCTACGACCTGGTCCTCGACGAGGCTCTGGAGGGCGGCAGGGCCTGGGACGCGCCGGGCGCCCTGGTCAGGGCGCTGTTCACCGTACTGGCCGCCGCGGGCCCGGGCGCCGTCCTGCCCCGGGAACTCCTCCTCGCCGCCTGCGCCGAGATAGGAGCCACCGACATCGACGAGAGCCACCTCGACGACGGTCTGCCGAGCCCGCTGCGCCGCTTCGTGGTCCGGGCCCCGGTCGGCGGCGACACCTCCGACACCTGGCTGTACGGCCTTTTCCACTCCTCGCTCATCGAGCACCTCACGAACGGGACCGAGTCGGCCTACTCGCTGGACGTGGTCGCCGGGCACGGGGCACTGGCCGCAGTGCTCGCCCGCCTGGCCCCCGCCGCCGAGTACACCCCGGCCGTGTCCCATGAGCCCCTTCAGGACTACGCGCGACGGGCCGAGCCCGAGCATCTGTGGCGGTCCGGCGCCCACATGGAGGCTCTGGAGCGGCTCGCCGCGCGCCCGTCGCAGGTGCCCGCGGACAATGTGCGGCAGTGGCAGCACTGGCACCGAGTCATCGAGGAGACGTACGGCTCGGACCATCCCCTCACCTCCATCGCTCACCACAACGTGGCCGCGCACACCGGCATCGCGGGCGATCTGCAACAGGCCGTGGAGATGTACGCGGCCCACCAGGGAGCCGCGGACGGCAGCACCCTGAGCCTGCTCACGAGGGCCAACCTGGCAGCGGCGACGGGCGTGGCGGGGGATGCCGCAGGGGCGCTGAAGCAATGCACCGCCCTGCTGCCGGACATCGAACGTGTACTGGGCCCCGATCACGTCCTCACCCTCACCGTCCGCAGCAACATCGGCTTGTGGAGCGGAGAGGCCGGAAATCCAGCACGAGCCCTCGAACTGAGCCTCGAACTGCTCCCCGACCGTGTTCGTGTTCTGGGGCCGGATCACCACAGCACGCTCACCACCCGGCACAACATCGCCCTCTGGACGGCGGAGGCCGGTGACAACCGACGCGCCCTGGCGCTCTTCGAGGAGCTTCTGCCGGACCGTGTGCGGGTGCTGGGGCCCGACCACCTGGACACGCTGGCCGTGCGCAACAACATCGCCCTGCTGACAGGGGAGAGCGATGTCGAGCGGGCGTACGAGTTGTTCACCGAGTTGATGAAGGACCGTGAGCGGGTGCTCGGCCCGGAGCATCCCGACACGCTGATCACCCGCAGCAACCTCTCCCACTGCATCGCCTACCTAGGCGATCCACAGCGCGCGCTGGAACTGAGCGAGGACATCCTTGCCGCCCGGCTCCGGGTCCTCGGTCCCGATCACCCCAACACCCTCAAGGCCCGGTACGACATCGCGATCATGACGGGGCAGGCAGGTCGGCCACGAGAGGAACTGCGGCTGCTGACGGACTTGCTGCGGGAGGAGGAGCGCGCTCTCGGCCCGGACCACCCCGCCGCGCTCTCGACGCGTGCGGCCATCGCGGAGACGACCGGCAGGCTGGGGAACGCCCAGCAGTCAGTGAAGCTGTGGGCCGCTGTGATCGAGGCCCGGCGTCGGGTCCTCGGCCCGGAGCATCCGGCCACGCTCCAGGCACGTGCCTGCCACGCCCTGGAGACCGCGGGGGCGGGCAGCCCGCGGCGAGCTCTACGACTGCTCGACGAGCTTCTGCCCGACCACATCCGGGTGCTGGGTCCCGACCACCGCGACACGCTGAGCCTCCGTGTCGGCATCGCCGGCCTCACGGCGCGGCGCGACAGGGACCGCGGGTGCGCGCTCTTCTCCGATGTACTGGCGGATCAGGTACGTGTGCTGGGTCTGACCCACCCGGACACCTCGACCACCGCACGGCACATGAAGGCGCTGACGGAAAGTCCCCGGACCGGCGGGAGGCGCCGCTGAGCCCTGACCGACCGGCGCTCTCAGTCCGTGAGCTCTCTCGCCGCCCCCTGCTCGGCCAGGCGGCCCGCTCGCGCGCCGCCGTCCTCCCTGGCCAGCCGGTGCGGCCACCACACCTTAGGGCCCACGTCCAGGAACAACGACGTCACCAGGACCGAGCGCACGACGAACGTGTCGATGAGGACGCCGAGGGCGACCGCGAAGCCGATCTCGGCGAAGGCGACCATCGGGAGGGTGCCGAGGGCGGCGAAGGTGCCGGCGAGGACCAGGCCGGCGGAGGTGATGACCGCGCCGGTGGCGGCCAGGCCGGCGACGACGCCCGCTCTGGTGCCCTGACGGGCCGCCTCCTCGCGGATGCGGGTGGTGAGGAAGATGTTGTAGTCGATGCCCAGGGCGACCAGGAAGACGAAGACGAACAGCGGGAAGTCCGTCGCCTCGCCCGCATAGTCGAAGACGTGACGGAAGGCCAGGGCGCTGATGCCCAGGGCCGCCGTGAAGGACAGGATCACCGTCCCGACCAGCAGCAGCGGGGCGATCAGGGCCCGTAGCAGCGCGCACAGGATCAGCAGGACGACGGCCAGAACCAGCGGGATGATCACGATGTTGTCGCGGGTCGTCGCCTCGTCCATGTCGATGAGCCCGGCCGTGCCGCCGCCCACCAGGGCGTCCGCGTCCGGCACCGCGTGCACCGCGTCCCGCACCCTTTCGACGGTCTGCTTGGCCGCCTCGCTGTCCGCCGGGTCGGCCAGGGTCGCCTCGAACAGCACCTTGCCCTCGAACACGGGTCTCGTACCCGGGGGCAGGCCGAGCGAGGCCGGCACGACGCCCTCGGTCCCTGCGACCGCGCGACCCACCTGCCGCGCCTGCGCCTGGTCGGAGACGATGACGAGCGGGTTGCCGCTGCCGGCGGGGAAGTACCGCTCGGATACCTCCTGGCCGACGATCGAGTCCGGCTTGTCCGTGAAGGCGTCCGCGTTGCCGATGCCCGCCGCGCGCAGCTGGACGAGACCGAGCGAGCAGACCGCGAGGACGACAGCCGTCACCGCCCAGACCGTGCGCGGACGGCGGGCGATACCGCGGCCGGTGCGGGCCCAGAAGCCGCGCCCGGTGGGGTCGGCCGAGCCGAAGAGCGGGATCACCGGCCAGAAGATCCAGCGGCCGAAGATCACCAGCAGGGCCGGGAAGAGGGTCATCATCGCCAGCAGGGCGACCGCCACCCCGATCGCCGCGACCGGGCCCAGGCCGCTGGTGGAGTTCATCTCCGCGACCAGCAGCACCAGCATGCTCAGCACGACCGTCGCGCCGGAGGCGAGCACGGCGGGGCCCGCCCGGTGCAGGGCGAGCGCCATCGCCTCGTGCCGGTCCTCGTGGCGGCGCAGTTCCTCCCGGTAGCGCGCCACGAGCAGCAGCGCGTAGTCCGTCCCCGCGCCGAACACGAGCACCGTGAGGATGCCGGCGCTCTGCCCGTTGACCGTCAGGTCGGCGTGTTCGGCGAGGAGATAGATCAGCGCCTGCGCGGTGAACAGCGCGGCGATCACGGCGAGCAGCGGGACCAGCAGCAGGCTGGGACTGCGGTAGGTGATCAGCAGCATGACGATGACGACGCTCATGGCCGCCACCAGCAGCGTCGAGTCGATGCCCGCGAAGGCCTTGGAGAGGTCCGCCGACGTGCCGCCCGGCCCGGTGATGTGCACGGAGAGGCCACCGTGACTGCGGCCGGTGACGTCCCGCATGGAGTCGACCGCGGGCGCGATCCGCTCCCAGCCCTTCTCGTTCATCGTGATCGGTACGAGGATCTCCGCGGCCCGGGGATCGGCCGGCCGGTCGTAGACGGGCCCCCGGGTCTCCGTGCCCCGGATGCCGTGGTCGCGCAATTGCCTCAGCCGTGCCGCGTCCGCGGTGATCTGCGCGCGGTCCTGTGCGGTGAGCCCGCTGTCCCGGGCGTAGACGACGACCGCGGGGATCTGCTCGGGACGGAAGTCCTTCGACAGTTCCAGGACCTGGGTGGACTCCGCGGACCCCGGCAGCCAGGACGCCGCGTCGTTGTCCTGGGCGTCGGTGAGCTTCATCGCGAACGGCGCCGCCACGAACAGGACGACCACCCACAGACCGAGTACCAGCCACTTGGCCCGCCGCCCACAGACCAGATGCCCGATGCCCCGGTTGCTCGTCATGAAGACCTCCGCACCGATGCCCTTGAGGGGCGCGGGGCCGTGTCGATGGCGGCTCCGCCGCGCGGGCGCGACCAGCCACACACGACCCGCACCCGGCGGCGACCGCGAGTCCTGGGACCCCCACCGCCCAAGCACAGCGCAACGCATAGGCTAAGGACATGGCCGCGCAGATCAACCCCAGCATCCTGTCCGCAGACTTCGCCCGCCTCGCGGACGAGGCGAAGGCCGTGGAGGGAGCCGACTGGCTCCACGTCGACGTCATGGACAACCATTTCGTCCCGAACCTCACGCTCGGCGTGCCGGTCGTGGAGTCGCTCGCCCGAGCGACGGACACTCCGCTGGACTGCCATCTGATGATCGAGGCCCCCGATCGGTGGGCGCCGCAGTACGTGGAAGCGGGGGCCGGTTCCGTCACCTTCCACGTCGAGTCCGCCGCCGCCCCGGTCCGGCTCGCCCGGGAGATCCGCGCCAAGGGCGCCCGCGCCTCCATGGCGCTGAAGCCCGCGACCCCCATCGAGCCGTACGAGGACCTGCTCCCCGAGCTCGACATGCTGCTGATCATGACGGTCGAACCGGGCTTCGGGGGACAGGCCTTCCTCGACATCATGCTTCCGAAGATTCGCCGCACCCGCGAGTTGATCAGCAAGCACGGACTGGAGCTCTGGCTCCAGGTCGACGGCGGAGTTTCCGCTTCCACCATCGAGCGCTGCGCCGACGCCGGAGCCGATGTCTTCGTGGCCGGATCGGCGGTCTACGGGGCAAACGACCCGGCCGAGGCGGTACGTGCACTACGCACGCAGGCCGAGGCGGCGACGGCGAAGGCCTCCTGGGCCTGCGACCACTGAGCCACAGCAAAGTGAACGGCTCTCATCAGGGCTGATCGACCGCGCCGGATCTGCAAGGATGAACGGCGAATCCAGAGTGTGAACAGCAGTGAGGAGATCGCCGTGTCGGGTATGTCGGCGGGCCGGTCAGCCATGCGGATGGGACCCGCTGAGCTGGTGCAGGCGGCGGCCATGGCCCGCCGCTTCTACCTCGAGGGCAAGTCCAAGATCCAGATCGCGGAGGAGTTCGGCGTCAGCCGCTTCAAGGTGGCCCGGGTCCTGGAAACCGCCCTCGAACGGGATCTCGTACGTATCGAGATCCGTGTGCCTGCGGAACTGGACGCCGAGCGCTCGGACGCGCTCCGCGCCCGTTACGGCCTCAGGCACGCCGTCGTGGTCGAGTCCCCGGCCGAGGCCGAGGAGACACCCGACCCCGAGAACCTGGGAGAGGTGGCCGCCGACCTGCTCGGCGAACTGGTCAACGAAGGTGATGTGCTGGGCCTGGCCTGGGGCCGCTCCACCATCCACATGGCGGCGGCGCTCGACCGGCTGCCGCCGTGCACGGTCGTGCAGTTGACGGGTGTGTACGACGCCGGGACCGCCGAACGCGGCTCGGTCGAGGCCGTGCGACGGGCCGCCCAGGTGTCCGGCGGGGACGCCCACCCCATCTACGCACCGATGCTGTTGCCCGACGCGGCCACGGCCTCGGCACTGCGCAACCAGACGGGGATCGCCCGGGCCTTCGAGCACTTCGACAAGGTCACCGTCGCCTGCGTCTCCATCGGCTCCTGGGAGCCGGGCATCTCCACGGTGCACGACATGCTCACCGAGGAGGAGCGCGCGCACTACGCCTCTCTCGGCGTCGCCGCCGAGATGTCCGCGCACCTCTTCGACGCGGAGGGCCGCCGGGTCGGACGTGACCTGGGCGAGCGGTGCATCACCGTCAAGGCCGACCAGCTCCGCCGGGTCCCCGAGGTCGTCGCGATCGCGGGCGGGCAGCGCAAGGGGCCGGCGATCGACGCGGTGCTGCGGTCCGGGCTCGTCACCAGCCTGGTGACGGACACGTCGGCCGCGGACTACCTGATGACGGCGGGGCCGACGCCCAAGTCGGCGTTCAACCGGTCCGACCCGGACGGAGCCTGACGGATGGTCAGCGAGTCGCGAGGGGTGATGGACGACCCGGCGGGCCGGATCGTGGTCACCCTGGACCTCGACGGGGTCACGGACAAGGTGGGCCTCATGGACCGCTGCGCCCGTGACCTGGCCCTGCCCGAGTGGTTCGGCCGGAACTGGGACGCCCTCGCCGACTGCCTGTCCGACCCGGACCTCTGGCCCGAGGGGGCCGTGGACCGGGGGCTGCTGGTCGTCGTCCGGGGCTGGCGGGCCTACGCCGAGACGCGGCCCGACGAGTGGCAGGTCGCGGAGGAGATCTTCGCCGAGGCGACGGACCGGGGGCCGGGACTCTTCGTGACCCTGGGCCCTTCGTGAGGCTGGGCCCTTCGACCCTCGGGCTTGGAGCATCCTCCGAGGAGCCCCCTGACCAGCCTGGATGATCCGCCGGGGGCCGTCCGGAGCCCCGGCGTGGGAGAATGAAGTACGTGCTCTTTCCCCCTGGCCGGCCGGTCAGGGGGTCACCTCTGAACGACTGGGATGTGCAGCACGTGCGTTTCCTCAATGACATCCAGCCCGGGTACGACCTGACGTACGACGACGTCTTCATGGTGCCGAGCCGCTCCTCGGTGGGCTCGCGGCAGGCCGTCGACCTCAGCTCCCCGGACGGCACGGGCACCACCATCCCGCTCGTCGTCGCCAACATGACCGCCATCGCCGGGCGCCGCATGGCCGAGACCGTGGCCCGCCGCGGCGGCCTGGTCGTCATACCCCAGGACATCCCGATCGAGGTCGTCACCGAGGTCGTCTCCTGGGTGAAGAGCCGCCACCTGGTCCTGGACACCCCGATCATCCTGTCCCCCCACCAGACGGTCGCGGACGCGCTGGCCCTGCTGCCGAAGCGGGCACACAACGCCGGAGTCGTCGTCGACGAGGACCACAAGCCGATCGGCGTGGTCACCGACTCCGACCTGTCCGGCGTGGACCGCTTCACACAGCTGGCCGAGGTCATGTCCAAGGACCTGCTGCTCATCGACGCCGGCATGGACCCGGGAGAGGCATTCAACACCCTCGACCACGCCAACCGCCGCTACGCCCCCGCGGTGCACCCGGACGGCACGCTCGCCGGCATCCTCACCCGCAAGGGCGCCCTGCGCGCCACGCTCTACCAGCCGGCCACCGACGCGCAGGGGCGGCTGCGGGTCGCCGCCGCCGTCGGCATCAACGGCGACGTCGCGGGCAAGGCCCAGCAACTGCTGGAGGCGGGCGTCGACACCCTCGTCATCGACACCGCGCACGGCCACCAGGAGTCGATGGTCAGCGCCCTGAAGCTGGTGCGCGACCTCGACCCGCAGGTGCCGATCGCCGCGGGCAACGTGGTGGCCGCGGCGGGCGTGCGCGACCTGATCGAGGCGGGCGCCGACATCGTCAAGGTCGGTGTCGGGCCCGGCGCCATGTGCACCACGCGCATGATGACCGGCGTCGGCCGGCCGCAGTTCTCCGCCGTGCTGGAGTGCGCCGCCGAGGCGCGGAAGTACGGCAAGCACGTGTGGGCCGACGGTGGCGTCCGGCACCCGCGCGACGTGGCGATGGCCCTCGCCGCCGGTGCGTCCAACGTGATGGTCGGCTCCTGGTTCGCCGGCACCTACGAGTCCCCGGGCGACCTCCAGCACGACGCCCAGGGGCGCGCCTACAAGGAGTCCTTCGGCATGGCCTCCGCCCGTGCCGTGCGCAACCGCACCTCGGAGGAGTCGGCGTACGACCGGGCCCGCAAGGCGCTGTTCGAGGAGGGCATCTCCACCTCCCGCATGTTCCTCGACCCGGCCCGCCCCGGCGTCGAGGACCTGATCGACTCGATCATCGCGGGCGTCCGCTCCTCCTGCACCTACGCCGGGGCCGGCTCCCTGGAGGAGTTCGCCGAGAAGGCCATCGTCGGCATCCAGAGCGCCGCCGGCTACGCCGAGGGCAAGCCGCTGCACGCCAGCTGGAGCTGAGGCGCCCAGCGCTTTCGTGCATGCAAAGCCCCCGATGAAAAATCGGGGGCTTCGTGCGTGCGCACGGCCTACCGTCGTACGCCATGGAGATCACCGTGTGCCGGGCAGCCGACGTCGAGGTGCTCGACCGGTGCATCGGCTCCCCGGGCGCCACCTCGTTCCACGCGCGTCGCTTCGAGCGCCAGGAACGGGGCCTGAGCACGTATCTCGTCGCCTGGCACGGCCGGCGGCCCGTCGGTCATGCGGAGGTGCGCTGGGGCGGCTGTGACGACGCGACGGTGCGGGCGGCGCGGCCCGGCTGCCCGGAGATCAACGCGCTGAGCGTGTGGCCCGAGACGCTGCGTTCGCGCGGCATCGGCAGCGCCCTGCTCCGGGCGGCCGAGGAGCGGGCCCGTACGCGGGGGCGCACGGCCGTCGGACTCGGCGTCGCCGACGACAATCCGCGCGCCGCGGCCCTGTACGCCCGGCTCGGCTACCAGGCCCTCGCCCCCTACCTCGGCCGCTGGTCGTACGAGGACCACGAGGGCGTCACGCGCGAATGTGTCGAGAAGCTGACGTTCCTCGTGAAAGAGCTGCCCTGAACAAGCCCTGCGCAACGGACGAAAGCAACCGCGCAACGAACCTCCGGCCGATCGCGAGGAACGCAATGATCTTGCAGGACTGCGCAAGGTTGCTGCATTTCACCAGCAACGCCGATGCTCGTAGGCTGTCGCCTCGTACGTGGCGTGGCAGGGACCCCGCTCGGTGGGTCCCTGCTCTGGGGTGCCGCCGGTCCCTGCCGCCCTGACCGGCAGCGAAAAGGAGCCAGCGCGTGCTCGACCAAGGCGCACCCCCGCAGAACCCAGGCCAGACAGCCGCATCCGCATCCCCCGGCATCGGCGCGCGCCTCATGCGCCGCAAGCCGGTGGAACGCCTGGTGGCGGAGGGTGGCCAGGGCGAGGGAGGCTCGCTGCGGCGCTCCCTCGGGCTCTGGCAGCTCACCATGATCAGCATCGGTGCCACCCTCGGCACCGGCATCTTCGTCGTGCTCGGCGAGGCCGTCCCCAAGGCGGGCCCGGCCGTCACGCTCTCCTTCGTCATCGCCGGCCTGACCGCCCTGTTCTCGGCCCTGTCCTACGCCGAGCTGGCGGGCACCATCCCGGTCGCCGGCTCCTCGTACTCGTATGCGTACGCAACGATGGGCGAGCTGATCGCCTGGATCTGCGGCTGGTGCCTGGTCCTCGAGTACGGCGTCTCGGTCGCCGCCGTCGCCGTCGGCTGGGGCGAGTACCTCAACGAGCTGCTCGACGGCACCATCGGCGTCACCATCCCGGCCGCGCTGTCCGCCCCGCCCGGTGACGGCGGCGTGTTCAACCTGCCGGCGCTGATCGTCGTGCTGCTCGCGATGGCGTTCCTGCTGGGCGGCGCCCGCGAGTCCGCCCGCGCCAACACCGTCATGGTCATCGTGAAGATCGCCGCGCTGGTGATGTTCTGCGCCATCGGCGTCCAGGGCTTCCGCTCCGGCAACTACGAGAACTTCATGCCGCTCGGCATGGCCGGGGTCAGCGCCGCCGGTGCCACGCTGTTCTTCTCCTACATCGGCTTCGACGCCGCCTCCACCGCCGGTGAGGAGGCGAAGAACGCCCAGCGCGACCTGCCGCGCGCGATCATGCTGTCGCTGGTCATCGTCACGGCCCTGTACGTCCTCGTCGCGGCCGTCGCGGTCGGGGCCAAGCCGTGGAAGGGCTTCACCGACTCCGAGGCCGCCCTCGCCCAGATCATGCGCGAGGTCACCGGGCAGACCTTCTGGGGCACCCTGCTGGCCTTCTGTGCCGTCATCGCCATCGCGAGCGTCGTGCTGACCGTGCTGTACGGCCAGACCCGCATCCTGTTCGCCATGTCCCGCGACGGGCTGGTGCCGAAGGTCTTCTCCAGGGTCCACCCGAAGACCAAGACCCCCCGTGCCAACACCCTCATCGTGTCGCTGTTCTGCGGTGTCCTGGCCGCCGCGATCCCGCTCGGCCAGCTCGCCGACGCCACCAGCATCGGCACCCTGTTCGCCTTCGCGCTCGTCAACGTGGCCGTCGTGGTGCTGCGCCGCACCAAGCCGGACATGCCCCGCACCTTCCGGGTGCCGCTCTCCCCGGTCCTGCCCGCGCTGGGCTTCGGCTTCTGCCTGTGGATGATGGGCAGCCTGTCGGCCGTCACCTGGGTGGTCTTCGGTGTCTGGATGGCCGCCGGGCTCGTGTTCTACTTCGTGTACGGCTACCGCCGTTCCCGACTCGCACCATCCGAAAAGTGACCGACCCACTGTGCTGAACGATCTCGACGAACGCATCGTGCACGCCCTCGCCGAGGACGCCCGCCGCTCCTACGCCGACATCGGCCAGATCGTCGGCCTGTCCGCGCCCGCCGTGAAACGGCGGGTGGACCGGCTGCGCGCCACCGGAGCCATCACCGGCTTCACCGTACGGGTGGACCCGGGCGCCCTCGGCTGGGAGACCGAGGGGTTCGTCGAGATCTACTGCCGCGGCAACACCTCCCCGGAGACCATCCAGCGGGGCCTCGAGCGGTACCAGGAGGTCGTGGCCGCGTCCACCGTCACCGGGGACGCGGACGCGATCGCCCAGGTCTTCGCCTCCGACATGCGGCATTTCGAGCGGGTCCTGGAGCGGATCGCCGGGGAGCCGTTCGTCGAGCGGACCAAGTCCGTGCTCGTGCTGTCGCCGCTGCTGCGGCGCTTCTCGTCGGGATCGCCCACGTAAGTCTGTGGCCCGTCCCGTGTGACGCCTCTAGCCTGGGTGCCATGACCTGGCGACATTGATCCACCAGCCGTGCCTCCCGAGGACCGCCTCGGACGCCGTACCTCCGGCGTCCGATCCGTCCTTCCGGGAAGGCCTCATGACACTCTCACCCGCACGCGTGCCCGCGACCGGTGTCCGCCGACTGACGCGCACGCTGTACGGCTACGCGTTCCTCGACGACTTCGTCCTGCTCTACCCGGTGTACGCGCTGCTGTTCGCCGACACCGGCATGTCGCTCTGGCAGATCTCCTCCCTGTTCGCCCTGTGGTCGCTCACCGCGGTGGTGCTGGAAGTGCCCTCCGGGGCCTGGGCGGACGCCGTGTCGCGTCGCAGGCTGCTGTGGATCGGCCCGCTGCTCACCGCCGCCGGCTTCGCCCTCTGGGTGGTCGTCCCCTCGTACGGGGCCTTCGCGTTCGGCTTCGTCCTGTGGGGTGCGGGCGGCGCGCTCGGCTCCGGTGCGCTGGAGGCGCTGGTGTACGACGAGCTGGACCGGCTCGGCGTCGCCGGCCGCTACGCGCGGACCATGGGCCGGGCCCGGGCCGCGCGGCTGCTGGGCACCGTGACCTCCATCGGCCTCGCGGGGCCCGTCCTCACCCGGGGCGGCTACGCGGCCGTCGGTGCCGCGAGCGTCCTGGCCTGTGTGCTGACCGCCGTCACCGCCACCCGCTTCCCCGAGCACCGGACGCGGCCGGAGGCCGCCGGCGGCAGTTGGGCGACGACCCTGCGGACCGGGCTCGCCGAGGCCCGCCGGGACCGCTCGGTGCGCGGCGCCCTGCTGCTGGTCCCGGCCGTGGCCGCCGTGTGGGGCGCACTCGACGAGTACACCCCACTGCTGGTCCGGGACCTCGGCGTCGCCGAGGCGACGGTGCCCTACCTGATCATGCTCATCTGGGCGGGCGTCACCCTCGGCAGCCTCCTGGCCGGACCGGCCGAACGCCTCGGCACGGCCGGGCTCGCGGTGCTGCTCGCGGGCGCCGCACTCGCTCTGGCCGTGGGCGCGGCGGCCCGCTCACCGGCCGGCATCGTTCTCGTGAGCCTCGCCTTCGCCGGGTTCCAGCTGGCGGAGGTGCTGGCCGACGTCCGCCTCCAGCACCGGATCGACGAGTCCCGCCGGGCCACGCTCACCTCCGTGGCGAGCCTGGGCACTGAACTCGCCACGGTCGCCACGTTCGGTGTGTACGCGCTGCTCGGCTCGGGCCTGGCGCACAGCACCGTCTTCGCGGTGCTGGCGGTTCCCTACCTGGTGACGGCACTGGCGCTGGCTAGAGCTTGGGCTGCCACGGCACGACCTTGAAGTCGCCCGTCCCCTTCTTCACCTTCTCGAAGGGGGCGGCACTCGCACACTTCGGCGGCTCGTTCCCCTCGCCAGGACGGCCCGACGCCATCCAGCTGTAGCCGAGCCGGTCGTGACGGCCGAGGTCCTGGACGGTGACGCCGACCCGCTGGCCTTCGGCGTCCGGCAGATCGGAGTCGGTGATGATGCCGGAGACGACAGCGACCTTGCCGCCGGTCACCAGGCAGTCGACTCTCGCCTTCGCCCACGCGCCCTTGCCGTTCAGGTAGTGGCTGAACTCGAAGGTGCCGGTGGCCTCCATCGGGACGGCGGTGTCCTTCGCCGCCAGATGCGCGTCGAACGAGAACGTGATGTCGTCCCCGTCCGAGCGGTACAGCTTGGCGGTGCCGGTGAGCGCGGCGGCCTCCCGCTGCGGCGCCGGGGCTTCGGAGACGGCGACGGCCTCCGGTTGCCGGGACGGGCTGCCGGAGGCGGTGGCGGCCGAGGCCCCTCCGACGGCGAGCAGCAGGGCGGAGCCGAGCACGACGGTCTTCGTACGGCGGTTCATCGCGGTCCTTTCGGCAGGTCGAGCTGACGGTCTCAACTCTCGCCGGGCCCCGCCCGCGCCACATCGCACCCGAGTCGGGACCCCGCCTCCGCCGACCGGCGGGGGATCCCGGACCGCCCTGCACCCCAGGGACGAGCCGGCCTACGACCTCGGCGACGCAACGAATCGCCGTTCAGTCCGGGAGCACGCAACAAACCGCTCATCGGCGCGCAATGGCTTCTTCTTGTCCGCCCTGCTCAGCCGCCCGTACCGTCTACATGGCCCCCACAACCACCCTTCCGCCCGGTGAGGAACAGCCATGCGCACCGCCCTGCTCCAGAGCTCCGGCCGCCCCGGCTCCACCGTCGAGAACCTCAAGATCCTCGACGAGGCCGCGGACCGGGCCGCCGCCGCGGGCGCCGGGCTGCTCGTCACGGCGGAGATGTTCCTGACCGGCTACGCGATCGGTGACGACATCGGCCGGCTCGCCGAGCCCGCCGACGGCGACTGCGCGGACGCGATCGCCGAGATCGCCACGAACCACGGCCTGGCGATCGCCTACGGCTACCCCGAGCGCGACGGCGACGCCGTGTTCAACTCCGCCCAGATGATCTCCGCCGACGGCATCCGTCTCGCGAACTACCGCAAGACGCACCTGTTCGGCTGCTTCGAGCGCGACCACTTCACGCCGGGCGACCAGCCGGTCGTCCAGACCGAGATCGACGGTCTCCGTGTCGGCATCCTGATCTGCTACGACGTGGAGTTCCCGGAGAACGTCCGGGCCCACGCCCTGGCCGGCACCGACCTGCTGGTCGTCCCGACCGCGCAGATGCACCCGTTCCAGTTCGTCGCCGAGTCGATGATCCCGGTGCGGGCCTTCGAGAACCAGATGTACGTCGCGTACGTCAACCGCGTCGGTCAGGAAGGCGAGTTCGAGTTCGTGGGACTGTCCACGCTCGCCGGGCCCGACGGGGTCGCCAGGACCCGGGCCGGACGCGGTGAGGAACTCGTGCTCGCCGACACCGACCCGGCCTTCCTCGCCGCGTCGCGCGAGAACAACCCGTATCTGCGGGACCGGCGGCCCGGCCTGTACGGCCCGCTCGTCTGAACCCCCTGAACCTGTACCGCCCGTTCGTACCCGTGCAAGGAGTCCGCACCCCATGACGTCCACCGTGCCCAACGCCGTCGAGCACGCTGACGCGCAGCAGCCGCCGATCACCATGTTCGGCCCGGACTTCCCGTACGCCTACGACGACTTCCTCGCCCACCCGGCCGGGCTCGGGCAGATACCCGCGACGGAGCACGGCACCGAGGTCGCGGTCATCGGCGGCGGCCTGTCCGGCATCGTCGCCGCGTACGAGCTGATGAAGATGGGCCTCAAGCCGGTCGTGTACGAGGCTGACCGGATCGGCGGCCGGCTGCGGACCGTGGGCTTCGACGGGTGCGACGAGTCCCTCACCGCCGAGATGGGCGCGATGCGCTTCCCGCCGTCCTCCACCGCCCTCCAGCACTACATCGACCTGGTCGGCCTTCAGACGCGGTCCTTCCCCAACCCCCTGGCGGAGGCGACCCCGTCGACCGTCGTCGACCTCAAGGGCGAGTCGCACTACGCCGAGACGATCGACGACCTGCCGCAGGTGTACCGGGACGTCGCCGAGGCCTGGAACCGGTGCCTGGAGGAGGGCGCCGACTTCTCCGACATGAACCGGGCCCTGCGCGAGCGGGACGTGCCGCGCATCCGCGAGATCTGGTCCCGGCTCGTCGAGAAGCTCGACAACCAGACCTTCTACGGCTTCCTCTGCGACTCCGAGGCGTTCAAGTCCTTCCGGCACCGCGAGATCTTCGGCCAGGTCGGCTTCGGCACGGGCGGCTGGGACACCGACTTCCCCAACTCCATCCTGGAGATCCTCCGCGTCGTCTACACCGAGGCCGACGACCACCACCGCGGCATCGTCGGCGGCTCCCAGCAGCTGCCGCTGCGCCTGTGGGAGCGCGAGCCGGTGAAGATCGTCCACTGGGCGCAGGGGACCTCGCTCGCGAGCCTGCACGAGGGCGGCGAGCCCCGCCCGGCTGTGACCCGCCTGCACCGCACGGCCGGCAACCGCATCACCGTGACCGACGCGCAGGGCGACATCCGCACCTACCAGGCGGCGATCTTCACCGCCCAGTCCTGGATGCTGCTGTCGAAGATCGCCTGTGACGACTCGCTCTTCCCGATCGACCACTGGACGGCGATCGAGCGCACCCACTACATGGAGTCCTCGAAGCTGTTCGTCCCGGTCGACCGCCCGTTCTGGCTGGACAAGGACGAGGAAACCGGCCGGGACGTCATGTCGATGACGCTCACCGACCGCATGACGCGCGGCACGTACCTGCTCGACGACGGCCCGGACAAGCCCGCCGTCATCTGCCTCTCCTACACCTGGTGCGACGACAGCCTGAAGTGGCTGCCGCTGTCCGCGAACGAGCGGATGGAGGTCATGCTGAAGTCGCTCGGCGAGATCTATCCCAAGGTCGACATCCGCAAGCACATCATCGGCAACCCGGTGACGGTCTCCTGGGAGAACGAGCCCTACTTCATGGGCGCGTTCAAGGCCAACCTGCCCGGCCACTACCGCTACCAGCGGCGCCTGTTCACGCACTTCATGCAGGACCGGCTGCCCGAGGACAAGCGCGGCATCTTCCTCGCCGGTGACGACATCTCCTGGACGGCCGGCTGGGCCGAGGGCGCCGTCCAGACCGCCCTCAACGCGGTCTGGGGCGTCATGCACCACTTCGGCGGCACGACCGACCCGACCAACCCGGGCCCCGGCGACGTCTACGACGAGATCGCGCCCGTCGAGCTGCCCGAGGACTGACGGCGAAGCAGCGGCTCGCTCAGGGGCGTGAGCAGCATGCGCCCCGCGAAGCCCACCGCCGTGTCCAGGCGCTCGGTGAACTCCTCGGCGACGTCGGGAAAGTCGCGCAGCGCCCAGAGCGCCCGGGCCGCCGTCCAGGTGGCGTCACGGGCCCGGTCCAGACTCCATGAGCCGAGCAGGTGGGTCAGCGGATCGGCGATCTGGAGGAGGTCGGGGCCCGGCATCAGATCTTCGCGGATGCGCTCCTCCAGCGAGACGAGGAGATCGCCCACCGCGTCGAACTCGTCCTCCAGCTCGGCCGGTGCGCAGCCGAGCGTACGGCAGGTGTCCACGACGGCCAGCGCGAGATCGTGCCCGATGTGCGCGTTGATGCCCGCCA
Organism: Streptomyces sp. NPDC006372; assembly: GCF_040612515.1. NCBI lineage: Bacteria > Bacillati > Actinomycetota > Actinomycetes > Kitasatosporales > Streptomycetaceae > Streptomyces > Streptomyces sp. NPDC006372. The sequence continues at coordinate 77,447 of NZ_JBEXQJ010000029.1, read as the reverse complement.
GCGCGAACTGCAACGGCCGTACACCGGGATGGCGGCGGAACTGGAACAGCGGTCTCCAGCAGGCGGGCGGAAGCCGTTCGTCCACCATCGCGTCGACGGCGTCCAGGTACCGCCGCGCGAACCGTACGTCCAGCGTGATCGCGGCGTACGGGTCCGCGAACCGCCCGGTGTCGACGTACCGGTCCACCGCCTCCGTGACCGAGAGGTAGACGCGATTGAAGACGGCCACCCCGTCCCGGGGGTGCAGGGCCGCGTCGAGGGCGCGCATACGGGAGATGACTGCGTCGACCGGAGTGTCCACGGCTGGGGGGACTTGTTCGCATCGCGGCATGCGGGCAGAGTCCCAGCTCTAGGCTGCCGGGAGTACTGGCGGGCCCGGCGCTTCCCCGAAACGGGGGAACACCGCCCGCCGCAGGGGGAGGGGGAGCGGCACCGTGTCAGGCTCACGTGCGCAGCGCCTGGCCGCCCGCCGGGCCGAGCGCAGGCGCGCCGCCCGGCGCGGCGCGATGGTCGTGGCGGCCTCGGTCGTGGTCATGGCCGGAGCGGTCGCGGGGGCCCTCTCCGCCGTGAGTGACAGGCGGGCCGCCGACGAGGCCGCACGCCCCGAGGTGTCGGCCTCGCCCCGCCTGGCGCCGCTGCCCGCCGAGCCGTCGACAGCCGCGTCGAGCGCCGCGGAGTCCGCTTCTCCCACGCCCTCTCCGAAGCGCAGCGCGAGCCCCACACCGTCCCTGTCACGGACCGGACGGGCCGACCAGGACAAGGAGCGCACCGCCGTGACCGGCAGGCTCTACCGGCACCCGGACTCCCAGGTGCTGAACTGGGTCCGGTCCAACTCCGGCGATCCCCGCCGCGCGGTCATCGCGTCCCGTATCGCGGAGCAGCCGGCCGCCGTCTGGTTCGCCGACTACGCGCCGGACACCGTCACCGCCCGGGTCGCCGCCGTGACCTCGGGCGGGGCCGCGCAGGGACGGGTGCCCGTCCTCGTGCCGTACGCGATACCCGGCCGGGACTGCGGCGGCTACTCCCGGGGCGGGGCGCCCGACCTCGACGCGTACGACGCCTGGATCGACCGGTTCGCCGCCGGGCTGGGCTCCGCCGAGGTCATCGTCGTCCTGGAGCCCGACTCCGTCGCCCAGACCGAGTGCCTGTCCGAGGGCCGGCGGGCGGACCGCTTCGCCTCGCTGGCCCGGGCCGGACGCGTGCTGAAGTCCGCCGACCCCCGGGCCCGTGTGTACTACGACGCGGGTCACTCGGGCTGGAACACGCCGGGGAAGCAGGCGGCATGGCTGCGGCAGGCCGGGGCCGCCTCGCCCGAGTCCTCAGACGGGATCTTCAGCAACGTCTCCAACTTCCACGCCACGGCCGCCGAGGTCGCCTACGACCGGCGGGTGCTCGACGCGCTCGGCGGCCCGGCGAGCCTCGGCGCCGTCATCGACACCAGCCGCAACGGCAACGGCGCCCCGGCCGACGGGGAGTGGTGCGACCCGGCCGGCCGCAAGCTCGGCCGGACCCCCACCCTCAGCACCGGCGAGGCCCGCATCGACGCCTACCTCTGGGTGAAGCTGCCAGGGGAGTCGGACGGCTGCAAGGGCAGGCCCGGGACGTTCACGGCGTCGTACGCCTACGACTTGGCGTCGTCGTAGGAGGAAGTGCCCTCGTCCAGCAACGGGTGCTGCGTCTTGAGGTGGGCCGGGGCGAAGGCCCGCAGCGCGTGGTAGCCGGTGATGACGACCAGGGTGCCGAGGGCGATGCCGCTCAGCGAGAAGGTGTCCGTGATCTTCATGGAGACGTTGCCGACGCCGACGATGATGCCCGCGGCCGCCGGGACCAGGTGGAGCGGATTGCGCAGATCCACCTTGGCGTTGATCCAGATCTGGGCGCCGAGCAGACCGATCATGCCGTACAGGATGACGGTGATGCCGCCGAGCACACCGCCCGGGATGGCCGCGACGACCGCACCGAACTTCGGGCAGACGCCGAAGAGGAGCGCGAAACCGGCGGCGGCCCAGTAGGCGGCCGTCGAGTAGACGCGGGTCGCCGCCATCACGCCGATGTTCTCGGAGTACGTGGTGTTGGGCGGGCCGCCGACCGCGGTGGACAGCATCGAGCCGACGCCGTCGGCCGCGATCGCCGTGCCGAGCTTGTCGTCCAGCCGTTCGCCGGTCATCTCGCCGACCGCCTTCACGTGCCCGGCGTTCTCCGCGACCAGCGCGATGACGACGGGCAGGGCGACCAGGATCGCCGACCACTCGAACGACGGGGCGTGCAGCGTCGGCAGCCCGATCCAGTCGGCCTTGCCCACGCCGGACAGGTCGAGCCGCCAGTGGTCGGTGAGCTTGCCGCTCGCGTCCACCGAGTGGATCTTGCCGAAGGCCAGGTCGAAGACCCAGGAGATGCCGTACCCGAAGACCAGCCCCAGGAAGATCGCGATCCGGGACCAGAAACCGCGCAGACACACCACGGCGAGGCCGGTGAACAGCATCACCAGCAGCGCCGTCCACTGGTCCTGCGGCCAGTACGTGGAGGCCGTCACCGGAGCCAGGTTGAAGCCGATCAGCATCACCACCGCGCCGGTCACGATCGGCGGCATCGTGGCGTGGATGATCCGCGCCCCGAAACGCCGCACGGCGAGCCCCACCAGGAACAGCGCTCCACCGACGACGAAGACCGCGCCGGTGACCGTGGCGCTGCTGCCGCCCTGCGCGCGGATGACCGCCGCCACACCGACGAAGGACAGCGAGCAGCCCAGGTAGCTGGGGACGCGCCCGCGCGTGGCGAGCAGGAACACGACGGTCGCGACGCCCGACATCATGATCGCGAGATTGGGGTCCAGGCCCATCAGGACCGGAGCCACGAACGACGCCCCGAACATGGCCACCACGTGCTGGGCACCGAGCCCGGCCGTGCGGGGCCACGAGAGCCGCTCGTCGGGGCGGACCACCGCGCCGGGCGCCGGGGTGCGTCCGTCGCCGTGCAGTTTCCAGCGGACGCCGAGATCCATGGTGCGGTTTCGCTTTCGTCGTGCGTGCGAGTGTCCGGACCATTGTCGGGGTGCGTCAGGGGCGGTGGTGACCGGGGCTGACCAGGACGGCCGGGGGTCCGCTCAGGGCCGCGGGTCCGGGACCGCCGCGTCCGGCCTGCTGATCTTCACCCGGTCACCGGGGCGCAGCACGCCCGCGAACGCCATCAGACCGCAGGACAGCAGCGTCACCAGGCAGAACGACACCATCAGACTGGTCGCCTGCGCCAGCATGCCGATCGCGCTCGGCGCGATCAGGCCCGAGGTGTACGTGATGGTCGCGACACCGGCGATGGCCAGGCTCGGATTGGAGCCACTGCGCCCCGCCGCCGCGAAGCACAGCGGGACGACGACGGCGATGCCCAGCCCCATCAGCGCGAATCCGGCCATCGCCACGGCCGGCTGCCGGGCGGCGACGATCAGCAGCCCGCCGAGGACGGCGAGCACCCCGCTCGCACGCACGGTCCGCACGGCGCCGAAGCGGTCCACGATCCGGTCGCCGGCGATCCGGGCGACGGCCATGGTGAGGGTGAAGCCCGTCGTGCAGGCCGCCGCGAGCCCTGCCGAGGTCTCCAGCTGCTCGCGCAGATAGACCGCGGACCAGTCCAGGCTCGCCCCCTCGGCGAACACCGCGCAGAACCCGATCGCACCGATGAGCAGCGCCGACCGGGGCGGCAGCGCGAACCTCGGCGGCGGCTCCTCGTCCTCGGCGGGCTGCAGGTCGAGCACCCAGCGGCAGGACAGGACACCGACGAGGGTGAGGACCGCGGCCGCCAGCGCGTGGTGCAGCCGGGCGTCCGACCCGAGGTGCGCGGCGAGCGTGCCGGCCGCCGAACCGATCAGGGCGCCCGCGCTCCACATGCCGTGCAGCCCGGACATGATCGACCGGTCGAGGCGGTTCTCGACCTCGACGCCGAGGGCGTTCATCGCCACGTCCGCCATGCCGGCGGTCGCGCCGTACGCGAAGAGGGCCAGGCAGAGCGTGAGGAGGTTCGGGGCGAGGGACGGCAGGATGAGGGACGTCGTCCACAGCGCGATCAGTCCGCGCAGGGCGTTACGGGCCCCGAAACGGTGGGTGACACTGCCCGCGAGCGGCATCGCCACGGACGCGCCCAGCGCCGGGAAGGCCAGGGCGATACCCAACTGCCCCGCACTGACGCCCGCGTGGTCCTGGATCCACGGCACGCGGGTGGCGAACGAGCCGGTCACGGCGCCGTGTACGGCGAACACGGCGGCCACGGCGTACCGGGACCGCTTCACCTCGCGCAGTGCGTCGACCACGTTGCCCATTCTGCGGTCCCCCTCCAGGCCTCTGCCGCGCTCATCAGGTGCATGCTGTGCGGGCGTAAACTATCAGGAACCCTGCCTGATAATAAGAGGGTTTCCAGCGGGCCACGGCCGAGGGCCCCGCCCATCTGGAAGGATCCCGGCATGCCCGCATCCCCGAGCACCGCCCGGGCCATCAACGACCGGCTCGCCCTGCGACTGCTGCAGCAGGAGGGCCCGCTGACGGCAGGGCAGTTGAAGCAGCAGACCGGTCTGTCCCGGCCGACCGTCGCCGACCTCGTCGAACGCCTCACCGCCGCCGGACTGATCGCGGTGGTCGGCGAGGCGGGGGAGCAGCGGCGCGGACCCAACGCCAAGCTGTACGGCATCGTCGCCGACCGGGCCCACCTCGCCGCGCTCGACGTACGCACCGAGAGCGTCGCCGTGACCGTCGCCGACCTGGTGGGCCGGATGCTGGCCGAGGCGTCGGCGCCGATCGGCGGTGACACGGGGACGGGGCCCGCGGTGGAGCAGGCGGTCGCGCTGGTCGAGCGCGTGGTGAAGGAGGCCGGTGCGGACAGGCTGCACACGGTCGGCATCGGGGCGCCCGGGCTGATCGACCCGGCCAGTGGCGAACTGCGCGACTCCTCCGGGCTGCCCGAGTGGCACCGCCGGTTCGTCGCCGCCCTCCAGGAGCGGCTGCCCGAGGCGCGGGTGATCGTGGAGAACGAGACCAACCTCGCGGCGCTGGCCGAGCAGCGCGACGGCGCGGCCCGGGACCGTGACACCTTCGTCCTGCTCTGGCTGGGTCACGGCACGGGCGCGGCGGTGGTCCTCGACGGTGCGTTGCGTCGCGGAGCCTCCGGCGGCACCGGCGAGATCGGTTTCCTGCCGGTGCCGGGCACGGCGGCACTGCCGTCCTCGACGGACTGTGAGGGCGGGTTCCATTCGCTGGCCTCGTCGGCCGCGGTACTGGAACTGGCGTCGGAGTGCGGCGTTCCGGTGGCGGCGGGGGAGGAGCCGGCGGTGGTGGGGGTGGTGCGGGCGGCGACGGGTGTGGTGCGGTCGGCGGCCGGGCTGGTGGAAGACGGTGGGACCCGTTCCGGGGATGTCGGCTCCGCCGCTCGTTTCCTCGACGCCCTCGCCGACCGGCTCGCCGTCGGCGTCGCCTCGGTCGTCGCGATCCTCGACCCCGGGTGCGTGGTGCTCGGCGGCGAGGTCGGCCGGGCCGGCGGCGACGAACTCGCCGCCCGCGTCCAGGAGCGCATCGCCCGGATGACACCCCTGCCCACGGAGGTGCGCACGACCACCCTGGGCGGCGGCGCGGTCCTGCGTGGCGCCCTCCTCACGGCCCGCGACCGCGCCCAGGAGGAGCTCTTCACGCCCGGGGAACGGCCGGTTCAGCCCTGGTAGATCGCCCGGCGTGGGAAGGCCCGACGGCGGGCAAGGGCCGTCGTCACCGCCGCCGGGCCGGTCTGCGGGTTGCGCCGACCCTAGAAAGGACTAGACCACACCGTCAATAGGTATGTACCGGTCCCGGGGCGGCCAAGGCCGGACATCCGCACCGCAGTTGGGTCCCGCTGTCGCGCTCGGGAAGGGCGGCGACACGTTCTGTGAGGCACCCCACATTCTGGTAGCCGATCAGGCATGGCACACTGGCCCTGTATCAACAGCAGCGCACTCCGGGGTCGGTGAAAGTCCGAACCGGCGGTTACAGTCCGCGACCCGGTCGCCTCCAGCGGCCGGTTGACCAGGTGAAATTCCTGGACCGACGGTTAAAGTCCGGATGGGAGGCAGTGCGCGGCGAGCGGGCATACGTGCGTGCCGCCGAGAAGTTCGCCCTCCGGGCGAACCGTATCCGGTGTCGCCCCCGGTGTCCCTGCTCGTACTTCTGTCGACATCGACAGCCCCGGAGTCCGTGCCCGAAGAGGCAGGAGGACCCGGGAAGTGTTCACCGGAATCGTCGAAGAGCTGGGCGAGGTCACCGCCGTCGAAACCCTCGACGACGCCTGTCGCTTCCGTCTGCGCGGCCCCGTCGTCACCCAGGGCGCCAAGCACGGCGACTCCATCGCCGTCAACGGCGTCTGCCTCACGGTCGTCGACCACGAGGGCGACGAGTTCACCGCCGACGTGATGGCCGAAACGCTGAACCGCTCCAGCCTCGGTGCCCTGAAGGCCGGCTCCCGCGTCAACCTCGAACGCCCCATGGCCGTCGGCGAACGCCTCGGCGGGCACATCGTGCAGGGCCATGTGGACGGCACCGGCGAGATCCTGGAACGCAAGCCGTCCGACCACTGGGAGATCGTGAAGATCTCCCTCCCCGCGGACCTCACGCGGTACGTGGTCGAGAAGGGCTCCATCACCGTCGACGGCATCAGCCTCACCGTCGTCGACGCAGGCCCCGACCACTTCACCGTCAGCCTCATCCCCACCACCCTCGCCCTGACCACGCTCGGCCACAAGCAGCCCGGCGACCCGGTCAACCTCGAGGTGGACGTCATCGCCAAGTACGTCGAGCGGATGCTGGGCGACCGAGCGCAGGAGGCGGCCAAGTGAACTGGCTCAACTCCGAGGCGTTCACGCTCTTCGGCCAGCACATCAAGTGGTCGGACATGATCGGCAACGTGATCGGCCTGATCGGCCTCGCCTTCGGCTGGCGGCGCTCCATATGGACGTGGCCCACCCAGTTCCTCTCCGGCCTCATCCTCTTCGCGGCCTTCGCCACCGCCCACCTCTCCGGCAGCGCCGGCAAACAGATCGTCGTCATGCTCGTCGCCGCCTACGGCTTCTGGCAGTGGAACCGCGGCCGGCAGCAGGCCCAGGACGGCACCATCGCCGTACGGTTCGCCACCTGGCGCGAGCGGGGAGTGCTGGCCGGCGCCGCCGCCCTCGGCACCCTCGCGGTCGGCGGTCTGTTCGCCGCCTTCCCGACGCTGTCCTGGGACCCCTGGCCGGACGCCTACATCTTCGTCGGCACCGTCGTCGCGATGTACGCCCAGGCCCGCGGCATGGTCGAGTTCTGGTTCGCCTGGCTGCTGGTCGACCTCGTCGGCGTCCCGCTGAACTTCGCCAACGGCTTCGCCTTCTCCGGCTTCGTCTACGTCCTCTACGGCGCGCTCGTCCTGTGGGGCCTGCGCGACTGGTGGCTGCGTTCCCGCGCGGCAGCCCAGCCCACCCTGGAAGGAGCGCCGGCATGAGTGCCGCAACCATCCTGTACAGCCACGACGACGTCGAGGACTTCACACTCGACCCCGTCGAGCAGGCCATCGCCGACATCGCCGCCGGCCGGCCTGTCGTGGTCGTCGACGACGAGGACCGGGAGAACGAGGGCGACCTCGTCATCGCCGCGGAGAAGGCGACCCCCGAGATCGTCGCCTTCATGATGAGCGAGTGCCGCGGCCTGATCTGCGCCCCCATGGAGGGCGAGGAACTGGACCGGCTGAAGCTCCCGCAGATGGTCGAGGACAACACCGAGTCGATGAAGACCGCGTTCACGGTCTCCGTCGACGCCTCCGCCGCACACGGCGTGAGCACCGGCATCTCCGCCTCCGACCGCGCCACCACGCTCCAGCTGCTCGCCGACGGCACCGCCGAGCCCGACGACTTCGTCCGCCCCGGCCACATCTTCCCGCTGCGCGCCCGGTCCGGCGGCGTGCTGACCCGCAACGGCCACACCGAGGCCGCCGTCGACCTCGCCCGCCTCGCGGGTCTGCGCCCGGCCGGCGCGATCGTCGAGATCGCCGGCGAGGACGGCCAGATGCTGCGCCTGCCCGAACTGATCCCGTTCGCCCGCAAGCACGGCCTGACGATCATCTCCATCGAGGACCTGATCGCCTACCGGCGCGGCAGCGAACCCACCGTCCGCCGCGAGGCCAGGACCCAACTGCCCACCGCCCACGGCACCTTCACGGCCTACGGCTACCGCTCCACCGTCGACGGCGTCGAGCACGTCGCCCTGGTGCACGGCGAGATCGGCGACGGCGACGACGTCCTGGTCCGTGTCCACTCCGAATGCCTCACCGGCGACGTGTTCGGCTCCGCCCGCTGCGACTGCGGGCCCCAGCTGGACGCCTCCCTGGCCCGCATCCAGGCCGAAGGCCGCGGAGTCGTGGTCTACCTGCGCGGACACGAGGGCCGCGGCATCGGCCTGATGTCCAAGCTGCGCGCCTACGAACTCCAGGAGCGCGGCCGCGACACCCTCGACGCCAACCTCGAACTCGGCCTGCCCGCCGACGCCCGCGACTACGCGGCGGGCGCGCAGATCCTGACCGACCTCGGGGTACGCGGTGTGCGCCTGCTCACCAACAACCCCGACAAGACCGACGCGCTCGTCCGGCACGGCATCGTGGTCAAGTCCCGCGTACCGATGCCGGTGGGTGCCGGCGAGCACAACCTCCGCTACCTGCGCACCAAGCGGGACCGGATGGGCCACGACCTGCCCTGGCTGGACACGAACCCCGTGCCGGCCTGCGGCAACCAGTAAGAGAGCACAAAGGGAGAGACGTGAGCGGCAAGGGTGCACCGGAGCTGTCCGTACGCAATGTGGGTGACCTCCGGGTCGCCGTCATCGCGGCACAGTGGCACGAGAAGGTGATGGACGGTCTGGTCGACGGCGCCCTGCGCGCCCTGCACGACCTGGGCATCGACGAGCCGACCCTCCTCAGGGTCCCCGGCAGCTGGGAGCTCCCGGTCGTCGCCAAGGTCCTCGCGGGCCGCGGCTACGACGCGATCGTCGCCCTCGGGGTCGTCATCCGTGGCGGAACCCCCCACTTCGACTACGTGTGCCAGGGCGTGACCCAGGGCCTCACCCAGGTGTCCGTCGACACCGGCGTCCCCGTCGGCTTCGGGGTGCTGACCTGCGACAACGAGGAACAGGCCCTGGACCGCGCCGGTATCGAGGGCTCCAACGAGGACAAGGGGCACGAGGCGGTGACGGCGGCGGTGGCGACCGCGGCCACCCTCCGCTCAGTATCCGAACCCTGGCGCTGACGGAAGCCGCGTGTGGCATAGGCTGAGCGTCACCATGTCCAAGAAGACGTTCGAGGAGCTCTTCACCGAGCTCCAGCACAAGGCCGCCCAGGGCGATCCCGCCACTTCCCGCACCGCAGAACTGGTCGAGAAGGGCGTCCACGCCATCGGCAAGAAGGTCGTCGAAGAGGCCGCCGAGGTCTGGATGGCCGCCGAGTACGAGGGCAAGGAAGCCGCCGCCGAGGAGATCTCGCAGCTGCTGTACCACGTCCAGGTGATGATGGTCGCGCGCGGCATCAGCCTCGACGACGTCTACGCCCACCTCTGAGCCGCACCCCGTTCCCGTAAGACACCACGCAAAGGAAGCCGACCTCATGCTGCGCATCGCCGTCCCCAACAAGGGTTCCCTGTCCGGCCCTGCGGCGGAGATGCTGCATGAGGCCGGCTACCAGCAGCGCCGCGAGTCCAAGGAACTGCGGATCGTCGACCCGACCAACGATGTCGAGTTCTTCTACCTCCGCCCCCGCGACATCGCCATCTACGTCGCCTCCGGCCAGCTCGACATCGGCCTCACCGGCAGGGACCTGCTCATCGACTCCGGGGCCGACGCCGAGGAGATCCTCGCCCTCGGCTTCGCCCGCTCCACCTTCCGCTACGCCGGCAAGCCCGGCACCATCAGCGGCCTCGCGGACCTCGCGGGCAAGACCGTCGCCACCTCCTACGAGGGCATCGTCGCGGCGCACCTCGCCGAGCACGGCATCGACGCCTCCGTCGTCCACCTCGACGGCGCCGTCGAGACCGCCATCCAGCTCGGCGTCGCCCAGGTCATCGCCGACGTCGTCGAGACCGGCACCTCGCTGCGCAACGCGGGCCTGGAGGTCGCCGGCGAGCCGATCATGCAGTCCGAGGCCGTGGTGATCCGCCGCACCGGCGCGGACGGGGACGACCCCAAGGTCCAGCAGTTCCTGCGCCGCCTCCAGGGCGTCCTGGTCGCCCGGACGTACGTGATGATGGACTACGACTGCCGAGTCGAGCAGCTCGAGAAGGCCGTCGCCCTCACCCCCGGTCTGGAGTCCCCGACCGTCTCCCCGCTGCACAACGAGGGCTGGGTCGCCGTCCGCGCGATGGTCCCGGCCAAGGAGGCGCAGCGGATCATGGACGACCTGTACGACATCGGCGCCCGGGCCATCCTGACCACGGCCATCCACGCCTGCCGTCTCTGAGGGGCGCCTTTCCGATGTCCGATCTGCCCACCCTGCCCGTCACCTTCCGGCCGGGCAGCACCCGCGCGGTGCTGCTCAGCGCCGCCGTCGCCATCTTCGTGGTGATCACGGCCGTGGCACTGCTGCTGAAGCAGCTCAGCCCCGGCGAGCGCGTCAGCTTCGTCTTCACGGCGCTGCTGCTGGACGCGGTGCTGCTCCTGCTGGCGCGGCCCAAGGTCGTCGCCGACGAGGACGGCGTCACTGTCGTCAATCTCACGAACAAGCGCCGGCTGGACTGGGCCGAGATCCTTCAGGTGACGCTCCGGCCCGGCGACCCCTGGGTGTTCCTCAACCTCAGCGACGGCACCAGCCTGCCTGCTCTCGGCATCCAGCCGGGCATCGCCAAGCAGCGCGCGATCGCCGACGCCCGTGCCCTGCGGGCGCTCGCCGAGGCCCGTTCCGTGGCGGACCCCGAGCGGCCTCAGGGCTGACTCGGGAAGATCCTCAGGGTGGTCACCCTGCCGCATCGGGCCATGTCTTGATTAATCTGTTTCCGGAGGCGCGAACGGATGCGCCTCCGCCCCTGCCGCCCCGCCCGGTGCGCCAGGGGCTCCTGCTAACCGAGGAGTGACCCTCTCCGGCGATGGACGGATCGTCCTGTAGTACCTGCGCCGCCCCCTGCCGACATAGCGCGAACCTTGTCTCCGAGGTACGCGACCGTGCGGAGGCGGCGGCATCATGACCACCCCCCTGCTGCTCCTGGCAGCCGCGTTCCTGCTGATCCTGGCCAACGGATTCTTCGTCGCGGCCGAGTTCGGCCTTGTGACGGTCGAGCGGCCGGAGGCCGAGAAGGCCGCCGCCGACGGCGACCGGCGCGCCCACCGCGTCGTCGAGTCCCTCAAGGAGCTGTCCTTCCAGCTCTCCGGCACCCAGCTCGGCATCACCATCACCTCCCTCGTCGTCGGCATGCTCGCCGAACCGGCGCTGGCCGAGCTGCTGCACGGCCCGTTCACCGCGATCGGCATCCCCGAGGGGGCCGTCTCCGGTGTCGCGGTCGTCGTCGGCATGCTCGTGGCCTCCGCCGTGCAGATGGTGATCGGCGAGCTCCTTCCCAAGAACTGGGCGGTGTCCAGGCCCCTTCAGGTCGCGCGTTTCGTCGCGGGCCCGCAGCACGTCTTCGCCCGGCTTTTCCGCCCGGTCATCGCCGGCCTCAACGCCGTCGCGAACCGGCTCGTGCGCGCCCTGGGCATCGAGCCCGCCGAGGAACTGGCCTCCGCGCGCACCCCCGGCGAGCTCGTCTCCCTGGCCCGCCACTCGGCCCTGGCCGGCGCCCTGGAACAGGACACGGCCGACCTCTTCGTGCGGACCCTGTCGCTGGGCGAGCTGACCGCACAGCACGTGATGACCCCGCGCGTGAAGGTCAGCGCGCTCCAGTCCTCCGCCACCGCCGAGGACGTGGTCAACCTGACCCGTGCCACCGGACTGTCCCGCTTCCCGGTCTACCGGGAGAAGATCGACGAGGTCGTCGGCATGGTCCACCTCAAGGACGCCCTGGCCGTCCCGGTGCAGGAGCGGCTGCGGACCCCCGTGGGCCGTATCGCCCGCCCGGCGCTGCTCGTCCCCGAGACCCTGCCCGTGCGGCCGCTCCTCGCCCGCCTGCGCAGCGAGCAGCCCATCGCGGTCGTCGTCGACGAGTACGGCGGCACCGCCGGTGTCGTCACCCTTGAGGACATCGTCGAGGAGATCGTCGGCGAGGTCCGCGACGAACACGACGGACACGACCTGCCCGAACTGGCCTCGGCCCCGCCCGAGGACGGAAGGCCCGCCTGGGACGTCGACGGCAGCTGCCGGGTCGACATCCTGCAGCGGATAGGCCTCGAGGCGCCCGAGGGTCCGTACGAGACCGTCGCGGGACTGATCGCCGACCTCCTGGGCCGGATCCCGGCCGTCGGCGACAAGGCGGAGCTGCCCGGCTGGCGGCTCTCGGTGCGCCAGGTCGGCCACTACCGCGCGGAGCGGGTCCGGCTCGTCCGGACGGCCCCGGTCGCCGTGATGGAGGCCGCCCGATGAGCGTGCTCCAACTGACCTTCGCCGCACTCCTGGTCCTCGCCAACGGCTTCTTCGTCGGCGCCGAGTTCGCGCTCGTCTCCGTGCGCCGCAGCCAGATCGAGCCCCTCGGCACCGCCCGGGCCCGGCAGGTCCTCTACGGCCTGGAGCGGCTGCCGCAGATGATGGCGGCGGCCCAGTTCGGCATCACGATCTGCTCCCTCACCCTCGGCGCGGTCGCCGAACCGACCGTCGCGCACCTGCTGGAGCCGGTCTTCGAGTGGATCCACCTACCGCACGGCATGATCCACCCGCTCACCTACGTCATCGCCCTCGCCGCGGTGGTCTTCTTCCACCTCGTCATCGGCGAGATGGTCCCGAAGAACCTGGCGATGGCGGCCCCCGAGAAGGCCGCGCTGTGGCTCAGCCCCGGCCTGGTCTGGTTCGCCCGCTTCTGCAAGCCGATCACCGCCGCGCTCGGCGCCGTCTCCCAGGGCATCCTGCGGCTGTTCCACGTCGAGCCCAAGGACGAGGTCGAGGCCGTCTTCACCAGCGAGCAGCTCAACCGGCTGGTGGAGGACGCCGGCCAGGCCGGTCTGCTCGACCCCGAGGAGGCCGAACGCCTGGAGGACGCCCTGGAGCTGGGCTCCCGTCCGGTGACGGACGTCCTGCTGAAGCGCGAGTCACTGGTGACGGTCAGCCCGTCGGTCACCCCCGGGCGCATCGTCGAGCTCACCGCCCGCACCGGGTACTCCCGCTTCCCGGTCGCCGCGGAGAACGGCGCGTTCATGGGCTACCTGCACGTGAAGGACGTCCTCGACCTGGAGCACTCGGACCGGGCGGTGCCGCAGCAGCTGTGGCGGCCCATGACGACGCTGCGGTCCGAGCTGCCGTTGGACGACGCCCTGACGGTGATGCGCCGGGCTGCGACACACCTCGCCCAGGTGGCCGACGGATCGGGGAAGGTACTCGGTCTGGTCGCCCTGGAGGACGTGCTGGAGCTGCTGGTGGGGGAGGTGCGGGATCCCGCGCACCGGGAGGTGCGTGAGGTCCGGCTGACCGAGCCGAGGTCGGGAGAAGAGGTGCTGGCGACCTAGCACCGTGGCCGCGGGCGCGACCAGCCCCCACCGGCCCGCGGCCGATGAACTCACAGGGCCGACGGATCCTGCGGCCCCCGCCCCGACAAGACCTCTCCGTACGCCTGCATCAGATCCGGCAACCGCAACGTCGCCAGGTCGTCCCGCCCCAGCACCCCGGGGTACACGGACAACCGCAGATCCCGGTACGCGCAGCTCTTCTCGTACAGCGTCCGCAGGAACCGCCCGTTGCCCAGCTCGTCGATCCACCCCTGGTCCACCACGTGCCCCGCGATCGACCGCAGCTCGTCGAGGGACTCCTCGTCCCAGAGGTCACCGTTCTCCGCCGCGAGCACCTTGCCGATCTCGGTCAGCTCCAGGGGACGGTAGGAGGGAAAGTCGACTCGGGTGGTGAAGCGGGAAGAGAGCCCGGGGTTGGCGGCGAGCAGGCGGTCCATGCCCTCGGGGTAACCGGCCAGGATCACCACGAGATGGTCGCGGTTGTCCTCGGCCCGCTTCAGCAGCACCTGCAGCGCCTCGTCGCCGTACGCGTCCCCCTTGCCGTAGCCCGAGTTGGACAGCGAGTACGCCTCGTCGACGAAGAGCACGCCGCCGAGGGCGGAGTCGATCAGTTCGTTCGCCTTCACGGCCGTCTGGCCCAGGTACTCGCCGACCAGATCCGCCCGCTGCGCCTCCACGAGATGGTCACCGCCGAGCAGCCCGAGGGCGTAGAACACACGGCCGAGGATCCGGGCGACGGTGGTCTTGCCGGTGCCGGAGGGGCCGGAGAAGACGAAGTGGCGTTTCGGCGGCTGGACCGGAAGCCCCTGCCCGGCGCGCAGCCGCGCCATGTTCAGCTGCGCCGACAACGCCTTGACCTGCCGTTTCACCGGCTCCAGCCCCACCATCCGCTCGAGCTCGGCAAGCGCCTCCTCCAGTAACGCGGGATCGGTGGGTCCGGCGGGCAGGGACGGTGCCGGGCCGGCCTTCTCGCGCACCGCCGGGTCGGCGAGCGGAGGCAGCGGAGCGGAGATCGGCGGCTCGGGGTCGGGCAGTCTCAGATCGCGGCCCTCGCCGAAGAACGGGTCGAATCCGTCCGGGCCGTCCGCGGTGTCCTGACCGGTGCCGGTGAGCGTGATCGCCGCGAGGTCGGTGGTCTCGTCGTAGCCGTCTGCCTCGGCTATCGCGGCGAGCCGGGCCGAGGTGTCCATGAAGGCCGGGTCGACGCGGTGCACGGCCCGGTACAGGGGGAGCGCGGCGGCGCTGCGGCCGGTGCCCTCGTGCGCCCGGGCCAGCCAGTAGCGGAGTTCCTTGCGCTGCGGCTGCTCGCTGCGACAGCGCATCAGCGCGGCGGACAGCAGCGGTTCGGCCTGTCCGTACATCTCCAGACGGACCCGGGCCATGCCGCCGAACAGACCCGCCTCGATACCGAGCACCGGGTCGTCGACGAGCGGGTCGGTGTGCCGGACCAGCTGCTCCCAGTCCTTGACCAGGTAAGCGCGGCAGGCGTGCAGGAAGCGGACCTGGGCGTCGGTGTCCACCGGCGGCAGCCCGGCCAGCGCCCGGTCCAGCTCGGGGACGTGGCGGCCGTCCAGCCAGTGGGAGGCGTGCGCGAGCAGCAGGTCGCGCGGGCTCTCCAGCACCGGCTGCACCCACCAGCCGAGCCAGTACCAGGAGTTGAGGGTGCGGCGGTACCGGGTGCGCTGCTCGCCGAAGCGGTCACGGTGCCGGAACATCCTGAGCAGCGCCGTCGTCGTGTCGACGCGCAGCGCGTGCAGCCCGAGCCAGCCGTCGGCCATGCCGGGGTCCATCCGTACGGCCGCGCGGAACTCCTCCTCCGCCTGCGGATAGGCGCCCATGGTGTAGGCATCCACGCCTCGCAGCCAGGCGAGGTCGGCCGGGGCCTGAGGGCCCTGCGTGCCGAAGTCCATCACGTCCCCCACAAACCGTGCCCCCGTCGGTATCCCAACGAGCCGTCCCCCCAGCCGGCTGTCCTGCTCGAACCGCTGTGCCACGGACCGGAGTTGAACGGTGCACGAAGCAACCGTCCGTTGGTCGCGACGAGGGCATCGTACCTGCGGGGGCGGCGGCCCCGTAGAGGGCCGCAGGGGCCGTTCGACGAGGTGGGAGCGGATGCGGCGGAGCCGCGCACGGTGACCGAGGGTGAGCGCTGCGCACCGCGCGGCGCCCGGGAAACCGGCAGAGGACAGAACGAAGCCCCCGATCACGGGGGAACAACCGGGGGCTTCGCGTCTGTGGGCGGCTCCAAATGGCCGCACATTGAGAACGTAAGTCCTGTACGGCCCGGCGGTCAAGCCGAGTTGAAGCACTCCTGCGAGTTGTCCTGCAAGCGCATTCACAAGTTCAGCACACAGCGGGCGGTTCGTCACCGTGCGTGAGGCGCTGGTCCGGTCCAACGGTCCCAGCGGGCCCCGGAAGCACCTCGAACCCCTTCTCTCGCTGCCGTACCAGGAGGTCGGCGAAGGGCCGCGAGGGGTCGTCGGCGAAATGCCGGCGTTCCGCCGGGATCCAGCCGTTCCAGAACTCCCGCTGCTCCTCCCCGTCGCGGGACCGGCCCCGCGCCCAGGCCTCCTCGCGCGCCAGCTCCATCCACAGCAGCAGGGCCAGATGGGGCCGCAGCGCCCGGCGTCCCGCGCCGACGCCTTCGACGAGGATCACCGGAGCGGGCGGCAGGGGGCGCGGGGGGCCGAAGCGGCGGGCTCGCCAGTCGTAGGCGGTGTACTGGGCGGTCCGGCCATGGGTCAGCGGTTCGATCACCTGATCGAACAGGCGCTCCGTCCAGTCGAACAGTTCGTCGTGGCTGGCGATGTCGTCGAGGCGCAGCACCGGCGCACCGCCCAGCGCTGTCGCCAACTGCCCGGCGAACGTGGTCTTTCCGGAGCCCGCGTGGCCGTCGACGCCGACGAGACGGACCGGGCCGCAGGAGGGCGGGAGCCCACGGATCCGGGAGGCCAGGTCGCGGACGGCCGGTCCCGGGGCGTGGCGGAAGGGTGGATTCATCTCGCCCAGCACTCTAACGACGGCGCCGTCGGCCCGTGCCACTGGTCGACGCCAATATTGGTCGGGCGTGGCGCGCGTCGAAGTGCTGGCGGGACCCCGCGGGCTGTGCTCATATGTGGCGCATACACGTGTGCGACCGGCCGTGCAGCGGACCGCCTCGCGCGTGCCCGACTCGACAAACCGGGGGTCACTGCCATGAGCAGAGCCGAACAGCCCTCCCGCAGAACCGTCCTGGCCGCCGCGGTCGCCGCCGCCGTCGCGGCGGGCGCGGGCCGGGCGACCGCCGTCACCGAGGCTCCCATGACGACCGACGCCGCAGATTCCGCCCGCGCGGTCCCGGCCCGCACCGTGGACAACCGGGCGTGGCTCTCGCACGGCGACTGGCACGGCGGCACCCTCAGGGGCACGCGCGCCGTCGCGGGCGCCCGCCCGGGCGTGGTGATCGCGACGCCCGCCGGCAGCACCGTCTACACGGACCCGCACACCGGCACCACGGCCTCCTGGGAGTACGGCACCTGGACGTCCCCAGCTCACCGGTTCGCCGTCCCCGCGACGGAGGCGATCGTCTCCTGGAACGCGCACACCCCGGCCGGTACGTGGCTGCAGGCCGAGCTTCAGCCCGACTACACCGACGGCACCAGCGGTCCCTGGTACGTGATGGGCCGCTGGGCGGCCGGCGACCAGGACATCCGGCGCACCTCGGTCGACGACCAGAGCGACGGCAAGAGCAGCGTCTGGACGGACACGCTGGCGATCGACGACCCGTCGACCGGGTTGCGCCTGGCCTCCTGCCGGCTGCGCCTGACCCTGTACCGCAGGCCGGGCAGCAAGGCCACGCCCACCGTGTGGCGGCTCGGCGTGATGGGCTCCGACGTGCCCGACCGGTTCACCGTCCCGGCGTCCGTGCCCGGCCTCGCCAGGGAACTGGCCGTGCCGCGATACTCGCAGGAGGTCCACAAGGGGCAGTACCCCGAGTACGACAACGGCGGCGAGGCCTGGTGCAGCCCGACGTCCTCCCAGATGGTCATCGAGTACTGGGGAGGCCGGCTCACCCCCGAGCGGCTGGCCTGGGTGGACCCGTCGTACGCCGATCCGCAGGTGTGCCACGCCGCCCGGTTCACGTACGACTACCAGTACGCGGGCTGCGGCAACTGGCCGTTCAACGCCGCCTATGCCGCCACCTTCAAGGACCTCCAGGCCGTGGTCACCCGGCTCGGCTCGCTCGACGACCTGGAGACGCTGATCGCGGCGGGCGTCCCGGCCATAACGTCCCAGTCCTTCCTGAAGGAGGAGCTGACCGGCGCCGGGTACGGCACCGCCGGGCACCTGATGGCGATCGTCGGCTTCACGGCCGAGGGCGACGTGATCGCGTGCGACCCCGCCTCGGAGAGCAACGAGGCCGTGCGGCGCGTCTACCGGCGGCGGGAGTGGGAGAACATCTGGCTGCGGACCAAGCGGTACAACGCTTCCGGCAAGGTCGTCTCCGGTACCGGCGGCGTCTGCTACCTGTACTTCCCGGTGCGCCCGACCGCGGCCCAGCGCAAGGCGCTGACAGCCGTCGGCGTGCGCGCGTGACCCTGCCGCGGACCACTGTGACCTGACCCACGACAGGGCCCTCCGACCTGCCATACTGCGGGTGTCCCGCCTCGCCCGCCCGTTGGAACCAGGGTCGAAATTGAATATCAGTCAACAACCTGCCGCGCGTCCCAGGGCCCGCGGCACCGAGCGCTCGCTGGCGCGCCGAGCCGAACTCATCGCCATCGGGCGGAGGTTGTTCGCCGACACGTCCTACGACGCCCTGTCGATGGACGACATCGCCCGGCAGGCGCACGTCGCCAAGGGGCTCATCTACTACTACTTCCAGTCCAAGCGCGGCTACTACCTGGCCATCATCCAGGACTCGGTCACCGACCTGGTCACCCTGGCGGCGAGCGGACTCGAACTGCCCCCGGTCGACCGTGTCCAGCGCACCATCGACCGCTATCTGCGCTACGCCGAGCACAACCAGGCCGCGTACCGCACGATCGTCAGCGGGGGTGTCGGCTTCGACACCGAGGTGCACGCCATCCGTGACGGGGTCCGCGAGGCCATCGTCGCCACCATCGCCGAGGGCGCGTACGGCCGGGTCGACATCACCCCGCTGGCACGCATGGGGCTGCTGGCCTGGGTGTGCAGTGTCGAGGGTGCCACCCTCGAGTGGATCGACCGTCCCGAGCTCTCCCGCGAGACCATGTGCGAGCTGCTGGTGAAGGGGCTCGGCGGCGCCCTGCGGGCGATCGAGGACCTGGACCCCGCCTACCGGGCCCCGGAGGCCGCCCGCCAGGGGGCGTGAGAAGGGCGGAGGGATCCTGCGCGGCCCCTCCGCCCGGCCGGTCGGCGCGGTCTACTTGATGGCCTTGATCAGCTCACCGTTCGTCGTGTCGCCGCTCAGCTCCCAGAAGAACGTGCCGCCCAGGCCCTGCTGGTTCTTGTAGGTCATCTTGGTGCCGACGGTCGCCGGGGTGTCGTAGCTCCACCAGTTGTCGCCGCACTTGGCGTACGCCGTGCCGGCCACCGTCCCCGTCGCCGGGCACTTGGTCCTCAGCACCTTGTAGTCCTCGATGCCCTGTTCGTAGGTGCCCGCCGCCGGGCCGGTCGCGGTGCCGCCGGGCGCCGCCTGGGTGACGCCCGTCCACCCGCGTCCGTAGAAGCCGATGCCGAGCAGCAGCTTCGAGGCGGGGATGCCGAGCCCCTTGAGCTTCGCGATGGTGGCCGAGGTGTGGTAGTTCGCCTTGGGGATGCCGGTGTGCGAGGTCAGCGGCGAGTGCGGGGCCGTCGGGCCTGCCGCGTCCCAGGCACCGAAGAAGTCGTACGTCATCGGGTTGTACCAGTCGACGTACTGGGCGGCGCCCGCGTAGTCCGCCGCGTCGATCTTGCCGCCCGGCGTGGCGTCGGCGGTGATCGCGGCGGTGACGAGGCCGCGGGAGCCGAAGGCGGCGCGCAGTGCCTGCATCAGGTTCCGGAAGGCCGCCTTGCCGCTGGTGTCGCAGGTGGCACCGCAGGCGTTCGGGTACTCCCAGTCGATGTCGATGCCGTCGAAGACGTCGGCCCACCTGGAGTTCTCGACCAGGTCGTAGCAGGACCGGGCGAAGGCGGCCGGGTTCCTCGCGGCCTCGCCGAAGCCGCCCGACCAGGTCCAGCCGCCGAAGGACCAAAGGATCTTGAGGTTCGGGTGCTTCTGCTTCAGCTTGCGCAGCTGGTTGAAGGTGCCGCGCAGCGACTGGTCCCAGGTGTCGGCCTTGCCGTCGACGGACTCGGCGGCGGTGTACGCCCGGTCGGTCGCGGCGTAGGCGTCGCCCATCGCGCACTTGCCGCCGGTGACGTTGCCGAAGGCGTAGTTGATGTGGGTGAGCCTGGCCGCCGAGCCCGACGTCTCGATGTTCTTGACGTAGTACTTGCGGTCGTAGGTGCCCCATTCGGTGAAGTAGCCGATGACCTTGGAGCCGGCCTTGGTGCCGGGAGCGGCCTTCGCCTCGGCGGCGACGTCCTGAGCCGAGGTCGCCGCGGTGGCGGAGGTGCCCGCGCCGGCCAGCAGACCGGCGCCGAGGACAGCGCAACAGGCCGCGGACACGATGGCCCGGAAGCGGGAGCGGTGGGGGGTGTGCATCCGGTGTCTCCTCGTGGGGGAGAAGGAACGCGCGACGCGCGCCGATTGGCATGAACGCGCTGATTCGGTGGAGCGAAACAGTAGGAGGACTAGACCAGTTGGGTCAATGGTGCGGACCAATTTCGCCCTCTCGGGCCCACTCGGGTATTTCTTGAAGTAAGCGGTCGTTAACTGGTGACGGGATGCCTCCGATCGGGCATACTCACAGCGCAGAGCCGCTGGTCAGCAGCTTCCGAGACCCGGGACTGCAAGCATCGGCCAGGCACCAGAACGACCCGGCGGCGCCGCCCTCACCCACGGGCCCGTCCGCCAGCGCCCGACAGGGAGGAGAGCGTCGCCATGCCCGACCGCGCCCCGCAGCCGGTGGACCGACAACTGCCCACGGAGGAGTCCCGGGACCTGATCGCGCTCGTCCGCGACATCGCGCAGCAGGAGATCGTCCCGAGCGCCGCCGAGGAGGAGGACGCCGGCCGCTTCCCGCGCGAGCTGTTCACCCTGCTCTCGCGTTCCGGCCTGCTCGGTCTGCCGTACGACTCGGAGTACGGCGGGGGAGACCAGCCCTACGAGGTCTACCTCCAGGTCCTCGAAGAGCTCGCCGCGGCCCGCCTCACCGTCGGCCTCGGCGTCAGCGTGCACACCCTGGCCTCGTACGCGCTCGCCGCCTACGGAACCAAGGAGCAGCAGGTCGAACACCTGCCCGCGATGCTCGGCGGCGGCCTGCTCGGCGCCTACTGCCTCTCCGAGCCGCACTCCGGCTCGGACGCGGCCGCCCTGCGCACCAAGGCGGTGCGCGACGGCGACGACTGGGTGATCAGCGGCACCAAGGCCTGGATCACCCACGGAGGGGTCGCCGACTTCTACACGGTCATGGCGCGCACCGGCGAGGACGGCCCGCGCGGCATCACCGCGTTCCTGGTGCCGGGCGACGCGCCGGGGGTCGGCGCCGCGGCGCCCGAGAAGAAGATGGGCATGAAGGGATCACCCACGGCCCAGGTCCACTTCGACGGCGTCCGTGTCTCTGACGACCGGCGCATCGGCGAAGAGGGGCAGGGCTTCGCGATCGCCCTGTCCGCGCTCGACTCGGGGCGGCTCGGTATCGCGGCGTGCGCCGTCGGCGTGGCGCAGGCGGCGCTCGACGAGGCGCTGGTGTACGCGACGGAAAGGCGCCAGTTCGGAAAGCCGATCGCCGACTTCCAGGGCCTGCGCTTCATGCTCGCCGACATGGCGACGCAGATCGAGGCCGGGCGTGCGCTCTACCTGGCGGCGGCGCGCCTGCGGGACGCGGGCCGGCCGTTCGCCCGGCAGGCGGCCATGGCCAAGCTGTACTGCACCGACACGGCGATGCGGGTCACCACCGACGCCGTGCAGATCCTCGGCGGCTACGGCTACACCGCCGACTTCCCGGCCGAGCGCTACATGCGCGAGGCCAAGGTGCTCCAGATCGTCGAGGGCACCAACCAGATCCAGCGGATGGTCATCGCCCGCCATCTCGTGGGTCCAGAGGAACGCTGAACTGGTCGAGTCCCCGCCAGGGGGCCGCGAGCCGCATCCACTCCGGGTCGTGACGGCCCGGCAGGGTGCGGCCGCGCTCGGCCCAGGCCCGCATCAGGTCGCGGTAGATCGGCGGGTCCTGATAGCGCGGCGCGGTCGGCCGAACCGATTCTGCGGGCGGTGGGACGTACAGGAGGCGCTGACGCCCGGTCGCTGAGGAGATGGGGGTCATGCCAGGGCAACGCGGCTGAGGCCGGCCAGGTCACCGGCAGCCGGAATCGGGCGTGCGTTCACGGACGCCCGATTCCGTGTGTCCTCCCGGGCCGGCCGCGGCGCGCCGCTGTCACTTCGTCAGGGCACACCGAACCGCACCACGGCGGACTGCGGGCCGTGGTGCGGCGCAGCTACTGGAGTGGAGCGAACGGGCCGGGAAGACCCGCGCTCAGGCCGCCTGGCGGCGCATGACGGGGATCCTGATGGGGCGTGAGCCCGGCCCGCCGACGTGCGAGAAGGGCTGGGTCCGCCAGTCGAGCCCCTGCGGAAGCGTCAACAGCAGGGCGGTGTCCTGCTCCTGAGGCTCGACGGACTCGTCCGCGGCGCGGGCGTCCGCGGCCCGGCGGCCCGTCCCGGCGCAGACCGTAAGCCCGAACGGGTTCCACGGCGATGCACACAGCGCGTGCTCCGGCAGTACCTCCTCGTCCGCCAGGAGGGCGATGGGCTGCGCGCAGTCCGGGCAGACGACCCGGAACATCTCGAAGGTGTCGTAGCCGTCGAGCTCGTCGTCGAAGGTGTCGGGTTCGACGCCCTCCGGCTCGGGCTCGACGACGAGCTGCTGCCGCTTGGGTGCGGTGCGACCAGGGCGCTTAAGACTCTGCATTGGGTTCTCCCCCTCGGGCTGGGCCGTTCAGGCACTGCGGCCTCGACCACAGCAAGCACTTCCCGTCCCCCCTGGGCGGTAACCACGAGAACATCACGGAGACTGTTCGAGCCCTGTGGCGTTCGTCACATGCCGCGCGCAGGTGCTCACGGCGGCGGTTTTGTCCCCCGGACGACCGACCGTCTTCTTCCGGCCACATCACGAACCGGGCATGACCAGGGCTCCTCAGGTATCCGAGGAGATCAGCCGCCCTGTAGGTTCTTGCGCCATGGAGGAGCTGGACCGACAGATCGTGCAGCTGCTCGTCAAGGACGGGCGGATGAGCTACACAGACCTGGGCAAGGCCACGGGTCTGTCCACGTCGGCCGTGCACCAGCGGGTGCGGCGGCTGGAGCAGCGTGGCGTCATCCGCGGCTATGCCGCGGTCGTCGACCCGGAGGCGGTCGGGCTGCCCATGACGGCGTTCATCT
Source organism: Streptomyces sp. NPDC006372 (assembly GCF_040612515.1). Lineage (NCBI taxonomy): Bacteria > Bacillati > Actinomycetota > Actinomycetes > Kitasatosporales > Streptomycetaceae > Streptomyces > Streptomyces sp. NPDC006372. The sequence goes on along the minus strand of NZ_JBEXQJ010000029.1, from coordinate 54,365 downwards.
CGGTGAAACCGTTCGATCCCAGTGCGCCGGACGACATAGCGGACCGGCTGGCCGGCGTGCCGGAGATCGAGGCGTGTCACAGCGTCGCGGGCGATGAGAACTACATCCTCAAGGTGCGGGTCGCCACCCCGCACGAGCTGGAAGAACTGCTGGCGCGTGTGCGGTCGTTGGCGGGGGTCTCGACCCGGACGACGGTGGTGCTGTCCACGCCTTACGAGGCGCGGCCGCCGCGGATCTGACCGCCGGTTTCCGGGTGCGGGTCCCGCGGGGTCGCGCGCGGTTTCCCGCGCCCGTTACGGGGCGCTGAACGGCGCCTGTGAAACTGTTCTCCATGAGTGAGTCCAGCACCCCGCCGAAGACCGTTCTGCTCCGTCGTGGAGAGGTCCACAGTCCCGCCGATCCTTTCGCCACGGCGATGGTCGTGGAGCGGGGGCAGGTGGCCTGGGTCGGTTCGGAGGGGGCCGCGGACGCGTTCACCGACGGGGTCGACGAGGTGGTCGACCTCGACGGGGCGCTGGTCACTCCGGCGTTCACGGACTCGCATGTGCACACCACGGCCACCGGCCTCGCGCTCACCGGCCTCGACCTGTCCACCGCCCCGTCGCTCGAAGCGGCTCTGGCCCTCGTACGCGACTTCGCCGCCGCCCGGCCCGACGACCGGGTGCTGCTCGGGCACGGCTGGGACGCCGCCCGCTGGCCCGGCGGCCGGCCCCCGACGCGTGCCGAGCTGGACGAAGCCGCCGGTCACCGGCCCCTCTACCTCAGCCGGATCGACGTCCACTCGGCGGTCGTCACCACGGCCCTGCTCGACCTGGTCCCCGAGGCGGTCACGCGCGAGGACGGACCGCTCACCGCCGACGCCCACCACGCCGTACGGGCCGCCGCGTTCGCAGCCGTGACGCCGCAGCAGCGCGCCGACGCCCAGCGTGCCGCCCTCGCGCACGCCGTCTCGCTCGGCATCGGCACCGTCCACGAGTGCGGCGGCCCGGAGATCTCCTCCGAGGACGACTTCACCGGCCTGCTGCGCCTCGCCGCCGAGGAGCCCGGCCCACGCGTCGTCGGCTACTGGGCCGAGCAGGACGTCGCCAAGGCACGGGAACTCGGCGCGATCGGCGCCGCGGGCGACCTCTTCGTCGACGGCGCCCTCGGCTCGCACACCGCCTGTCTGCACCAGCCGTACGCGGACGCCGGCCACACCGGCAGGGCCTACCTGGACGCCGCCGCGGTCGCCGCACACGTCGTGGCCTGCACCGAGGCAGGTCTCCAGGCCGGCTTCCACGCCATCGGCGACGCGGCGGTGGACGCCGTGGCCGAGGGCGTGCGGGCCGCCGCCGAGAAGCTCGGCCTCGCCCGGGTCCGGGCCGCCCGCCACCGCGTCGAGCACGCCGAGATGCTCACTCCCGAGACCGTCGCCGCCTTCGCCGAACTCGGCCTCACCGCCTCCGTCCAGCCCGCGTTCGACGCCCTGTGGGGCGGCGAGGACGGCATGTACGCCCAGCGCCTGGGGGCTGAGCGGGCGCGTACCCTGAACCCCTTCGCGGCCCTGCTGCGCGCCGGTGTGCCGCTGGCCTTCGGCTCCGACAGCCCGGTCACCCCGCTCGATCCGTGGGGCACGGTCCGGGCTGCCGCGTTCCACCGCACGCCGGAGCACCGTGTCTCCGTGCGGGCGGCTTTCACGGCGCACACGCGGGGCGGCTGGCGAGCCGTCGGGCGGGACGACGCGGGCGTCCTGGTGCCGGGCGCACCCGCCGACTACGCGGTGTGGCGCACGGGCGAACTGGTGGTCCAGGCCCCCGACGACCGGGTCGCCCGCTGGTCGACGGATCCCCGCTCCGGCACCCCGGGGCTGCCCGACCTGACCCCGGGCCGCGACCTGCCCGTCTGTCTGCGCACCGTGGTGGGCGGACGCACGGTCTTCGTACGGCCGGGCGAGTGATCTACGGGGGTGGCGCGCACGAGATCGCGCGCCGCACCCCCGGCGCGCGACCTGCGCATCCTCTGCCCTGACCAGGGCTTTGCCGCACAATACGCAGGTCAAACGGCTGTTGACAGGCGGCCGCAGGGGGCCGGTAGGTTCGGCCCAGTCCACCACCGGACGCCCGACCGGGAACGTCCGCGCACTCGCCGCAGCGCCGCCGGGTCAGGGACGGTGTGCCGCACCGGGCACCGTCACTGGGAGCCAGGCTCAGGCCGGCGCGGCGCCGAGGGAACGTTCCGGCCGGTCGGGGAGGTGTGACCCGGGTGGGGCCCGGACGCTCAGTAGACAACGGCTTTCGGTCGATCCGCAGCCAGCGGGTCCCAGGTCGGCCCGAAGGGCGCCGGGCCCCCATCCGCCGTACGCTCGCACCCGAAGGCGCATTCTTACCCGCGTCTCGCCGATTCGACACCACCATTCGAACGTCCTGTCACGTCATCGCAGGCCGGGAGCACTATGGTGGGTCCTTGCGTACGGACTTGAAGGGGCATCAGTGAACGACGGCGACGGAACCCTCGCGGCAAGAGCCCAGGGGAGGAAGTTCGGCCCGCTCGGCATGGCCTTGGTGATCATCCCGACCTACAACGAGGCGGAGAACATCAAGAGCATCGTCGGCCGGGTGCGCGAGGCCGTCCCCGAGGCGCACGTACTCGTGGCCGACGACAACAGCCCGGACGGCACGGGCAAGCTGGCCGACGAGCTGGCCGTCGACGACGACCACGTCCACGTCCTGCACCGCAAGGGCAAGGAGGGGCTCGGCGCCGCCTACCTCGCGGGCTTCCGCTGGGGCCTGGAGCGCGATTACGGCGTGCTGGTCGAGATGGACGCCGACGGCTCCCACCAGCCCGAGGAACTGCCCCGTCTGCTCACCGCCCTCAAGAGCGCCGACCTGGTGCTCGGCTCGCGATGGGTGCCGGGCGGCCGGGTGGTGAACTGGCCCAGGTCCCGCGAGGTGATCTCCCGCGGCGGCAGCCTCTACTCCCGGCTGGCGCTCGACCTGCCGCTGCGCGACATCACGGGCGGCTACCGTGCCTTTCGCCGCGAGACCCTCGAGGGCCTCGGTCTCGACGAGGTCGCCTCGCAGGGCTACTGCTTCCAGGTCGACCTCGCCCGCCGGGCGGTCAAGGCCGGCTACCACGTGGTCGAGGTGCCCATCACGTTCGTGGAGCGCGAACTGGGCGATTCCAAGATGAGCCGCGACATCCTCGTCGAGGCGCTGTGGCGGGTCACGGCATGGGGCGTCGGGGAGCGGGTCGGCAAGGTCACGGGGCGCGGCGGCAGGCCGTCGAAACCGTAGCGGCCGCCCGGAGCGCTCTCCGATGCGCGGCACCGCCGCCGCGCGCTGAAGCCGGACGCGAACCCAGAGCGCTTTCCGGTTCACGGCGCCACCGCCGCGCGCTGCCGGGCGCTGAAGCCGGGCGCGAACCAGGAGCGCTCGCCGGCTCGCGGCGCCACCGCCGCGCCGCCGCGCGCCGAAGCCGGATGCGAGCCCCGCGACCGGGCCGGCGCGACCTCATCGGCGATCTGTCCGCGCTCATCCGGGCCGCGGCTCACAGAAACAGCTGATCGAGCGCTTATCCCGCGCTGAGCCGGGGCCAGGCACACTGGAGTCATGACGACTGGCGCTCAGACCCCCAGCCATCCCGCCCGGCCTCGGCGCTCCCGGCTGCGCACGTTCCTGCCGTTGGGCATCGCCGCGTGGCTCGTGCTGGAGATCTGGCTGCTCACCATGATCGCGGGGGCGTCGAGCGGGCTGGTGGTCCTCCTCGTCCTGCTCGCGGGCTTCGTCCTCGGCGCGGTCGTGATCAAGCGGGCCGGCCGGCGGGCCTTCCGTAACCTCTCCGAGGCGCTGCAACAGCAGCAGAGCGGTGTGATGCCCGAGGCGGCCCGGCCGAACAGCGAGGGCAACGGCCTGACGATGCTGGGCGGGCTGCTGCTGATGATCCCCGGCGTGGTGTCGGACGCGGTGGGGCTGCTCCTGCTGCTGCCCCCGGTCCAGAAGGCCGTGAGCCGCTCCGCGGAGCGCACCTTCGAGCGCAAGCTCCGCGAGGCCGACCCGGGCACCCTGGGCGGCGCCTTCCAGCAGGCCCGGATGTACCGGCCCGACGGCAAGGTCGTCCAGGGCGAGGTCATCAGGGACGAGCCGGGCGACGCCCCGCCGGAACCGCGCCCGCCGCTCACGCACTGAGAGCGCACGACGTCGCGTGCCCGGGGCGGGAAGCGCAGACAGAAAACCGCGGGCGCCGTACGTGAAGTACGGCGCCCGCGGTCATTGACGCGCTGTAATCTCGGCCAGGCCCCGAAGGGACTTATGCCGACTTGCGGCTGTCTCGGGGATGAATCGCGATGTTCATCGCACCGGAGCGCAGAACCGCCAGGCGCTCCTCGAGGACCTCTTCGAGTTCCTCACGGGTGCGCCGCTCCATCAGCATGTCCCAATGCGTACGCGCGGGCTTGCCCTTCTTCTCTTCAGGGATATCGCCGTCCACGAGGAGTGCCTGGGCCCCACAGACCTTGCACTCCCACTCCGGCGGGATCTCCGCCTCGACCGAGAAGGGCATCTCGAAGCGGTGCCCCTTCTCGCATGCGTACTCCACGGCCTGGCGCGGGGCCAGGTCGATGCCGCGGTCCGTCTCGTAGCTGGTCACCACGAGGCGCGTGCCGCGAAGAGCTCGCTCACTCATGAATCGTGCCTCCCGGGCTTGTCGCCCACAGGACAGGTGTCGCTGTCGTCGTCATCCGGTCAACGTCCGGTCGGCGGTAAAGATTCCCGTTCCGAGTCCCGTTCCGGGTCATGCGTCGCCGTCGTAGCCGCCCTTGTTGTACCCACCAGCGCCCGGTTTGTCACATCTGCTGGCAGATGTAACCTAGCGTTTCGGCATCTTTGACGCGCAGTAACGGTACGCCTGGCAGGCCAAACGCGTACACTACAGCCCTTTCGCTTCGAGTGCTAAATCCTGTCAGGAACCGGATTCCCCGCTTCGGCGATCGCACGCCGAACCGGAACCCGGGCGAGCAAGGCGAACCCGATGACGAAGAACCCCACCAGCGAGACGATCGCGTCCCGGTAGCTCCCGGTCAGCTGGTAGGTGACGCCGAACAGCAGCGGCCCCAGCCAGCTCATCCCGCGGTCGCTCATCTCGTACGCCGAGAAGTACTCGGCCTCCTTCCCGGGCGGCACGAGATGGGAGAACAGGGACCGGGACAGCGCCTGGCTGCCGCCGAGGACCAGGCCGATCCCGGCGGCCAGGACGAAGAACCACACCGGCGCCCCGGCCGGCAGGAAGTATCCGGCCGCCAGTGTCAGCGTCCACGCGACCAGCGAGCCGAGGATGGTGCGCTTGGCCCCGTGGGTCCGGGCCAGCCGCCCCATCGCCAGCGCGCCCGCCACCGCCAGCACCTGTACCAGCAGGACGGCGCCGATGAGCGTGGACTGCCCGAGGCCCAGCTCCTTCGAGCCGTAGACCGAGGCCTGCGAGATCACCGTCTGGACGCCGTCGTTGTAGACGAGGTACGCGAGCAGGAAGGCGAGGGTCAGCGGGTGGCGGCGCATGTCGCGGACGGTCGCCGCGAGCTGCCGGAAGCCCGGGAGGGCCGCCCCTCGCGCGGCCGGCCTGCGGTCGCGCAGCCGCCGGAGCGGGATGAGGGCGAACGCACCCCACCACAGGCCGGCCGACGCCAGGCAGATGCGGACCGCCGTGCTCTCCGAGACGCCGAAGCCGTCGTGCCCGGTGTAGAGGACCAGGTTGACGACGAGGACCAGCGAACCCGCCGCGTAGCCGAAGGCCCAGCCGCGGGAGGACACCGCGTCCCGTTGCTCGGGCGGGGCGATCTGCGGCAGATAGGAGTTGTAGAGCATCATCGCCACGGACTGCGCCGCGTTCGCGACGACCAGCAGCACCCCGCCGAGCAGATAGCGGTCGCCGTCCAGGAAGAACATGGCCGTCGTCGCCGTGGCCCCCAGGTAAGCGGCGGCCGCGAGGAGCGGCTTCTTGCGGCCCGTGCGGTCGGCGGCGGCACCCACCAGGGGCATCGCCAGCACGGCCACGATCACCGACAGGGACACCGAGTAGGCGAAGAAGGACCCGGCGCGCACCGGGATGCCGAGCGGATGGACGTACCCCTCGGCGTCGGCCGCCGACTCGGCGACCGACGTCAGGTACGGGCCGAGGAACACGGTGAGCACGCTCGTCGAGTAGACGGAGCACGCCCAGTCGTAGAAGTACCAGCCGCGCTGTTCGCGTCTGAGCTCCGCGGCCCCGTCGGCCGACGGTGTACGCACGGTGTCGGCGCCCACCCGTGCCCTCGCTTCCCCGTGAACGCGCCCAGGCGTGGGCCCGCGTCTCAGACCCAGACGCCGCGGTCCTCCATGACCTTGCGCAACGTGTCGATGTGATCGGTCATGATGCCATCCACACCCAGATCCAGGAGCCGGTGCATACGCTCGGGATCGTTGACGGTCCACACGTGCACCTGGAGCCCACGCGCATGGGCGGCGTGCAGGAAGCGGTGGTCCACGACCTGGATGCCGGACTGGGCCTCGGGCACCTGGGCGGCGACCGCCGAGCGGCGCACCGCCGCCGGCAGGCCCCAGGAACGCAGCCGCAGGTTGAGGACGCCCCGTGTGCCGTACGACGTGGCCAGCCGCGGGCCGGCCAGCCGCTGGGCGCGCACCACACGCGCCTCGGAGAACGAGCCGAGGCAGATCCGGTCCCAGGAGTCCGTCCGGCCGGCCAGGTCCAGGAAGGGCAGCAGGGCGGCCTCCGCCTTGACGTCGACGTTCCACCGCACATCGGGAAAGGTCTCCAGGAGCTCCTCGAAGAGGGGCACCGGTTCCTCGCCCGCCACGCGCGCGTGCCGTACCTCCTGCCACGGCAGGTCGGCGATCCGGCCCGCGCCGTCCGTCACCCGGTCGAGGGTCGCGTCGTGGAAGGCCACGAGAACGCCGTCCCGGGTGGCGTGGACATCGGTCTCGATGTACCGGTAGCCCGCCTCGACGGCGCACCGGAACTGCCGCACCGTGTTCTCCAGGCCGTCCGCGGCCCCACCCCGGTGGGCGAAGGCGATCGGGCCGGGATGGTCGAGATAGGGGTGGCGTATCCGCGGGGTCACGGACGCAGTATCGCTCCTTGTGGTTGACCGGTGGCAACGACCGTGCTGCCGCCGGATGCCGAGGGGACGGCGAACACCCGCAGGAACAGCTGGGCCAGCGGGCCGATCGACACCGCGTACAGGAGGGTGCCGACGCCGACGGTGCCGCCCAGGGCGAAGCCGGTCGCCACGACCGTGAGCTCGATGCCCGTGCGCACCAAGCGGATCGAGATCCCGGTGACCCGGTGCAGCCCCGTCATCAGCCCGTCGCGCGGGCCCGGGCCGAAGCGCGCAGCGATGTACAGGCCGGTCGCCGCGCCGTTCAGGACGATCCCCGCCGCCGTCAGCGCGATGCGCAGCACCAGGCCGTGCGCGTCGGGCACCAGGGTCAGCGTCGCGTCCATCGCCATGCCGATGACCAGCACGTTGGAGATCGTGCCCAGCCCCGGCCGCTGGCGCAGCGGGATCCACGCGAGCAGCACCGCGGCGCCCAGGACGGTCAGCACCACTCCGATCGACAGCCCCGTGCGCTCGGCGATGCCCTGATGCAGCACGTTCCACGGCTCGAGGCCGAGCCCCGACCGGACGAGCAGCGCCGAACTCGCGCCGTAGAGGGCGAGACCCGCGTAGAGCTGGATGAGCCGCCGGCCGAGACGGCGCTGCGTGGACATGAGGTGCCCCCCTGTGGTGGTAGTGGACTGATGCATGACACCCTGTGGCTTGGATGGAAAGTCCATCCATGGCCAATCCGGGGAAGGTGGACTGATTCCGATGGCGCAGTGGACCTCGGCCGTGGGTGCGGCGCAGCTCGCCCGGCTGCTCAACTCCCAGCAGGACCGCCCGGCAGGGCCCGGCACCCGCCGGCCGCCCGCCTATCGCGCGCTCGCGGACGGCATCCGGCTGCTGGTGCTCGAAGGCCGCGTCCCGGTGGCCGCCCGGCTGCCCGCCGAACGGGAACTCGCCCTGTCCCTGTCCGTGAGCCGTACCACGGTCGCCGCCGCGTACGAGGCACTGCGCAGCGAGGGCTTCCTGGAGTCGCGGCGGGGCGCCGGGAGCTGGACCGCGGTGCCGGCCGGGAACCCCCTGCCGGCGAGGGGGCTGGAGCCGCTGCCTCCGGAGGCCCTCGGCTCGCTGATCGACCTCGGCTGTGCCGCGCTGCCCGCGCCCGAACCGTGGCTGACCCGGGCCGTGCAGGGCGCCCTGGAGGAACTGCCGCCCTACGCGCACACGCACGGTGACTATCCCGCCGGGCTGCCCGCGCTGCGGTCGATGATCGCCGAGCGGTACACCGCGCGCGGGATCCCGACGATGCCCGAGCAGATCATGGTCACCACCGGGGCGATGGGCGCCATAGACGCGATCTGCCATCTCTTCGCCGGACGGGGCGAGCGCGTCGCCGTCGAGTCGCCCTCGTACGCCAACATCCTCCAGCTCATGCGGGAGGCCGGAGCCCGGCTCGTGCCCGTGGCCATGGCCGAGGGGCTCACCGGGTGGGACATGGACCGCTGGCGGCAGGTGCTGCGCGATGCCGCGCCACGCCTCGCCTACGTCGTCGCCGACTTCCACAACCCGACCGGGGCACTCGCCGACGACGACCAGCGGCGCCGGCTGGTGGACGCGGCACGGTCCGCGGGGACCGTGCTGATCGCCGACGAGACGATGAGCGAGCTGTGGCTGGATCCGGACGTGCGGATGCCGAGGCCGGTGTGCGCGTTCGACCCGGCCGGGTCCACGGTGATCACGGTGGGGTCGGCCAGCAAGGCGTTCTGGGCCGGGATGCGCATCGGGTGGGTACGGGCCGCGCCGGACGTGGTCCGCAGCCTGGTCGCCGCGCGGGCCTACGCGGATCTCGGTACTCCTGTGCTGGAGCAGCTGGCCGTCAACTGGCTGTTCGGGACGGGCGGTTGGGAGCGGGCCGTGGCGGCGCGGCGGGAGCAGGCGCGGCAGAACCGGGACGAACTGGTGGAGGCGGTGCGCCGGGAGCTGCCCGGGTGGGAGTTCGAGGTGCCGCGCGGCGGGCTGACGCTGTGGGTGCGGACCGGGGGACTTTCCGGGTCGCGGCTCGCGGAGGCGGGGGAGCGGGTCGGGGTCCGGGTGCCGTCCGGGCCGCGGTTCGGGGTGGACGGGGCCTTCGAGGGGTACGTGCGGTTGCCGTTCACCGTGGGGGGAGCGGTGGCCGAGGAGGCCGCCGCGCGGTTGGCCGCGGCGGCGAGGATCGTGGAGTCCGGTGGGGTCAGCGGTACGGAGGCGCCGCGTACGTTCGTCGCCTAGTGCTCGGCGGTTGCGGCTTCTAGCGCTCGGCGGTGGTCGGCTTCGTCAGTACCGGGACCGGCTCGGCTTCCGTCAGCTCCGGGACCGGCTCCGGCTCCGGCTCGGCTGCCGTCGGCTCCGGCACCGTCTCTCCGTCCGCCGGTGTCGTGCGGGGCGGCAGGAGGTCCACTACCGCCTGGCGGTGGGCTTCGGTCGTCGCGTCGTCGTACGGGTGCGGAGTGGCCGGGACCTGGAGGCGGTGGACCGGGCCCGCGCCCAGGCGGGCGTAGCCGCGGCCGGGTGGGACCTCGTCGACGGGCGTGGTGTGCGGGGGCGCGCCCAGGACGGACTCGAGCTGCTCGGCCGTCGCCGGACCGAGGACGACGCGGGCACGGGTGTGGTGCCGCACCGGTTCGCTGAGCATCTCCATGCAGTCCAGCTGGTCGGCCACCACCACCGTCACGTTCACCGGGCGGCCGTGCCGCAGGGGGACCTGGAGGAGGGACTGGGGGTCCTTGCGGTCGTCCGCCGCCGCCAGATGGGTGAACGCCGTCGGACGGTCCAGGAGGATCCAGAGCGGACGCCTGGTGTCGTCCGGCGGCGGGTGCCCCGCCTGGTGGGCACGGTTGGCGGCGATGAGGCGCCGCTCGGTCTCGTGCGCGGCCCACTCCAGGCTCGCCATGACCCCGGCGAGCCCGCACTCGACGGCCAGGACGCCGTCCCGCCCGGTCAGGCAGGCGTACTCGCCGGTGCCGCCGCCGTCGACGATCACCACGTCGCCGTGCCGGAGGGCCTGCAGAGCGAGGGACCGCAGCAGGGAGGACGTACCGCTGCCCGGCTGGCCGAGGGCGAGCAGATGGGGCTCCGTGGAGCGCAGGCCCGTGCGCCAGACGACCGGGGGTACGTCCCGTTGCCGTTCGCCGCAGGTCACGGGGAGTGTGCGCCGGACCCGGGTCAGGTCGGTGAAGCCGAGGACGATCTCGCCGGGGGCGGTGACGAAACGCTGGGCGACGATATCGACGGCGAGCGGCGGGAGCACGTCGACCGTCAACTCGTTGCCTTCCTCGTCCCACGTGAAGTGGTATTCGCGGCCACGGCCGGACTTGGCGGCCAGGAGGTGCTCGATCTTGGCGCGGGCCTCTGCCTCCCCGTCGGCGAAGTACGCCGGGTACCGCACCACCAGGTGTGAGATCCGGCTGCCGCCGTCGAAGCCGTAGGTGGGGAAGACCTTGTCCCACGCGCCGCCGTGCGCGTAGAGCGGCTCGGGGTCCTCGGCGGTGGAGAAGTAGGGCACGAGTGCCTCGTACAGCGACGCCAGGCGCTGGGCCTGCGACTCGTCGGGTCCCTCGGGTGCCGATGCGGCACGGTCCCGGCCCTGCCAGGCCGCCGCCGCCATCAGGGTGATGGCGGCCAGCAGCGGTCCGTACGGAGCCAGCGCCACGACCAGGATCACGGAGGCCATGAGGAACAGCAGCGCCCCCCGCTTCTCCGTGGGGGTCTCGGCCCATCTGCGCCGCCCGGCCGCTGCCAGCCGGCGCAGCCCCCGCGTGATCGTGATCAGCGGGTGGAGGACGTCGGTGGCGCTGTCGGCGGCCGTCCGGGCCAGCTCCCGGCTCCGGGCGAGCTGTGCGCTGCCGTTGCTCAGAATGCGGGGGAGGGGGCGCCGGGCCACTGCTGCCTCCAGTGAGTACGTACGGGCGGGGTGCGTACGGGGAGCGGGGTCGTCAGAACTTGATTCCTCCCAGGAGGCTCGCCAGGCTCTCGCCGCCCGCCTTGATGCTCGGGGCGATGGCCGTACTGGCCAGATAGAAGCCGAAGAGCATCGTGACCACGGCGTGTGACGCCTTGAGGCCGTCCTTGCGGAAGAAGATGAAGACGACGATGCCGAGCAGGACCACGCCTGAGATGGAGAGAATCATGTGGGTTCTCCTGGTTCGCGGGGACAGTCACCATGAGTACTTCCAGGCTCACAGGATGTATCCATACGATAAAAGGTGCAACTGGGTTAAATTCGGACCATTTCCCCTCGGTTGACGGAGTGGCCCCTGGCCCGGTTGCACCGGGTCGTGGTGTTCGCCGGTCCTGTGATGATCTTTACCTCGGGCACATCGGGTCATGTGCCGCGCGAGCCAGTACCCTGGCGATTCACTCGTACGGCTGCGTCACGCGCGGGCGTACGCACCCGACGTGAAGCCCAGGAGAGGCGGTCCGGCCGATGACCGAAGTCCCCGACCCCGAGGTCGTGGAGCTGGCGACCAAGATCTTCGATCTGGCCCGGCGGGGACAGACCGAGGCGCTCGTGGCGTACGTCGACGCGGGCGTTCCGGCCAACCTCACCAACGACCGCGGCGACTCGCTCGTGATGCTCGCCGCCTACCACGGCCACTCCGACGCGGTGCGCGCCCTGCTCGCCCGCGGCGCGGAGGCCGACCGGGTGAACGACCGGGGCCAGACCCCGCTCGCGGGGGCGGTCTTCAAGGGTGAGACGGACGTGGTCAAGGCTCTCGTGGAGGGCGGCGCCGATCCGGCCGCCGGCACGCCCTCGGCCGTCGACACCGCCCGGATGTTCGGCCGGACGGAATTGCTCGAACTGTTCGGCGATCGCTGAGCCGAACGGTCTGACCTGGAACGACAACGAAAACGGGGGAGGCGGTAAAGGGCCGCCGAAATTTCGGTCGCGGTAGACGGAAGTGCCGAGTCATCATGACGACGTGGTTCACGGACGTGATGGTTGGGCAGGTGTTGCCGCACCGCGCGGACCGTGACGCGGTCCGCAAGGGCCACCGACGAGAGGCAGAGGAAGATGGTCTACAGCAAGCAGGAAACGGCGGGCGCCCCGACGTGTTGTCACGCGGCCAGGTAGTACACGTCCCCGGTTGCGTCGACGCTTGATGTGAGGCTGTTTCCCATGTTCGATCCGGTCATAGCGCCCAGCGGTACGCTGCTCGGCCTGCTTCAGCGGGGCCGCGGCGACGGCACGCTGCACGCGCTCACCGCCCCGCGCGCCGAGGCGCTCGCGGCGTTGAACCACTGTGTGCTGCGCGATCCCCGCCACGACTGGCAGGTGGAGAACCGCTCCCTCTACTACGCCCGCCTCTACCTCGACCTCAACGGCGATCTGGACGCGGTCGAGGCCCATCTCTTCGGCGCCGAGGACGTCCTCGACAGCGACGAGTCACGCACCGGGCTCGCCCTCGCCGTCCTCGGGCACCTCGCCTCCTACGGCAGGCGGGACGCGCTCGAACTACTGCGCAGATACGCCGCCCACGGCTCCAACTGGGCCTGGGCCCTCGACGAACTCGCCCTCCGGGACGACGACGCGGGCCTGCGCGCCCTCGCCGCGCCCGTCCTCGCGCGGTTCCCGGCCGATCCGGAGGGCGAGGCCGAGCTGGCCGCCGCCGTCCGGGACGCCTTCGAGCCCCGGCCGTGGCGGCTGTGGGCCGAGGACCCGCGCGAATCCGTCGCCACGCGCGTGCGTGCCGCCCACGAGGCGGGTTCGTTCGACCGCTGGCAGCGGCAGATGCGGCCGACGGGCCCCCGCCCGGGATGGAGCGTGCAGGCCGTCTTCGAATGGGCCCAACAGGGCCTCGACCGGGGCGCCGCACTCCATGTCCCGGCCGCCCGCTGTCTCACCGCGGTGGCGGGGCCCGAGGACCGGGCCGAGATCGTCCAGGCCGCGAAGGACGGCGGCGACGGCGCCCGGTGCACTGCGCTGCGCTACCTCGCCGACGGCGCCGATCCCGGCGCCCTCGACCTGATCGAGGGCGCCGTGGCCACCGGCTCGACGGTCGTCGTGGACGCCGCCGTCGACGCCTTCGAACGCATGCGCTCGCTCGCCGCCGTGGACCGGGCGCGCGGCTGGGCCCGGCGGCCCGACCCGCTGGGCGCCGCCGCGGGACGCGTCCTCGCCTGCCGGGGCGGCGCGCGGGACCGCGACCTGGTCCTCACGGCCCTGCGTGAGGCCGTGCGGGGTGAAGGACCCGACGCGCCGACGCTGTGGACCCTCGTCGACGGCACCGGACGGCTCGGCATCGCCTGCGCCGCACCCGTGCTCCGGCACGTCTACCGCGAGACCGCCTCATCCCATCTGCGCGGCCGGGCCGCCCGCGCCCTCGCCGCCACCGACCCCTCCTTCGCCACCGGATTCGCCGTCGAGTGCCTGTGGGACTGCGAGGAGACCACCCGCGAACTCGCCGCCCGGCACGCCGAGACCGGAGACGCCCGCGTCGTCGAGCGACTGCGCCGGCTCGCCGCGGACCCGGCCGAGGAAGCCGAGGTCCAGACGGCCGTACGCAGCAGGATCGGCCCTGAGGAGACCGCTGTGTGACCCCCTCCGCGCCGGATCGGCGGGGCGGAATCAGGCCGCCCGGGTGAACGAGGGGTGACTCGCGGGTCAGGAGGGCATGGACACCGCCTGACCTGCGCGGGTGCACCTCAGAACGCTCATAGGACGTTCCTCGTCCGGAAAGATCCACGTTGACGCGGCCACGTCCAGCACGGCGACAACACCGGTATGCGTGTCGTCATCGTGACCGAATCCTTTCCCCCCGACGTGAACGGCGTGGCCCACTGCGCGCTCCAGACCGCCCGGCACCTCGTCGATCGCGGTCACGCCCCCGTCGTCGTCGCCCCGGCCCCCGCTCCGGGGCACAAGCCCGACGCTTCCGCGCCGTGCCCCGTCGTCCACGTCCCCTCCCTCCCGCTCCCCGGCTACCCCCAGGTCCGCGTCGCCCTCCCCAGTCGGCGTCTGGCCGCCACCCTCGTCGAGCACCGTGCCGACGTCGTCCACCTCGCCAGCCCCTTCGTCCTCGGGGTGCGCGGCATGGCCGCCGCCGCCCGCCTCGGCATCCCCGCCGTCGCCGTCTACCAGACCGACCTGGCCGGATACGCCCGTACGTACATGGGCGCCGGGGAGGCCGCGGCCTGGCGGCGCATCCGCTCCGTCCACGGCGCGGCCGACCTGACCCTCGCCCCGTCCACCGCCGCCCTGCGCGACCTGGAGACGCACGGTGTGCCGCGGGTCGAGCTGTGGCCGCGTGGCGTGGACACCGCACGGTTCCGGCCCGACCGCCGCGACGAGGCGTTGCGGCGGGAACTCGCCCCGAACGGCGAACTGATCGTCGGCTACGTCGGCCGGCTCGCCCCCGAGAAGCAGGTCGAACTCCTCGCCGGTGTCTGCGGCCTGGACGGCGTCCGCGTCGTGATCGTCGGCGACGGCCCGAGCCGGCCCGGCCTGGAGCACGCCCTGCCCGGCGCGGTCTTCCTCGGCCGGCGCACCGGTGACGATCTCGCCCGCGTCTTCGCCTCGCTGGACGTCTTCGCGCACACGGGCCCCTTCGAGACCTTCTGCCAGACGGTGCAGGAGGCCATGGCCAGTGGCCTGCCCGTCGTGGCGCCCGCCGCCGGCGGACCGCTGGACCTGGTCGCCCACGGACACACCGGGCTGCTCGTACCGCCGCGCGACGCCTCCGCCGTACGCGTCGCGGTGCGGGCCCTGGCGGCGGACCCCGGGCTGCGGGCCGCCTTCGGCGCCGCCGGGCGGGCCACGGTGGAGGGCCGCACCTGGGCCGCCGTGGGGGACCGGCTGATCGGGCACTACGCGAACGTGCTCGCCGGGCGCCGGACGGCGGTGGCGGCATGAACCAGGGCAACCGGAACAGCCGGTCGCTGCGGATCGTCCGGCTGGCGAACTTCGTCGCGCCCGCCTCCGGCGGTCTGCGCACCGCCCTGCGCGAACTCGGCAAAGGCTACAAGGCGGCGGGGCACGAGCCCGTCCTCGTGGTCCCCGGCGAGCGTCTCGGTGACCGCCAGACCGAACAGGGGCGGGTGATCACCCTCCCCGGACCGCTGCTGCCCGGCACCGGCGGTTACCGCGTGCTCGCCGACAAGCGGCGGGTGGCCCGGCTGCTGGAGGAGCTCGCGCCGGACCGCCTGGAGGTGTCCGACCGCACGACCCTCAGGTGGACCGGCAAGTGGGCGCGGCGCGCCCGGGTCCCGGCCGTGATGGTCTCCCACGAGACCGCCGACGGCGTCCTGCGCACCTGGGGCCTGCCCGAGGGGGCCGCCCGGCGCACCGCCGACGCCCTCAACGTCCGGACGGCCCACACCTACGCGCGCGTGGTGTGCACCACCGAGTTCGCCGAGCGGGAGTTCGTGCGCATCGGGGCGCGCAACGTCGTCCGGGCCCCGCTGGGCGTCGACCTGGTGCAGCGGCACCCGTCGCTGCGTGATCCGGAGCTGCGGGCGCGGCACGCGCACGTGGACGAGACGCTGCTGGTGCTGTGCTCACGGCTGTCCGTCGAGAAGCGGCCCGGCACGGCGCTCGACGCCCTGGAGGCGCTGCGGCGGCGGGGGCGGCGAGCGGTGCTGGTGGTGGCCGGGGACGGACCGCTGCGCGCCCGGCTCGAACAACGGGCGCGCGAGAGCGGGCTGCCGGTCAGCTTCCTGGGCCACGTCTCCGACCGCGGTCTGCTCGGCGCGCTCCAGGCGTCCGCCGATGTTGCCCTGGCACCGGGGCCCGCCGAGACCTTCGGGCTCGCCGCGCTGGAGGCCATGGCGTGCGGCACGCCCGTCGTCGCGAGCGCGTCGTCCGCGCTGCCGGAGGTGATCGGCTCCGCCGGAGCCGTCGCGGCCGACCACGGGGAGGCCTTCGCGGACGCCGTGGACGTGCTGCTGGAACGCCCGGAAGCGGACCGGCGCGACACCGCACGCGGGCGTGCGGCGTGCTTCGGGTGGAACGCGGCGGTCGACGCGTTCCTCGCCGCCCACGACGCGGCCGTCCCCGTACGTCCGTACGTGCCCGGGGGCGTGGCATGAGACGGCCGCGGTTCGAGGGGCCTTCTGACACCGCGGGGCCGCCGCGGTTCGTGGCCCTCGGCGACTCGCTGACCGAGGGCGTGGGGGACCCGCTCGGGGACGGGTGGCGCGGCTGGGCCGCGCTGCTCGCCGAGGGGATCGCCACAGAACCCGTCCGGTTCACCAACCTCGCCGTGAGCGGGGCGCAGACCCGGGACGTGCTGGAGCGGCAGCTGCCCGCCGGGCTGGCGCTGCGGCCCGACCTCGTGTCCGTCGTCGTCGGTGTCAACGACACCCTGCGCTGCACCTTCGACATCCAGGCCGTCGCCACCCGGCTCGACCAGGTGTACGCGGCGTTCACCGAGCAGGGCGCGGTCGTGCTCACCGCGTGCCTGCCCGACCCGGGCACGATGCTCGGCCTGCCGGCGGCCCTGGCCCATCCGCTGGCGCGGCGGCAGCGGGCCGTGAACGCGGTGGTCCACGCGCTGTCCGACCGGTACGGAGCCCTGCACCTGCACGCGTGCGAGGGCGACTGGATCACCGACCGTGCCCTGTGGAGCGCGGACCGGCTGCACCCCGGAGAGCGCGGACACCGGCAACTGGCCCTGCGATTCCACCGGCTGCTCACCGAGCACGGCCTCGCGACGGGGCCGGCACCCTCGCCCGAGCCGGAGTTCCCCGTCCCGACGAGGTCGGCGAGCCTGTGGTGGCTGGCCACCGCTGGCGCCGGCTGGGTGGCACGCCGGTGCACCGACCTGCTGCCCCAGCTCCTGACCCTCGCCGCCGACGAGCTCCGGCACCGCGCCCGGGGGACCAGCGCCCGACTCGATCTGCGGGCCTCGACGGCGGTGTCGGCCGCGCTGGCGGCCCTGTCGGTGGCGGAGCAGCCGGACGCGGCCTGACCGGCTCCGCGGGTGCGGAACAGCTCGACCGGAGCGGCCGGTTCAGCGGCGGCGCACCGCCACGAAGCGGACCGGTGTGCCGGGAACCGCCTGGGCGGCGGCCGGAAGGTCGGCGGCGTGCACCACCGCGATCACCGGGTAGCCCCCGGTGGTCGGGTGGTCGGCCAGGAACACCACCGGCCTGCCGTCGGGCGGGACCTGGACCGCGCCCAGCACCATGCCCTCGCTGTGGAGTTCCCCGGGCCGGGCCCGCTCCAGGGCGGGGCCCTCCGTACGCAGCCCGATGCGGTTGCTCGCGGGGGAGACCCGGTAGGCGCGCGAGACGAAGGTCCGCACGGCTCCCGGCGTGAACCAGTCGTCGCGCGGGCCGAGCGTCACCCGCAGGACCAGTTCGGCCGGCGGCGCCGGCTGCGGGGCCACGTCCACGCGCGCGTGCACGCCCGTCGGCCGGCCCAGGGGCAGCACCGTGCCGTCCGTGAGCGGGGCGGGGCCGAGCCCCGACAGCAGGTCCGTCGAGCGGCTGCCGAGTACCGGCTCGACAGCGATGCCGCCGCAGACGCCCACGTAGGAGCGCACCCCGGAGACGGCGGGGCCGACGTCCAGCAGCGCACCGGCCGGCACCCGCACCGGCGCGCCCCAGGGGACCGCCCGGCCGTCCACCGCGACCCGGCAGGGAGCGCCTGTCACGGCCACCGTGACCGTCGAGCGGGGGCGCACGGCACAGCCGTTGAGGGTCGTCTCCAGCACCGCCGCCCCGGGGGGATTGCCGGCGAGCCGGTTGGCGAGGTCCGCCGTCGGCCGGTCCAGCGCTCCGGAGCGGGGCACGCCGAGGTGGGCGTGCCCGGGGCGGCCGAGGTCCTGAACGGTGGTCAGGGCTCCGGCCCGTACGACGGCCAGCGCGTGGTCCGTCATGAGTGCCCCCCTGGCCGGGCCGGGACGAACCGCACGCACATGCCCGGCGAGAGCAGTGCGGCGGGCACGCGCGCGTGGTCCCACAGGACGGCGTCCGTCGTGCCGATCAGCTGCCAGCCGCCCGGCGACGAGCGTGGGTAGACGCCCGTGTACGGGCCCGCCAGCGCCACCGAGCCGGCCGGGACGGCCGTGCGCGGGGTGGCCCGGCGCGGGACGTCGTAGCGCGACGGCAGGCCGGTGAGGTAGCCGAAGCCCGGCGCGAAGCCGCAGAAGGCGACCCGGAACTCCGTCTCCGCGTGGATACGGACGACCTCCCCCTCCGGCACACCCCAGAGCGCGGCGACGTCGGCCAGGTCCGGGCCGTCGTAGCGCACCGGGATCTCGACCACCTCACGCGCGCGTGGGGGAGCGGGCGGCAGTTCGGCCGCGGTCAGTTCGGCGGCCAGCCGGGCCGGGGCGTCGAGGCCGTCGAGGAGGACCGTGCGGGCCGCGGGGACGATCTCTCGGGCCGACAGCGAGCCCTCCGCGCGGCGCCGCAGCAACTCGGCGTGGAGCGCCTGGGCCTCGTCGTCCGAGGCGACCTCGACGAGCAGGGCGTCCGCGCCGACCGGCAGGACCTTCATACGAAGGCCTCCACCCGGACCCCCGACGCCTCCAGCCGCTCCCGCACCCGGCGCGCCAGTTCCACCGCGCCGGGTGTGTCGCCGTGCAGGCACAGGGAACGCGCCCGTACCTCGATCCGTGTCCCCGAGTGGGAGACGACCTCGCCCAAGCCGGCCAGGCTCAAGGACCGCTCGACCACCGTGTCCGGGTCGGTGACCACGGCGCCCTCCGCAGTGCGCGGCACGAGCGTCCCCGCGTCGGTGTACGCCCGGTCGGCGAACGCCTCGGTGACGACCGGCAGTCCGGCCTTGCCGGCCAGCTCCAGCAGGCGCGAGCCGGGGAGGCCGAGCACGGGCAGCGCGGCGTCCGCGAGGAGCACGCCGTCGACGACCGCGGCGGCCTGCTCCTCGTCGCGCACGACCCGGTTGTAGAGCGCGCCGTGCGGTTTGACATAGGCCACCCGGGAGCCCGCCGCGCGGGCGAAGACCTCCAGGGCGCCGATCTGGTAGGCCACTTCGGCCGCCAGTTCGGCGGGCGGCACGTCCATCGCGCGCCGCCCGAACCCGGCGAGGTCCCGGTAGGACACCTGGGCGCCGATCCGCACGCCGCGCTCGGCCGCCAGCTCGCACACCCGGCGCATGGTGGCCGCGTCCCCGGCGTGGAAGCCGCACGCCACGTTGGCGCTGGTGACCACGGACAGCAGCCGTTCGTCGTCGGTGAGGCGCCAGCGGCCGAAGCCCTCGCCCAGGTCGGCGTTCAGGTCGATCGAGGTCATCACCTTGTCGGTCTCCTGTCAGGCCACGCGGTACTGCTCGTCGCGGGCGTCGGTGAGGAACATCTGCCCCGGGGCGTGGGTGAGGGCGAACGGCGGACGCGAGGCCATCACGGCCGCCTGCGGAGTCACTCCGCACGCCCAGAACACCGGGATGTCGTCGGGCTCGGCGTCCACCGGATCGCCGAAGTCGGGCCGGCCGAGGTCGTCGATGCCCAGCCCGGCGGGATCGCCGCAGTGCACGGGGCTGCCGTGCACCGCAGGCATGAGGCTGCTCTCCCGGATCGCCGGCGCCAGATGCCCGGGCGGCACCGGCCGCATGGACACCACCAGCGGCCCGTGCAGCCGCCCCGCCGGACGGCACTGCCGGCTCGTCACGTACATCGAGACGTTCCGGCCCTGCTCGACGTGGCGGATGGGCACGCCCGCCTCGCTCAGCGCCCACTCGAAGGTGAAGCTGCACCCGATCAGGAACGACACCAGATCGTCCCGCCAGTGGGCGCGCACATCCGTCGGCTCGTCCACCAGCTCACCGTCCCGCCACACCCGGTAGCGCGGCAGGTCGGTACGCAGATCCGCGCCCTCGGCGAGCACGGTGGTCCACGATCCGGCGTCCGTCACGTCGAGGACCGGGCACGGCTTGGGGTTGCGCTGGCAGAACAGCAGCATGTCGTAGGCCCAGTCGGCGGGCACCGAGATCAGGTTGACCTGGGTGTGGCCGGCCGCGACTCCGGCCGTGGGGCCCGTCAGCCCCTCCCGGAAGCGGGCGCGGGCCTCTTCCGGGCGCCACGCGTGCGCGTTCTCGTCGGCCAGGACCACGGGACGGTCCTCGGTCCCGGTGCTCACGGGGTTCACACGAGCTCCTTCCCGCGCGTCTCCGGCAGCCCGAGCAGCGCCAGCGCCGCGAGGCCGTAGCCGATCGCGCCGAAGACGAGCGCACCGCCCACACCCCAGCTGTCGGCCAGGAAACCGACCATCGTCGGGAACACGGCGCCCACCGCGCGCCCGGTGTTGTACGTGAAGCCCTGCCCCGTGCCGCGCACCGCCGTCGGGTACAGCTCGCTCAGGTAGGAGCCGAAGCCGCTGAAGATCGCCGACATGCAGAACCCGAGCGGGAATCCGAGCACCAGGAGCAGGGTGTTGGCGCCGCTCGGGATGTTCGCGTACGCCAGGATGCAGATCGCCGAGAGCAGCGCGAAGAGCCAGATGTTGCGCCGCCGGCCCAGCTTGTCCGTGAGGTAGCCGCCGGTCAGGTAGCCGAGGAAGGCGCCCGATATCAGGAACGTCAGATAGCCGCCGGTGCCGACGACCGACAGGTCGCGCTCGGACTTCAGGTAGGTCGGCACCCAGGTGGCCAGCGTGTAGTAGCCGCCCTGGACGCCGGTCGAGAGCAGTCCCGCGAAGAGGGTGATGCGCAGCAGGCCGGGCTTGAAGATGGCGGTGAAGGAGCCCTTCTCCGCGCTCTGTTCGCGAGCTGCGGCGGCCTCGGGCGCGTCGTGCACACTGCGCCGCAGCCAGATGACGAGCAGCGCGGGCAGCGCGCCGGTCCAGAACATGATGCGCCAGGCCAGATCGTCGCCGGCCAGCGAGAAGACCATCGTGTAGACGATCACGGCCAGGCCCCAGCCCACGGCCCAGGAGCTCTGGATCGCGCCGAGCGTGCGCCCCCGGTTCCTGGCGCTCGCGTACTCGGCGACCAGGATCGCGCCGACCGCCCACTCGCCGCCGAAACCGAGCCCCTGGAGGGCGCGGAAGACCAGCAGGGTCTCGTAGTTGGGTGCGAAGCCGCAGGCGACGGTGAAGACCGCGTACGTGACCACCGTGAGCATCAGCGCCTTCACACGGCCGATGCGGTCCGCGAGGACGCCCGCGAGGGCGCCGCCGATCGCGGAGACCACCAGGGTGACCGTCGTGAAGAGACCGGTCTGGCCGCTGTTCAGGCCGAAGTACGCCGACAGCGCCACCATGCTCAGCGGCAGCGTGAAGTAGTCGTACGAGTCCAGGGCATAGCCGCCGAAGGCACCGGCGAACGCGCGGCGGCCGCGTGGGCCCAGGGCGCGCAGCCAGCCGAACGCGCCGTCATCGGCGGTGCGTTCGTCCGCCGAGGGGCGCGTGTCATCGGTCAGGGCCTGTGGTGGAGGGGTCGTGCTCATGGGCACCTCGCAGAGGGAGGACGGAGGGTGCTTCTGGCTGAGCCGTGGGTGCTCTGGGGACCGAGCCGTAGCGGCTGTGGGGATGAGCCGTACCGGCTCTGGGGGCGAGCCGTGCCCAGCACCGTAGAGGATTGTTCAACGATTCCTCAATACCCATGTTGGTTCTTCTTGTGATCTGCGATTGAATTCCGGCATGGCAGAGCAGCTGAAGGACCTCGCCGACGACCGGGCTCTCCTGGGGCGCACCAGCACCGCCGAACGGGTCTCGGACATCCTCAGGAGCCGGATCGCCGAGGGCTACTTCCCGCCCGGCACCCGCCTGTCGGAGGACAGCATCGGGGGCGCGCTCGGCGTCTCCCGCAACACGCTGCGCGAGGCGTTCCGGCTGCTCACGCACGAACGCCTGCTCGTCCACGAGCTGAACCGGGGCGTCTTCGTCCGGGTCCTCACCGTGGAGGACGTCGAGGACATCTACCGCACCCGGCGGCTCGTCGAGTGTGCCGTGGTCCGCGGTCTCGGCGAGGCGCCGTACGGTCTCGACGGGCTCGCCGGCGCGGTCGCCGAGGGGCGGCAGGCGGCCCGGGAAGGCGACTGGAAGGGTGTGGGCACGGCCAACATCCACTTCCACCGGGAACTGGTCGCCCTGGCCGCGAGCGAGCGCACGGACGAGTTGATGCGGAGCGTCTTCGCCGAACTGCGCCTCGCCTTCCATGTCGTGGACGAGCCGCAGCGGTTGCACGAGCCGTACATTGCGCGAAATGTCGCGATTCTCCAGGCTCTTGAGGCGGGGAACCGTGAGAAGGCCGAGAGCCTGCTCGCGGGGTACCTCGACGACTCGCTGAAGCGGGTCGTGGAGGTCTACCGGCGCCGGGTCGGCGAGGACGGCTGAGGACCGCGGCTCAGAGGGGCGTACCGCGTCGTTTGGGTGGTTGTCAGACCCAGGACCTAGTCTGTGCACCGTGACTTCGCCTGCATCGACGGACAGCGTTCCGCCCCAGCTCAGCGCGGGGCCGCGCCCCGCGCCGGGGCCGGCCGCCGACGAGGGCCTGGCGCGGCGCCTGCGCGCGCTCGCCTGCACCGCGCCGCTGCACGACCTCGACGTGCGCAAGGCCAACCTCGCCGGCGAGTACTCGGTGTACGGCATGGCGGAGGTCGCCCTCGCGGCCATCGACCTGGTCACCCTGAACATGGACTTCGACACGGGCGCGGACCACGACCAGATCGTCGCCCGCCTCGTCCCGCGCATCGCCGCCCAGGCACCGCAGCGGCCCGCCCCCGAGCACGAGCGGGTGGCCCGCTGGGTCCTGGAGAACCTGATCAACGTCGGCAGCGTCGACCGCGGCTTCCGCGCGGTGTACGGCACCTTCGGGGCGGACGGCACCTATGTGCGCCGCGACTACGACTTCAAGCTGATCGAGGAGGTCCCCGGCCCGGGCGGCACGGTCTACCTCCGTACGACGGACGAAGCGGTCAACGTCCTCGTCGGAGCCCTCGACACGGATGTCACCAGCGCGCAGATCGCCGCCGAGGTCAAGCTGGAGGTGCTGATCAGCCGCGGCCGGCTCGCCGACGCCCAGCTCGCCGCCGAACAGGCCCGCTACCGCACCGTGCAGTACTCGGAGACCCTGCGCCGGGCCCTGGACGCGACCCGGCGCAACGTGCGCGCGGTGGACTGGCTCAGCACCGTGCCCGACATGATCGCCGAGGCGCTGGAGCACGTCGCCGACCGCTACCGCCACGAGAACGCGATCCTCACCAACATCCGCAAGGCCCGCGACGAGTCCGAGGACCCCGAGCAGAAGCGCCGCGCCGCCGAACTCGTCGACATCGTCAAGGACTGCATCCGCCGGCACACCCAGTTGCAGTCCCGGCTGCTCGAGGCCGGGCCGCTGTTCCGCGCCGAGCAGGACCGGCAGGCCTTCGCCACTCCGACGACCACCTCGGGGATCGACCTGTACGGCCATCTCGTCGCCCCCGTCCTGCCACTGCCGCTCGAGCAGGCCGTCCGCGTCACGGACGCCTTCTTCGGGTGTGGCACCGGTCTGCGCACACCGGTGTCCGTCCGGGTCGGGGACCTCGTCGACCTCCTGCTCACGCCCCCCGTGGAGCGGGAGCACCTGGGCGCGGAGATGCCCGAACCGGACCTCATCGCCACGCCCGACGACAGCCGGTTCAGCGAGGAGCAGATGGCGGCGGCGCAGGAGCTGCTCGACCTGCCGGCGGACGCCCCGCGGCGGTTGTCGGGACTGCTCGCGGACGCCCGCCGCCAGGATCCCGAACTGCCCTACCTGGTGGCGTTGCTGGCGGTGCACGCGGCCAGTCCGCCGGTCGGCACGGCCTATCGCCAGGGCGAGCAGAAACTGCTGTTCGCCGTGGACGACGGGACCGAGCTCGACGATCCGGAGTTCGGCGGGGCCGACCTCATCGTCGGGACGGCACTGCTGGACGCGGCGGGGATGGCGGCGGACAGGACGGAGGCCGCCTGATGCTTCCGCCGATGGGCGGCTGCGACCCCGTCGTGGCCGGCCGCGAAGTGCCCCGCGCCCCTGAGGGCGCTGCCCGCAACCTCGTCTACAAGGTCAAGGAGTCCAAGTCGTGAGCGAGCACGTCGAGTGGAGTGAGCCGGAGGGCCCGGCCCCTGCGGCCACCGCCGCCGTCACTCCCGCCGACGCCGCCGACGCGGCGCGGCTCGTCTCCTTCGGCCTGCAGCCCAAGCTGCAGCCCGCCCGCGACCAGGAGTACGCCGACCTGCTGCGGCGCTACCGAGAGGACCCGCCGTTCGCGCGGCTCGCCGACGCCGTGGCCACCGGACTGGGGCTGATCGTGCTGGAGGTGTCCCCGCGCGCCGGCATGGCCGTGACCGCCGCCGAGGACTCCGTCTTCGCCGTCCGCATGGGCGACTACGCGCGTCGCACGTCCGCCGACGGCGGTGACCGGTTCCTCCACGGGCTCGCCCACCTCGCCGTTGCCGCCATGGCATTCCCCCGCCCCGAGGACCTCGCCGACGACGGCTACATCGGCCGCGTCACGGTCAACGGCGTCGACGCCTTCGTACGCCAGGCGTGCCGCCGCCTGGAGGAGCGCGCCGAGGAACAGGGCGAGAACACCGACCCCGCGACCGGCGCGCCCGGCCTGGAGGCCGCCTGGCGGATCTGGGTGCGGCGCAGCTCGACGGGCGCGACCAAGGACGCGCGCCGGCTCGCTGGTTCCACCACCGGCATCGTCGCCAAGGCCGTCGCCTTCCTCACCGACTCCGGATTCCTCCAGCGCACCGGCGACGACAACGGCGGCACGTACCGCACGACCGCCCGGTACCAGCTCCAGGTACGGGACATGGCCGGCGGCGCCGCCATGGCCGAGCTGCTGGAGCTGGGCGTCGTCGCGGTCACCGACGGAACGCCGACGCTGTTGCCCGCCGAGGAGAGCGACGACCTGGATCTGGTCGCCGACGCCGGGCTGCCGTTCCACTCCTCCTGAACCATCCCTTTGTCTGAGAAGCCTCACGAGAGTCCGCCATGTACGAGCTGTCCCGGGTCCGCCTCTACTCCATCGGGCCCGCCGGTGCGCGCTACGCCGACACCGTGCTTGATATGCGCGGGGTGGGCGAGCCCGTGCCCGACCCCGCCCCCATGCAGGCGGAGTTCTTCGAGGAGGAGCCCGTCGGCCCGCCGCGCCGGCCCGCGCCCGCGGGCGTGCTCTTCCTGGAGAACGGCGGCGGCAAGTCGGTGCTGCTCAAGCTGATCTTCTCCGTGATGCTGCCGGGACACCGGAACACGCTCGGCGGCGCGAGCTCCGGCGTGCTGCGCAAGTTCCTGCTCGCCGACGACTGCGGCCACGTGGCGCTGGAGTGGCAGCACGTGCAGACCGGCGAGTGCGTGGTCGTCGGCAAGGTGAGCGAGTGGCGCGGGCGGCAGGTCTCCAACGACCCGCGGAAGTTCGCCGAGGCCTGGTACTCCTTCCGGCCCGGGCCCGGACTGAGCCTCGACAACCTCCCCGTGGCCGAGGCCACGGCCGTACGGGCCCCGGTCGAGGGACAGTCGGGCGCGCGCGGGCGGCGCCGCACCATGAAGGGCTTCCGCGACGCCCTCACCGAGGCAGGCAAGACGTACCCCCACCTGGAGGTGCACTGGGAGGAGATCCACGACCGCTGGATCGAGCACCTCGGCGACCTCGGCCTCGACCCCGAACTCTTCCGCTACCAGCGGGAGATGAACGCCGACGAGGGTGAGGCCGCCGGTCTCTTCGCGGTCAAGAAGGACGCCGACTTCACCGACCTGCTGCTGCGCGCCGTCACCGACACGCGGGACACCGACGGACTCGCCGACCTGGTCAGCGGCTTCGGCAACAAGCTGGGCCGGCGCGCCGAACTGATCGCCGAACGCGACTTCACCGCCGGGTCCGTGGACCTGCTCGGACGGATCGTCGAGGCCGCCGAGGCCCGCACCCGCGCGCGTGACATCCACACCGGTGCCGAGCGCCGTACCCGGACCCTGGCGCGCAGGCTGTCCGCGCGCGGCGTCCAGGAGCGCGCCAGGGCCGCCGACCTGGCCCAGCGGGTCACCGCCGCCGCGTACGCCGTCACGCACGCCGAGGCGGCACGCGAGCGCAGCGCCCTGATCTCCGCCGAACTCGCCTACCGGCACGCCTCGCTGGCCCTCGCCGCCGCCGAGAAGTCCGCCGCCGCGCAGAAGCGCGAACTCGCCGACGCCCGCACGCTGTACTCGGCCTGGCAGGCCGCCGAGGCCGTCCTGCGTCACCGTGCCGCCGCCGACCGCGTCGCCCGCGTGTCCGCCGCAATCCAGGAGGCGGAGCGGGACGCGGCCCCCGCACTGGCCGCCCGGTCCCAGGCCGCCGTCGACCTCGTCCGTGCCCTGCACGCGGCCGCGGAGAACGCCGAGAACCACGCCAACGAGGAGGAGGAGCGCTCCGCCGCCCTCCAGGAGGTCAGCGACGCGGCCTACGGCGACTCCACCGCCGCCGCCACCCAGGCCCAGCGCGCCCGCAGTGAGGTCGGGCACCTCAAGCAGCGCCTCGCCGAGGTCGAGCAGGAGACCGCCGAGGCGGTACGGGCCGGCTGGCTCGACGACAGCGCGCCGGACGCCGACCCGGCCCGCGCGGCGCTCGCCGCCAGCGACGCCGAGAAGACCGCCGTCGCGGCCTGGGACTCGGCCCGCGAGGCGTCCCGCCGGGCCACCGAGCACGCACGGGAAGCCGCCGCCACCGAGACCCGCGCCGAACTGACCGCCGCCCGTGCGGCGGACGCGGCGACGGCGGCCGAGCGGTCGTACCAGGCCGAGCGGCGCACCGCCGAAACACTGGCGGGGGAGGAGCGGCTGGCGGAACTGCTCAGCCTGACGCCGGAAACCCGCCCGGGCATCCCGCAGCCCCGCCACGGCACGGACCACGAGCCGTCCGGCCCGCCCGCTCCCGACGAGCAGGGGCTCAGCCCCGAGGAACTCGACCGCTTCGCCGACGACCTGCGCGACCTGCTCGACGACGCCGTCGGCTCCGCCGAACGGCAGCTGTTCGACCTGCGTACGGCCGCCGCCGACGACTCCCGGATCCTCGGCGCGCTCGGCGACGGCGGGCTGCTGCCGCCCGGCCCGGACGTGCTGGCCACCGTCGAGTTCCTCGGTGAGCACGGCATCCCCGCGCTGCCCGGCTGGCGCTACCTCGCCCAGGCCGTCGACCCGGCCGACCACGCCCGCGTGCTGGCCGCCCGGCCCGAACTCGTCGACGGCGTGATCATCACCGACCCGGACTCCCACGCACGCGCCCGGGAAGCGCTGGGCGACGCGGCGCTGCTGCCGCGTTCCGCCGTGGCGGTCGGCACGGCGGCCGCCCTGCTCGCCCCGGCCCCCGCTCCGGACAGTGACAGCGGCGACGTGTTCCTCGTGCCGCCGAACCCGGCCATGCACGACGAGCACGCCGCCGACGAGGAGCGCCAGACGCTGCGCGCCCGGGCGACCGAGCGGGACGAGGAGATCCGCGCGCTCGCCGCACGGCTCGGCAAGGACCGGGAGCTGGCCGCCCGGCTCGCCTCCTGGCGCACCGGCTGCCCGGCCGGCCGGCTCGCGGAACTGGGCCGGGCGGCCCACGACACCCGCGTGTTCGCCGAGGAGTCGGAGGCCGAGCTGACCGAGGCGCGCACCGCGCGGGCGGAGGCCGACGAGGTCGCCGCCGAGGCCGCGCGGGTCCGGGACGAGCGGCAGGAGGCCGCCCAGAAGGCCCGCCGCTCCGCGGACGCTCTCGCCGGGCTCGCCTTCCGGCTGCGCGAGCGGGCCGGCTGGCAGGTCAAGGTGCGCGAACTGGCCGACGAGGCCGCCGAGTCCGAGGCCGCCGCCCAGGCCTGCCTGGAGCGCGCCCGGGCCGCCGACGAGGACAGACGAGCCGCCCAGCGTGCCGCCGACGACGCCCGCCGCACCGCCCGCGCGCTGCGCGCCGAGCGGTCCGAGATCGCGGGCGCTCCCGACGACGTGCCCGAGGACGACGCCAAGACCCCCAAGGCCTCCCTGCCCGCCCTGCGCGAGGCCTACCGGGCCGCGTCCCAGGTGTACGAGAAGGTCGGTGTGGGCGCGGACCTGAGGGCCGAGCAGGCCCGCGCGGAGAGCGACGAGAGCGCGGCCCGCGCGGAGCTGGACCGGCTGAGCAACAAGGTCCGTACGCGCGCCGAGCAGCTCCTCGAATCCCCCGACGGCTCCGACGGCCCCAGCCGCCAGGCCGCCGCCGCCCGCGCCGAAGAGCTGGTCCAGCTCCTGGAGACCCGTATGTCGAACGCGAGCGAGCAGCTCGGGCGACTGCGCGGTGAGGCCGAACGGCACGCGCCGGAGGACGGTGACACGCACACCGAACTCCCGGAGGACCTGCGGCCCCGAGACGCCGAGCACGCGCAGACCCTGCTGCGCACCGCCACGGCCGAACTCGCCTCACACACCGAGGCGCTGAACCAGGCACGGGACGCGCACGCCGAACTCCTCGCCGCCCACCGCGCCGCCGAGGACGCGGCGAGCGGCTTCGACGAGATCGCGGCCATGCTCCGCGACCTGCTGCGCGAGCACGTCGCGGACGAGGAGCAGGAGCAGCCCGAGCCGTACCCCGGCAGCCCGGAGGAGGCCCGGCAGTCGGCCGCCGAGGCCCGCCGCTCGCTGCGCGGCTGCGCCGCCGACCTGTCCGCCGCCGAGGCAGCCGTCCGCGAGGCCAGCGACATCCTCGTCCGGCACGCCAACTCCACGCGCTACGAGCAGGTCCGCACCCCGGCACGGCAGCAGATCCGCGAACTGCCCGCCTCCGCACTGCCCGAGCACGCGCAGAAGTGGGCCGACGCCTTCGCGCCCCGGCTCCGCGTCCTGACGGACGAACTGGAGCAGCTGGAGCGCAACCGCGACTCGATCGTGGACCGCCTGCGCGGCCTCGTCGAGTCGGCCCTGGCCACCCTGCGCTCCGCCCAGCGGCTCTCCCGGCTCCCGGAGGGCCTCGGGGAGTGGTCGGGGCAGGAGTTCCTGCGCATCCGCTTCGAGGAGCCCGACCAGGTCACGCTCACCGAGCGGCTCGGCGAGGTCATCGACGAGGCGACCCGTGCCGCCGTCAAGAAGAACTCCGACCTGCGGCGCGACGGCATGTCCCTGCTGCTGCGGGGCGTCGCCGCGGCCCTGCAGCCCAAGGGCGTCGCCGTCGAGATCCTCAAGCCCGACGCGGTGCTGCGCGCCGAGCGCGTCCCCGTGGGGCAGATGGGCGACGTCTTCTCCGGCGGCCAGCTCCTCACCGCGGCCATCGCCCTGTACTGCACGATGGCCGCGCTGCGGAGCAACGACCGGGGCCGCGACAAGCACCGGCACGCCGGCACGCTCTTCCTCGACAACCCCATCGGCCGCGCCAACGCCACCTATCTGCTGGAACTCCAGCGCGCGGTGTCGGACGCCCTGGGTGTCCAGCTCCTGTACACCACCGGCCTGTTCGACACCACCGCGCTGGCGGAGTTCCCCCTCGTCATCCGCATGCGCAACGACGCCGACCTGAGGGCGGGCCTCAAGTACATCAGCGTCGAGGAACACCTCCGCCCGGGCCTGCCGCAGCAGCCCCAGACGGGAGAGGCGGTGCACAGCGAGATCACAGCGACCAGGATGTTCAAGCGTCCGCAGTGAGCCCGCCCAGCGGCACGGGTGAGGTCA
This sequence comes from Streptomyces sp. NPDC006372, assembly GCF_040612515.1. Classification (NCBI taxonomy): domain Bacteria; kingdom Bacillati; phylum Actinomycetota; class Actinomycetes; order Kitasatosporales; family Streptomycetaceae; genus Streptomyces; species Streptomyces sp. NPDC006372. The sequence goes on along the minus strand of NZ_JBEXQJ010000029.1, from coordinate 24,744 downwards.
GGCGTCCTCACGCGCGGCGAGCGGCGGTTCGGCGGCATCCGAACGGTGCTCGGCGAGCACGCCGGTCCTGTGCCGCTGGACGAACCAGTAGTACGCGAAGCCGCCGCCGGCGATGACGGCGACGAACAGCACCGCGCCCCAGCGCAGGTACCAGTGGTAGGGGGCCGTGGCGTTGTAGACCGCTGCCCGCGGCCAGATCAGGTTCAGCGTCATGGCCCCGCCCCACAGCACGGCCACGATGTTGACCGGAAGCCCCCAGCGGCCCAGCGAGAACCGGCCCCCGCCCGCGGGCTGCCACCTGCCGCGCAGCCGGGCCACCAGCATCGGCACCGTGACCCCCAGATAGGCGAGGTAGATCATGATGATGCCGATGCTGGTGACCACGGTGAAGATCTGCGGCTGACGGATGTTGACCACCAGGATCGCCAGCGCGAGGACCCCGATGATCACGGTCGGCAGCACCGGCGTCTGGAACCGCGGATGGCACCTGGCCAGCCGTGAGGAGGCGGGCAGATTGTTGTCGCGGGCCATCGCGAACGCCAGCCGGACCGCCGCCGTGTGGACCGCCAGCGCGCACACCGTCACCGCGATCAGCACGCACCACAGCATCGCCTTGCCGGCCGTCGGCCCGAGCACGTCCAGCACGATGTACTGCAGGCCGTCCGTGGACAGCTTCTCGCCCTTCAGGCTGGACACGCTCATCAGGGCGAGAAGCAGGATCAGGCCGCCGAGAACGAACGAGGCGACGATGGCCCGGATGATCGCGCGTGGCGCGTTCCGCGTCGGGTCCAGGGACTCCTCGCCGAGCGAGGCCGCCGTGTCGAAGCCGTACATGACGTAGGCGGAGGCCAGCGAGGCCACCAGGAAAGCGCCCAGGTACCCGTTGCCGTATGCCGCGCCGGTGCCGTGCGTCTCCGTGACGACCTGCGGGCCGCGCGTGACATGGACCGCGAACAGGACGATGAGCACGACGGTGGCGATCAACTCGATGAAGACGCCCGCCGTGTTGATGGTGGCCATCAGCTTCACACCGAAGGCGTTCACCAGCGTGGTGAACAGGATCAGCACCGCGGCCAGGACGACCGCGTTGGTCGCCACGTCGTACGTACCCGTGCCGTCCCCCACGAACTGGAAGAACGACGAGATCTGCGGCAACGTCAGCTGGTAGGCCAGCGCCACCGCGGATATGGACACGATCGATGCGATCAGCATCATCCAGCCGGCCAGCCAGCCCAGGTGCGGATTGCCGATCTTCTTCGACCAGTTGTAGACGGATCCCGCGACGGGATACCGGGCCGCGAGCTCCGCGAAGCACAGGGCGACCATGAACTGGCCGACGAAGACCATGGGCCATGACCACCAGTAGGCGGGGCCGCCGCTGCCGTAGCCGAAGTAGAACAGCTGGAAGGTGCCGGTCAGGATCGAGATGTAGCTGATCCCGGCGGCGAAGGTGTGGAAGTTGCCGAGGGTGCGTTTCAGTTCGGGTCTGTAGCCGAACTCTGTGAGCTCGGCGTCGTCCTGGCCGTGCTGGTCTGCGGGTTGCGCGGTTCCACTCATGGCCCAACCCTGTGGTGTGGGACGGGTGTTGCGCCAGAGGCGGAACCCTGACCCGGTTCAGTCCTGGCTCACGGGTGGGACAGCTGCCCGGCTCCGCCCCGTCGGCGTATTCGCTCCTGCGCCCGCTCAGCGGCACGCGCCTGCCGCCGGGACCGGCGTCGCTCGCGGCGCAGCGCCCGTGCTGTGCTGCTCGGCATCGACACCACGCCGTGACGCTGGGACCAGACCTGACGCGTCACCCACACGTCGAGCGCTCCCCAGGTGGCCACGATCGTGCTGACCACACTGCTGATCACCATGGGGAACGCCAGCCAGGACCCGGCCATCGTGCACAGGAACGCCACCATGGCCTGGAGCAGCGTCAGAGCGATGAGCAGGACCGCGCGAACGGCCGCCCTCCGTACCGGATCCGGCAACCGGCGCCGCCGCGCGGGCTCCTCGACCCACAGTGGCCGGTGGACCGCCGCCTCGCCGGCAGGAATGTCGCGATCACTCGCTTCGATGAACCGATGTGCCGTCGCATGCGCCTCACCAGCCTCGGACGTCCTGCGCCGTTCCGCCGTGCCCATCACTGTGTCACTCCCCACCGCCAGCAGACCGCTCGCCCGCATCCGAAGACCCGTGTTCCCCAGTGGCTGCCCGGCTTGCGTTGCTTTACGCCGCCCAGTTGCGGGATGCGGCTCCTGTGGCCGATTCCGCCCCCATTTCCCGTAGTGAAGGACGAACAACCCGCCATGAAGATTCCCGGAGACCGAAAAATTTCAGCCAACCAACCAGACGCATCGCAGGGTCGGTCCGTGCATCGACCATCGGTTTCGGGGAGACAACTCCCATAATGCCCGGACAACTCACCATGCCTCGTGGGTGGCTCGGAAGTTCAGCTTCCGGACCGGTCTTCGAGTTCCCTGTGGGTCGGTAGTAGGCTCGCGCCGTTTGTTGACGCACATGTGTACCCCCGGTAGCCGGGGGCCCGAGCTGGGGGAGGCCATGCGCTTTCGCGGGAAGTCCATCCGCCGGAAGATCGTGGCGCTGCTTCTCGTGCCGCTGGTGTCCCTCACCGCGATCTGGGCCTTCGCCACGGTCCTCACGGGACGCGAGGCGGGCGACCTGTTCAACGTGTCGTCCGTGGTGGAGAAGATCGGCTACCCCATCGAGGACACCGTCCGGGTCCTCCAGGAGGAACGCCGCCAGACCCTCGTCTACCTCGCCGACCCACGTGCCTCCGACGGGCTCGCCGCGCTCCGGCGCAGCCGGACCGCCACCGACGAAGCCGTCGGCAGCATCCGCGAGAACGCCCAGAACCCCGATGTGCGCGACGCCATGGGGGCCGGCACCGACGAGCGCCTGACCGCGGTCCTGGACGCCTTCGACGGCATCGAGTCGCTGCGCCGAAGCGTCGAGGACGGCACCGTCAACCGCTCCCAGGCACTCGACCTCTACAACCGGCTGGTCGACCCCTGCTACGTCCTGCTGGCCAACCTGCACGTGGTCGACAACGTGGAACTGGACAAGCAGTACCGCGCGCTGGTCAATCTCGCCCGCGCCCGCGAACTGCTCTCCCGCGAGGACGCCCTCCTCGGCTCCGCCCTGATCGTCGGTGAGATCTCGCACTCCGAAGAGCGTGACATCTCCGACCTCGTGGCCCAGCGCACCCTGATGTACGACGTCAACCTGCCGCTGCTCCCCGTGTCCGAGCGCGACCGCTACGAGAGCTTCTGGAAGAACGCCTCCTCCGCGCCGCTGCGCGTGGCCGAGGAAGCGGCCGTCGCCTCCGGGGCCGGCACACCCCGCGGCGTCACGGCCAAGAGCTGGGACAGCGCCGCCGGCAACGTGCTCGACGAGCTCGGCACCCTCAACGACCAGGCCAACGACCGCTATCAGGACCGCGTCCACCCGGTGGCCATCGGCGTCATCGCCAAGGCGGTCATCGCCGGCGCCCTCGGCCTGATCGCGCTCCTGGTCTCCCTCTTCCTGTCCGTGCGCGTCGGCCGCACCCTGATCCGCGACCTGCGGCAGCTGCGCCTGGAGGCCCACGAGGCGTCCGGAGTGCGGCTGCCCAGTGTGATGCGCCGTCTCTCGGCGGGCGAGCAGGTCGACATCGAGACCGAGGTCCCGCGCCTGGAGTACGACAAGAACGAGATGGGCGAGGTCGGCCAGGCCCTCAACACCCTCCAGCGCGCCGCCGTCGAAGCCGCCGTCAAACAGGCCGAGCTGCGCGCCGGTGTCTCCGAGGTCTTCGTCAACCTCGCGCGCCGCAGCCAGGTCCTGCTCCACAAGCAGCTCACCCTGCTCGACGCCATGGAGCGCAGGACCGAGGACACCGAGGAACTCGCCGACCTGTTCCGTCTCGACCATCTGACCACCCGTATGCGCCGGCACGCCGAGGGCCTCGTGATCCTCTCCGGCGCCGCGCCCTCGCGGCAGTGGCGCAAGCCCGTCCAGCTCATGGACGTGGTCCGTGCCGCCGTCGCCGAGGTGGAGGACTACGAGCGCATCGAGGTCCGCCGCCTTCCGCGTATCGCCGTCACCGGCCCGGCCGTCGCGGACGTCACGCACCTCGTGGCCGAACTCCTCGAGAACGCCACGGTCTTCTCGCCCCCGCACACCGCGGTCCAGGTCGTGGGCGAGCGGGTCGCCAACGGCTTCACCCTGGAGATCCACGACCGTGGCCTCGGAATGGCCGCCGAAGCGCTCCTGGACGCCAACCTCCGGCTCGCCGAGACCCCGGAGTTCGAACTGTCCGACACCGACCGGCTCGGCCTGTTCGTGGTCAGCCGTCTCGCCCAGCGACAGAATGTCCGCGTCTCCCTCCAGCCCTCCCCGTACGGCGGTACCACCGCCGTCGTCTTCATCCCCGACGCGCTGCTCACGGACGACATCCCGGACACCAACGGCATCGGTTTCCGCCTCGACCGCCCCCAGCTGGCCGCGGAGAGCGAGCCGCAGGACACCCGCCGCGCCGCGCTGGCCCAGGGGCCCGCACAGCGGCCCGGGCTGCCGGCCTCCCTCCTGGACGGACCGGTCGAGCTGGAGGCCCCCGTCGACCTGGACGCCATCCGCGACTTCCCCGGTGCCCTCGGAGACGAGGACGGCGAGCACGGCGGCCTGTTCCGGCCTCGCGCCTCCCTCACCGGTGCCCCGGACGAGACGGACGGCCGCCGCGATCCGCACCAGCAGAGCGACGCCCGCAGCGCAGCGGACCGGACCAACACCGCCGACGAGCTGGGCGCACCGGGCCGGCTGCCCCGCCGCCACACCCCCAAGCTGGTCAGCTCCCACGGGCGCCCGGTCACCGAACAGCACACCCGGCGGGGGAGGACGGACGAGGAGACCACCCACGGCACCGGCCGAGCGGAGTCCGGGGGCCCGCCTCCGCTTCCGTCCCGTCGCCGGAGCGAGGACTCCGGGACCGGCCGGACCCCGAGCCGGTCCGGGCCGGAGCCCAGCTCCGCGCTTCCGGAGCGGCGCCGCACCGAGGGCTCCTCGGCCGGCAACCGGCCGGGCGAGACAGGGGGCGCGCCGCCACCCCTGCCGGCCCGCCGCCGGGGGACGGAGTCCGCTCGCCGGGGCATCGGCGCCGTCGGCCGCGACGACGACCTCACCGCTTCCCCGGCCCCGGCCGACGGCTCCGCCGGGTCGCAACCGCCCACGCTTCCCCAGCGGACACGCCGTGCCGAGATCGCCTCGAGCGGCCTGGACGGTCCCGGCCGCCCCGGCGCCACGTCGGGGACACCCGGCGGGCCCACACGCCAGGGGACCGGCTCGGAGACCGGCCCGGCCTCCGGCACCGCGAACCCGGGGACCGGCTCCGCCCCGCTGCCCCGGCGCGTCCGCCAGGCCAACCTGGCCCCGCAGCTGAAACGCGGGCCCGAGCCGCGCACGGAGGACAGAACCGAGCCCGCCGAACGCGACGCCGACGAAGTACGCAGCCGCATGGCCTCGCTCCAGCGCGGCTGGCAGCGCGGCCGCGAGGAGAACGCCGCGGGCGACGCCGCCCACAGCGGCACAGCACCACAACGAACGACAAAGGGGGACGGTCGATGACCGCACCGAAGGCGACCGGCCACACCACCGACAAGGGCCAGCTGAACTGGCTCCTCGACGACCTGGTGGATCGCGTCGCGAGCATCCGCAAGGCCCTCGTGCTCTCCGGCGACGGTTTGGCGACGGGTTTCTCCAGGGACCTGACCCGGGAGGACAGCGAGCACCTGGCCGCCGTGGCCTCCGGTTTCCACAGCCTCGCCAAGGGCGTGGGACGCCATTTCGAGGCCGGTAACGTCCGCCAGACCGTCGTCGAGCTCGACGACGCGTTCCTGTTCGTGACGGCCGCCGGCGACGGCAGCTGCCTCGCCGTCCTCTCGGACGCCGACTCGGACGTCGGCCAGGTCGCCTACGAGATGACGCTCCTCGTGAAGCGGGTGGGCGTGCATCTGGGCGCCGCTCCGCGCACCGATCTGCCCGCAGGCGGGTAGTGGGATGACATGAGCGCTGACGGTCAGGGAAGAAGCCACTGGTTCGACGACGAGGCCGGACCGGTCGTCCGTCCGTACGCCATGACCCGCGGCCGCACCAGCAGTCAGGGCCAGCACCGACTGGACCTGATCGCGGTCGTGGTCACGGAACCGCACGCGGACGATCCGGAAGCGGACCACATGCTCTCCCCGGAGCACGTGGACATCGTCGAACTGTGTCGTGACATCCCGCAGTCGGTCGCCGAACTCGCAGCGGAACTCGACCTGCCGATCGGGGTGGTACGGGTCCTCGTCGGAGATCTCGTGGACGCCGAATTCGTCCATGTGAACCGGCCCGTACCCCCTGCCGAGCTGCCGGACGAGAGTATTCTGCGCGACGTGATCAACGGCCTCCGGGCGCTGTGAGCAGCGCGGAAGCGGGGTACTGACGTGACAGGCTGGCAGTTCTGGGTCGACCGAGGCGGCACCTTCACCGACATCGTCGCGCGTCGCCCGGACGGCCGGCTGCTCACGCACAAGCTCCTTTCGGACAACCCGGCACGCTACGCGGATGCGGCGGTCGAGGGCGTCCGCTCCCTGCTGGCCGGCTCCGACGCTCCCGTCGAAACCGTGCGCATGGGAACCACGGTCGCCACCAACGCCCTCCTGGAGCGCAAGGGCGAGCGCACCCTGCTGCTCATCACCCGCGGCTTCCGCGACGCCCTGCGCATCGCCTACCAGAACCGTCCGGGCATCTTCGCCCGCCGCATCGACCTGCCCGAGCTGCTGTACGAACGGGTCGTCGAGGTCGACGAGCGCATCGCGGCGGACGGCACCGTCCTGCGCGCGCCCGACCCGGACGCCCTCGCGGGGCCTCTCCAGGAGGCTTACGACGACGGGATCCGGGCCGTCGCCGTGGTCTGCATGCACAGCCACCTCCACCCCGCCCACGAACAGGCAGTCGGGGAACTCGCCGCCCGCATCGGCTTCCCGCAGATCTCGCTCTCCAGCGAGGCCAGCCCCCTGATGAAGCTCGTCCCCCGCGGGGACACCGCCGTCGTCGACGCCTACCTCTCGCCCGTCCTGCGCCGCTACGTCCGGCACGTCGCCGACGCACTCGAGGGCGTACGGCTGATGTTCATGCAGTCCAACGGCGGCCTCACCGAGGCCGGGCAGTTCCGCGGGAAGGACGCCATCCTGTCCGGGCCGGCCGGCGGCATCGTCGGCATGGCCCGGATGTCGCAGCTCGCCGGGTTCGACCGCGTCATCGGCTTCGACATGGGGGGCACCTCCACCGACGTCTCCCACTTCGCGGGCGAGTCCGAACGCGTCTTCACCAGCCGGATCGCCGGCGTCAGGCTGCGCGCCCCCATGCTCGACATCCACACCGTCGCCGCCGGCGGCGGCTCGGTCCTGCACTTCGACGGCTCCCGCTACCGCGTAGGGCCGGACTCCGCGGGCGCGGACCCGGGGCCCGCCTGCTACCGCGGGGGCGGACCGCTCGCCGTCACGGACGCCAACGTCATGCTCGGCCGCATCCAGCCCGACCACTTCCCGAGGGTGTTCGGCCCCGACGGCGACGAGCCCCTCGACGACGCACTCGTCCGGGACCGCTTCACCGCCCTCGCGCGCGAGATCCGCGAGCAGACCGGCGACGACCGCACGCCCGAACAGGTCGCCGAGGGCTACCTGCGCATCGCCGTCGCCAACATCGCGTCCGCGGTCAAGCGGATCTCCGTCCAGAAGGGCCACGACGTCACCCGCTACGCCCTCACCACCTTCGGCGGCGCCGGCGGACAGCACGCCTGCATGGTCGCCGACTCCCTCGGCATCCGCACCGTCCTCGTACCCCCCATGGCCGGTGTGCTCTCCGCACTCGGTATCGGGCTCGCCGACACCACGGCCATGCGTGAGCAGTCCGTCGAGGCGCCCCTGGAGCCCGCGTCGATGCCCGGCGTGCGCAAGACCGCCGAAGACCTCGAAGCCGCGGCACGCGCCGAACTCCGTGCCGAGGACGTCCCCGAGGAGCACATCGAGGTCACCCGTCGCGCGGAGCTCCGCTACGACGGCACCGACACCACCCTCACCGTCGAGCTGACCGAGCCCGACACCATGCGGCAGGCCTTCGAAGAACGTCATCGCGCCACGTACTCCTTCACGCTCGACCGCCCGATCGTCGTCGAAGCCCTCTCCGTCGAAGCCACCGGCATCACCGAACCCCCCGATCTCTCCGCTCTCGCCCCTCACGCGGCCGCCGCCGACGGCCGCTCCGGGCACGGCTCCGCCGCGCCGCCGACCGTCCGCCTCCACACCGGCGGCACCTGGCGCGACGTGCCCCTCCACCACCGCGAGGGCCTTCCCCCCGGCGACAGCGTCACCGGCCCGGCGATCATCGCCGAAGCCGGCGCCACGACCGTCGTCGACGACGGCTGGCGAGCCGCGGCGACCCACGACGGGCATCTGGTCATGGAACGCGTCGCGATTACGCAGAGTTCCGAACTCGACACGAAAGTCGACCCGGTCCTGCTTGAGGTCTTCAACAACCTCTTCATGTCCATCGCCGAGCAGATGGGCGCCCGCCTCGAATCCACCGCCCAGTCCGTCAACATCAAGGAGCGCCTGGACTTCTCGTGCGCGCTGTTCGACCCGGACGGAAACCTGGTGGCCAACGCCCCGCACATCCCCGTCCACCTGGGCTCGATGGGCACGAGCGTCAAGGAGGTCATCCGGCGCCGCGGCTCCCGCATGCGGCCGGGCGACACCTACGCCGTCAACGACCCGTACCACGGCGGCACCCACCTGCCCGACGTCACCGTGATCACCCCGGTCTTCGACACGACGCCTCCGGACGACCGCTCGGTCAACACGGAGAGTGACCCCGAGATCCTCTTCTACGTCGCCTCACGCGGCCACCACGCCGAGATCGGCGGCATCGCCCCCGGCTCGATGCCCGCCGGCAGCCGCACCATCGAGGAGGAGGGCGTTCTCTTCGACAACTGGCTGCTCGCCGAGAACGGCCGGTTCCGCGAGGACGAGACCCTCCGCCTCCTCACCGAGGCGCGATACCCCTCCCGCAACCCGAGGACCAACCTCGCCGACCTGCGCGCCCAGATCGCCGCCAACCGGAAGGGCGTCGACGAGGTCGGCCGCATGATCGAGGACTTCGGCCTCGATGTCGTCCAGGCCTACATGAAGCACGTCCAGGACAATGCCGAGGAGGCCGTGCGCCGCGTCATCGGCGCCCTCGACGACGGCGACTACGCCTACGAGACGGACTCGGGCGCCGTCATCCGCGTACAAGTGCGGGTGGACCGCGAGAACCGGGCCGCGACCATCGACTTCACCGGCACGTCGGCGCAGCTGCCCACCAACTTCAACGCCCCCTTCTCGGTCGTCAACGCGGCCGTCCTGTACGTCTTCCGTACCCTCGTCGCCGACGACATCCCCCTCAACGACGGCTGCCTGCGACCCCTGAAGATCGTCGTGCCGCCCGGCTCCCTGCTCGCCCCCGAGCCGCCGGCCGCCGTCGTCGCGGGCAACGTGGAGACCTCACAGGCCGTCACCGGCGCGCTCTACGCCGCGCTCGGCATCCAGGCCGAGGGCTCGGGGACCATGAACAACGTCACCTTCGGCAACGAACGCCACCAGTACTACGAGACCGTGGCCTCGGGTTCCGGCGCGGGCGACGGCTTCCCCGGCGCACCCGTCGTCCAGACCCACATGACCAACTCGCGCCTCACCGACCCCGAGGTCCTGGAGTGGCGACTGCCCGTGCACCTCGAGGAGTTCGCGGTCCGGCACGGCAGCGGCGGTTCCGGGCGGTGGCGGGGCGGGGACGGTGCCGTGCGCCGCATCCGGTTCCTGGAACCCATGACCGTCTCCACGCTGTCCCAGCACCGTCGTGTCCCCCCGTACGGCATGGCGGGCGGCGAGCCGGGCGCGCTCGGCGCCAACCGCGTGGAGCACGCCGACGGCACGGTGACCGAACTCGGCGGCAGCGACTCCGCCGACGTGGTCACCGGCGACGTACTCGTCATCGAAACCCCTGGCGGCGGAGGCTACGGCCCACCGTCGCCCGACCCCCATCAAGCAGGAGAAGAGATCGATGATCTTCGGGCGTTCTGAGCGCGGCAAGCCTCCGGTCGAGCCCGTCACGCTCAAGATCCTGGTGGCCGGCGGCTTCGGCGTGGGCAAGACCACGCTCGTCGGCGCGGTCAGCGAGATCAGGCCGCTGCGCACCGAGGAACTGCTCACCGAGGCCGGGCGCCCGGTCGACGACACCAGCGGTGTGGAAGGCAAGCACACCACGACCGTGGCCATGGACTTCGGCCGTATCACGCTCCGCGAGGACCTGGTGCTGTACCTCTTCGGCACGCCCGGACAGGAGCGGTTCTGGTTCATGTGGGACGAGCTCTCCGAGGGCGCGCTCGGTGCCGTCGTGCTCGCCGACACCCGCCGTCTGGAGGACTGCTTCGCCGCCGTCGACTACTTCGAGCGACGGTCGATCCCGTTCCTCGTCGGTGTCAACTGCTTCGAGGGAGCGCCGCGCTACCCGGTCGAGGACGTCCGTCAGGCCCTCGACCTGGACGAGGGCGTACCGCTGATGATGTGCGACGCCCGCGACCGCGAGTCGGTCAAGGAGGCACTCATCGGCGTCGTCCAGCACGCGATGGCGTACGCGGCCGACCGCCGGCAGACCGTGCACACCTGACACCGGCCGGACGGACGGACACGGCCCGTACCCCCGCCGACAGGGGTACGGGCCGCAGGCGGGAAACGACCGCCCACGCGCGCGTGGCTAGCTGCCGCCGTCCTCCTCCCAGCCGAAGCTCTTCTCCACGGCCTTGCGCCAGTTGTGGTACTCGCGGTCCCGCGCCGACGCGTCCATGGACGGGGTCCACTCGACGTCCTTCTGCCAGTGCGCCTTGAGCTCGTCCGTGTCGTTCCACACACCGGTGGCCAGACCGGCCGCGTACGCGGCGCCCAGGCACGTCGTCTCGGAGACCTTCGGCCGCACCACCGGCACGTCGAGAACGTCCGCCTGGTGCTGCATGAGCAGGTTGTTCTTCGTCATGCCGCCGTCGACCTTCAGGGTGGTGATGTGCACCCCGGAGTCCTGGTACATGGCGTCGACGACCTCACGGGTCTGCCAGCTCGTCGCCTCCAGCACCGCGCGCGCGAGGTGCGCCTTGGTGACGTACCGGGTCAGGCCGGTGACCACGCCACGGGCGTCGGCACGCCAGTACGGCGCGAACAGGCCCGAGAACGCCGGCACGATGTACGCGCCGCCGTTGTCCTCGACGCTCGCCGCGAGGGACTCGATCTCGTCGGCCGTCCGGATGATGCCGAGCTGGTCCCGGAACCACTGGACCAGCGCACCCGTGATGGCGATCGCGCCCTCCAGGCAGTACACCGGCGCCTCAGTGCCGATCTTGTACCCCATCGTCGTCAGCAGTCCGCTCTTCGACGGCACCGGGCGGTCGCCCGTGTTGAGCAGCAGGAAGCTTCCCGTGCCGTACGTGTTCTTGGCGGTGCCCACGTCATAGCAGGCCTGCCCGAACACGGCGGCCTGCTGGTCGCCCAGTGCGGAGGCCACGGGCACGCCGGCGAGCTGGCCCACAGCCGTGCCGTACACCTCGGAGGAGGACCGGATCTCCGGCAGCATCGCCTCGGGGATGTTCATCGCCGAGAGGATCGAGGGGTCCCACTGGAGGGTTCCCAGGTTCATCAGCATGGTGCGCCCGGCGTTGGTCACGTCGGTGACGTGCTGCCCGCCGTCCGTGCCGCCGGTGAGGTTCCAGATCAGCCAGGAGTCCATCGTTCCGAAGGCGATCTCACCGCGCTCGGCACGCGCGCGGAGGTCCGGGACGTTGTCGAGCAGCCAGGCCGCCTTGGGCCCCGAGAAGTAGGTCGCCAGCGGCAGACCCGTCTGCTCGCGGAAACGGTCCTGCCCCTCCGAGCCGGCCAGCTGGTTGCACAGCGCCGCCGTCCGTGTGTCCTGCCACACGATGGCGTTGTGCACCGGCTTGCCGGTCGTCCGGTCCCACAGGAGGGTCGTCTCGCGCTGGTTGGTGATGCCCATCGCGCTCAGCTGGTCGGCCCGCAGACCGGCTTTGGCGAGCGCCCCCGCGACCACCGCCTGCACCTTGGACCAGATCTCCGTGGCGTCGTGCTCCACCCAACCGGGCTTCGGGAAGATCTGGCGGTGCTCGCGCTGGTCCACGGCGACGATCGCGCCGTCCTGATTGAAGACGATGCAGCGGCTCGACGTCGTGCCCTGGTCGATCGCTGCGACGTACTTCTCGGCGTTGTCCGTCATGGCTACCCCTTGGGCTGGTTCAGAAGGCTGCGTTGTCGATGACGCCACCCGGCAGCGCCGATCAGTGGGCCGGTGACGGCGGCACACGCACCGGCACCGAGCAGGATCAGGATCGTCGTGCCGATCACCTCGCCGACGACGATGTCTCCGTTACTCATGCCGCTCCTGGGCCGTGGCCCGGGACGATTCGCCCCGGTCCTCACGTACAGGGTGCGTTTCTCATGGTCACGTCAGCGGACAGGAGACACCGAGCCCCGCCCGGCTTCCGTGACGAGCGTGCCGTCGCGGCCGAACCACCCGCGGGGGAAGGAGCCTTGGCGCCGGCGCGGCTACGCGCCGAGGTGCCGGAATACGCCGAAAGTGTTCACCGGCACCCGAGGGGCGTCAAGGTCGCCGACCGCAACGGTTGACGGCCATGTGGCGGCTGCCGGGCGGTTGCCGGGCCGGGTGGCCGGTTGCACGGCCCTGACGGCGCCCGGTCGGGTGGTGTTCGGATCTGGTCGGGCCCCCGCGCGGGCTCGGTGACCCACGCGAGGCTTTGCTGGTGGTGTCCGGCCTTCGCTGAGCTCCGTCGCCGGCGACGGACCAGCCACACCTCACTCGCTTGCTAGCCACCAGCATCCACCTGACCAGGCGGTTCCTCAACCGCACAGGGGAGGACCCGCCCCTGGCCCCGCATCGAGGCCTCCGATGGCGGAGCACCGCCACGCCCGGACGCCGCCTCCGCCCGGCCCGTGGCCCCCTACGGTGCCCCCCTCACGACCGGCCCGGACCGCTGTCGCGCCCGGGCGCCGCCCGACAGCGCCACCGGCCTCGTACGGAACTTCTCAGGCCCCGCTCCTCTCCGCCGCCCCAGAGCCCGCCTGTGCCGGTGCCGGCTCGCGGCCGCGGCGGGTCTCGTGCCCGGGCAGGCCCGCACGGCCCAGCACCCAACTGGCACCGCGCAACGCCTTCGCCGCCTTCTTCAGCGGCGCGAGGCAGCCCGCCGCCTGACGGTGGTCGCGGACGCTGCCCGGCGCGCACAGCACCGTGGCGAGCGACAGCGTGACCGGCCGGCCGCCCGCCGACCAGGGGACGTCCAGTACGGCGGAGGCGAGCGGATCGAGACCCTCCGGATCGGCGAGCACCAGGAAGTCGTCCCCGCCGATGTGCCCCACGCGCGTTCCGTCCGTCGCGGCCTGCCGCAACGCGTGCCCCACCGTCCGGATCAGCTCGTCCCCCGCCGCGAACCCCGCCTCGTCGTTGACCTGCTTGAAGTGGTCGACGTCCAGCCAGCTCAACGCGAACGCCCACCCGGCCGCGATCCGCCGGTCCACCTCTGCGGTGATCGCGTCCGAGCCGGGCAGACGGGTCAGCGGGTTGAGCCCCGCCGCCTCCTCGACCCGCGTCTCGGCCAGCGCCCGCACCAGGTCAGCGAGCCGTACGACACCCACACACCGCCCGTGCGCGTCCACGACGGCCACATCGTCCGACGTACGGTCTCGGCCACCGACCGCCACCACGTCCAGAACCTCCCAGGCGGTGGCGTCGACGCCCACCGTGCGCGGCGGGTCACCGAGCTTCGCGGCGGGCCGGTCGGCGTACAGGGCATGCCCGTAGCGCCCCGACATCGACAACAGGAAGCGGGACCGGTGCACCGAGCGGACCGGCACCCCGGCCCGGTCCACGAGCAGCACCCCGGACACGTCCGGCGACCCGGTCAGCAGGGCCCGCACCTGTCCCGCGGACGCGGCGGCGGGCAGCAACGCCGCCGGGCGCACGAACTCCCGCACCGAGGGCCCCGACCGGGGAACGGCCACAACACCGGGGGAGCGGGGCGGAACATAGACGTCCGCGGCGGGCAGCCGCGCCGGCGGCGCGAACAACTCGCCCTGCGCCAGCTGCGCCCCGGCCGCGAGCGCCGCCGCGCACTGCCCTTCGGTCTCCACGCCCTCGACCGCCAGGAGCGCCCCCAGCTCGTCGCAGAGCGTCCGCATCGACCGCACCACCGCCGGCCGTGCCAGCAGCGACGCGTCCAGCTTCATCAGGTCGGGCGCGAGGTCCGACAGCAGCCGCAAGGGCACGTCCCCGTCCCCGACACCGTCCGCGCAGACCCGGAAGCCCTGGCCGCGCAGCGCGGACACCGCCTCCAGCAAGCCCTGTTGCGGCACATGCGTGTACGGCGGGCAGACGTCGACCGTCACCTCCCAGGGAAGCCGCCCCGCCTCGCGCACGGCGTCATGGAGCGAAGGGATCCCGCCCAGGTCGGCGAGCGTGCCGGCGAACACGTTGACGAACAGCGGGAGCAGGGTCTCCTTGCGCACCGCCGCGCGGATGGCCGACACCGCCAGCCGGCTGTCGAGTCCCGGATCCCGGCGGGCCTCGGCCAGGACGTCGCCGGTCTCCGGGCGGGCGAGTATCTCCAGCCCCGCGACCACTCCGGTCGTGAGGTTGACCACCGGCTGAAAGGCGAAGCGGAGAGTGTCCGTCCAGGAGTGCACGGGAGCATGATGACTCCACGGGCGCACGCCCGGGCACAGGTTCATGAGTCGTTCACGCAGGATTCCGGCGCGATCACACAGCGTACGAACAGGCGCCGGCACGCCCCACTTCCCGCGGAGCTGACAGACCGTCATGAGCCTGTCGAAGTCAACCGGGTTCGGGCCCCCTTCCCCGCAACGACCGTCTCCTGATAGACGCAAGACCCATGACACGACTCACCACCGTGGCACGCGGTCTGATCACCGCGCTTGCCGCCCTGCTGGCAGCGACCGCCCCGACCGCCACCGCTCAGGCCAAAGCCGAACCCAAGGCGCCCGAGGACTTCGTGGCCCTCAGCAGCGTGGACCCGACGATCATCCAGGAGATGCGCTACTCCACCCCGCACAACTTCGTCGGCGAGCGCGTCGACGGCTACGCCCAGCCGATCTGCGTCCTCACCCGGCCCGCAGCCCAAGCCCTCCACAAGGCCCAGCGGAAACTGCTACGCCAGGGCTACACACTCAAGGTGTACGACTGCTACCGGCCGCAGCGCGCGGTGGACCACTTCGTCCGCTGGGCCGAGGACCTCGACGACCAGGAGATGAAGGGCGAGTTCTACCCGAACGTCGACAAGACCCGGCTGTTCACCGATGGCTACATCGCCGAGAAGTCCGGCCACAGCCGGGGATCGACCCTGGACCTCACTCTGGTGAAGCTGCCCGCGAAGCCGACCCGGCCGTACCGCCCCGGAGAGCCCCTCGTCCCCTGCTTCGCCCCCAAGGACCAGCGCTTCCCCGACAATACCGTCGACATGGGCACCGGCTTCGACTGCTTCGACACCCTCTCGCACACCCTCGACCCACGCATCCAGGGCCAACAGCGCGCCAACCGGCTGTTGCTCAAGAACACTCTCGAAGGCCTCGGCTTCGTGAACCTGGCGGAGGAGTGGTGGCACTACACCTTCAAGCCGGAGACCTACCCGGACACCTACTTCGACTTCCCCGTGTCCAGGAAGTCGCTCACCAGCCACCACTGACCCGCCCGCTCGCGACGCCCTCTCCGTGATCGGCTACAGTCCGCCGCGTGTCCGAAACTCAGCACTCCAGTTCCAACTCCGCGCCGGACTCCCACTGTTCGAGCTGCGGCACGCCCTACGGAGAGGGCGTCTCCGGCTGGCCCCGCACCTGCCCGGCATGCGGCGCCGTGGCCTACCGCAATCCGCTCCCGGTCGCGGTGGCCCTCCAGCCCGTCTACGACACCAAGGGCACCGCCCTGGTCGTCATCACCCGTACCGTCGCCCCCGCGCGCGGGGGCACCGCCCTGCCCGGCGGCTACATCGACGACCGCGAGGACTGGCGGCAGGCCGTCGTACGCGAGCTCAGGGAGGAGACCGGCATCGACGCGGCCGCTCGCGAGGTACGCCTCGTCGACGCGATGAGCTCCCCCGACGGACACCTGCTGCTCTTCGGCCTCCTCCCGGAACGCCCGGTCGAGGGCCTGCCGCCCTCCACCACCACGGACGAGACGGAGGGCTGGCACCTCCTGCGCAGGCCCGAAGAGCTCGCGTTCCCGCTGCACAGCGTGGCGGTACGGGCCTGGTTCGAGGGCCGGTACATCTGAGCTCAGCGCTTCCCGGCCCCGCGGACGCGCACCGGGTAGGGCGGCTCGACCGTGCCGTCCGCACCCTCCCGCTCGACGACCACGGTCGAGCCCCTCCACCGAGCGGCATAGCGCTCGATCTCCGGCTCGCCCCACCCCTCGCCCCCGTCCGGCACGACCAGCCCGCCCCCGGCCCGTCCCGGGGCGGGCGCCCACACCTCCAGCTCCAAGCCGCCGTCCTCCCCACGTACGGGAAGCACGGCACCCGCGCGTGCGAACACCGGGATCCGCGCCAGGGGCGCCTCGACGATCACCTGCCCCGGCCCCTCGTACGCCTGCTCCGTCACCGTGTCGTACCAGCGCCCGCGCGGCAGCTGCACGGCACGCCGGTCCGCACCCGGATCCAGCACCGGCGCCACCAGCAGGCCGTCACCCAGCAGGAAGGCGTCGTCGCAGTCACGCAGCGCCCGCTCCTCCGGCGCCGACCACCACAGGGGTCGCACGTACGGCGCTCCGGTCCGCCGGGCAAGATGCGCCAGGGTGACGAAGTACGGCAGCAGCCGCCGGCGTTCGACGAGCGCCACGCGCGCGTGCTCCAGCACCTCGGGACCGAACTCCCACGGCTCCCTGCGGCCCGCCCGCAGA
Organism: Streptomyces sp. NPDC006372; assembly: GCF_040612515.1. NCBI lineage: Bacteria > Bacillati > Actinomycetota > Actinomycetes > Kitasatosporales > Streptomycetaceae > Streptomyces > Streptomyces sp. NPDC006372. The sequence goes on along the minus strand of NZ_JBEXQJ010000029.1, from coordinate 7,713 downwards.
CTCGCGTGCGTGCGGAACAGCGGCAGCCACGCGCCCAACTGGAACCATCGCAGGTACAGCTCGGGTGACGGATCCCCGTCGAAGCCACCGACGTCCGGCCCCGAGTAGGGCACACCGCACAGCCCGAGCCCCATCACCAGCGCCAAGGACGCCCGCAGGCCCGGCCAGCCGGTCGCCACGTCCCCCGACCACGTCCCGCCGTAACGCTGCATGCCGGCCCACCCGGACCGGGAGAACAGGAACGGCCTCTCCCGGGGCGCGAGTCTGCGCAGCCCTTCGAAGCCCGCCCTGGCCATGCACAGGGCGTACACGTTGTGCGCCTCACGATGGTCACCGCCGCGGCCTTCCAAGGAGTGCCGCGCCGAACGCGGCAGGGTCGTCTCCCCGAAAGCGGTGAACGACGTCGGCTCGTTCATGTCGTGCCAGAAGCCCGAGAACCCGCGGGCGAGCCGCTCCCGGTAGAGGCCTCCCCACCACGCACGCGCGCCCGCGTGCGTGAAGTCGGGGAACACCGCCTCACCGGGCCAGGCGACGCCCTGCACGACCTCCCCCGACGCCTCCCGCACGAAAGCGTCCTCGGCCGTCCCGCCGTCGTACACGGGATTGCCGGGGAGGGCCTTGACGGCAGGATCCACGATCGACACCAGCCGGATGCCGTCCCGTCGCAGCTCCTCCGCCAGGACAGGCAGCTTCGGAAAACGGTCCTCGTCGACGGTGAACACCTGATGCCCGTCGAAGTGGTCGATGTCCAGGTGCACGGCGTCGAGCGGCAACCCGTGCTCCAGGTAACCCGCGACGATCCGCCGCACCTCCTGCTCGCTGCCGAACCCCCACCGCGCGTGGTGATGGCCCAGCGCCCATGCGGGCGGCAGTGCGGGCGCCCCGGTGAGCGACGCCCAGGCGAGCAGCACGCGCGCGGGGGTTCCCACCATCACCCAGCAGCGCAGTGGACCACCGTCCATCCGCAGCTCGCTCGTCCCGGCCCGGTCGTGCCCCGACCCCGCACCCTCCTCGCCCTCCCGCAGCGTCACGGCGCCGTCCCAGGAACTGTCGTGGAACACCAGATGCGCACCGCCGTCGGCCACCACCACCTGCACCGGCATCGTGATGTACAGCGGGTCGTCGCCCGGCGCGAAGGCACGCCCCGGGTCGGTGTTCCACAACCGGTACGTGCCGTCCCGGAGCCGGGGCCCCGAGGCCCGCCCGCCGAGCCCGAAGAACCGCGCGTCGGCCGCCACCTCCGACCGCTGCATCCACCGCGCCGGGCCGCCGCCGACCGGCTCCCACCAGCGCGGCGGCAGATCACGACGCAAGGTCACGCCACCGGGAGTACGCACCTCCACCGCACCGTGCCGCGAGACCACGACCGTCACCCGCTCGGCCACCACCCGCCAGCCGCCGTCCTTGTCCGGCTCCAGCACCGCCCGGGGGTCCGCCTCCGGACAGCGCCCTGCCAGCGCGTACGACGGCTCGGGCTCGGCCCCGTCCCAGCCCCAGAACACCGCTCCGTTCACGGCCACGAGAACCCGCAGCTCGGACCGGCCGAACCGGACGACCCCGCCCCCCGGGCCCGGCTCCACCTCCCGCACGGTCCCGGGCACCCGCGCACGCTCCGCCCCCCGCGCCGGAAGCCCGGTGGCGTCCGCCTGACGCCTGCGCCACGCTGCTCGTACGGTACGCACACCCTGCGCCGTCCCCACCGAAGCCACCGCTTTCACCGAACGCACCAGGTCACGACCGTTCATGCTGCTCACCCTGCCACTGACCACCCCACGCGCGGGTGCCGTTCAACTGCCGTTCACCCGTGCCGGAACCACATCTTCACGACACGGACTATGTGGGGCGCACCCTGGTGCCGAAGTCGATCACATGGCATTGTCCGTGCCAGCCGCGCCACGCGCACACCCCAGCCCGTGCGCGGAGGACGCACACGACGCGCACAGTCCGGGAGCCGACCATGCCGACCGATAGTCCCCAGCCGCTCTGGCAGCCCGACCCCGAGCGCATCGCCCGCGCACGGATCACCAGGTTCCAGGCCTGGGCCGCCCAGCACCACGGCGCCCCCGCCGAAGGCGGCTACGCGGCGCTGCAGCGCTGGTCCGTGGACGAGCTGGAGACCTTCTGGAAAGCCGTCACCCAGTGGTTCGACGTCCGATTCTCCACCCCCTACGCGCGCGTGCTGGGCGATCGGGCGATGCCGGGCGCCCAGTGGTTCCCCGGGGCGACCCTCAACTACGCCGAACACGCCCTGCGCGCAGCCGACACCCGCGCGGACGAACCGGCACTCCTCCACGTCGACGAGACGCATGAACCACGCCCCGTCACCTGGGCCGAGCTGCGCCGCCAGGTCGGCTCCCTGGCAGCCGAGCTGCGCGCCCTCGGCGTGCGCCCCGGAGACCGCGTCAGCGGCTACCTCCCCAACATCCCGCAGGCCGTGACCGCCCTCCTCGCCACCGCCGCCGTGGGCGCCGTCTGGACCTCCTGCGCGCCCGACTTCGGCGCCCGCAGCGTCCTCGACCGATTCCAGCAGGTCGAACCCGTCGTGCTCTTCACGGTCGACGGCTACCGCTACGGCGGTAAGGAGCACGACCGGCGCGAGACCGTCGCCGAGCTGCGCCGCGAACTGCCCACCCTGCGCGCCCTGGTCCACATCCCCCTCCTGGGCACCGAACCTCCCGAGGGCGCCCTGGACTGGTCGGCCCTCACATCCGCCGACACCACCCCCGTCTTCGAACAGGTGCCCTTCGACCATCCCCTGTGGGTGCTCTACTCCTCCGGCACCACCGGCCTGCCCAAGGCCATCGTCCAGTCCCAGGGCGGCATCCTGGTCGAACACCTCAAGCAGCTCGGCCTGCACTGCGACCTCGGACCCGAGGACCGCTTCTTCTGGTACACCTCGACCGGCTGGATGATGTGGAACTTCCTCGTCTCCGGCCTGCTCACCGGCACCACGGTCGTCCTCTACGACGGCAGCCCCGGCTATCCGGACACCGGCGCCCAGTGGCGCATCGCCGAACGCACCGGGGCCACCCTCTACGGCACCTCGGCCGCCTATGTCATGGCCTGCCGCAAGGCGGACGTGCACCCCTCCCGCGACTACGACCTCTCCTCCGTCCAGTGTGTCGCCACCACCGGCTCACCCCTGCCGCCCGACGGCTTCCGCTGGCTCCACGACGAGGTCCGCGACGACCTCTGGATCGCCTCCGTCAGCGGAGGCACCGACGTGTGCTCCTGCTTCGCCGGCGCCGTCCCGACCCTCCCGGTCCACATCGGCGAACTCCAGGCCGCCTGCCTCGGCACCGACCTGCAGTCCTGGGACCCGAGCGGGAACCCCCTGGTCGACGAGGTCGGCGAGCTCGTGGTCACCAACCCCATGCCGTCGATGCCCATCCACTTCTGGAACGACCCCGACGGCAGCCGCTACCGCGGCAGCTACTTCGACACCTACCCCGGCGTCTGGCGGCACGGCGACTGGATCACCGTCACCTCCCGCGGCTCCGTGATCATCCACGGCCGCTCCGACTCCACGCTCAACCGCCAGGGCGTACGGATGGGATCCGCCGACATCTACGAGGCCGTGGAACGCCTCCCCGAGATCAGGGAGTCCCTGGTCATCGGCATCGAACAGCCCGACGGCGGCTACTGGATGCCCCTCTTCGTGCACCTGACCCCGGGAGCCGCCCTCGACGAGGCGCTCCTCAACCGCATCAAGCAGACCATCCGCGAGCAACTGTCGCCCCGCCACATCCCCGACGAGATCATCGAAGTACCGGGCATCCCGCACACCCTCACCGGCAAGCGCATCGAGGTCCCGGTCAAACGCCTCCTCCAAGGCACCCCGATGGAGAAGGCGGTCAACCCGGGCTCCATCGACAACCTGGACCTGCTGACCTTCTACGAGGACCTGGCCCGCAAACGCGCCTGACCAACACTTCCCACTACTTCTCGTCACCGACGCCGATACCGCAGGTCACAGCAGTCACACAGCTGTGACCTGCGGCTTTTTTCGACGGAGACTCGTTGATCTGCTCTGCCCGCCCCCGTTGTCAGTGCCGTCGATTACTGTGAGTGAGCATTGATCGACCGTGCACAGGGGGAAACACATGGCGCACACCGACGGCCGGACCATGCGACGCGTCCTGCGACGCGAAATCGCCGGCACCATCGGCCTGCTCACCGACGAGCACGACTTCCGGGTCATGCGGCGCTACCGCAGCTTCACCTTCGACGACCACGAGGCCTATCTGAAGCACGTGGAAGGCCTCCTCAGGACACGGGCCCTGCAGGGCAGCCACACCACGATCGCCCTCTTCGACCCCGAGGAGTACGCCGAGTTCTGCACACGGAAGGACCTGGACCCCGACACCCCGTCGAGCCGCACACGCTTCACAGCGCAACTCGCGGTCACGGGCCCGACCCTTCCGTACGACGGCCGGCCCCTGGCAGACCTCCTCCCGGTCCTCGTCGACGAAGCAGTACGACAGGCCACCTGGGAGTACGCCACCACACTCCTCGCCCGCCTGGGCGCCTGCGGCTCCTGCGGCGAGGACATCGGCCGCGCCGCCTTCGGCCGTGCCTCGCACCTCCTGGTCCGCATCCTCGACACGGCCCCACACGGCGACCGCCACCTCGTCTGCAGCGTCACCGGACCGCCCGAGACCCTCATCGCCGCGCTCCACGCCACCGACACCGGCGACGCCCTCGACCTGGACGAGACCGAAGCCCTGGAGTTCACCACCGTCCTGGCCCTCGGCCTGGCCACCGAAAGCCCCGGCGGACTCGTCATCCGCGCCAGCGCACCGGGCGCCCCGGACCGCGTCTACGGCTGGCGCCTGCGCGGATACGGACTCGTCCCCCTCACCGCGGGCGAGGTCTTCGACGCCTACTGCACCGACGTCGAATCCGGCGACCTCATCTCGCCGGAGTCCAACGTCGACTACTGCGAACCGCCCGACCTCGGGGAGGACCAGCCCGCGCACGGGCACAACCACTGAAACGCGGGAGGGGCGCCCCACCTCAGTGGAGCGCCCCTCCCGGACAGCCGTGAGCCGACGGCCCCGGCCTACTCGCCCGACAACACCGCCTGCGCCGCGCTGCGCGCGTCCTCGGCACTGTCCGACGCCCGTGCCGCCGCGGCGGCACGCTCACACTGCGCCAGGGTGTACTTCGCCAGCGTGGCCCGGACATAGGGAATCGACGCCGCACCCATCGAAAGGGAGGTGACGCCCAGACCAGCCAGCACACACGCGAGCAGCGGGTCGGACGCGGCCTCACCGCAGACACCACAGCTCTTGCCCTCGGCCTTCGCCGCCTCGGCGGACAGCGCCACCAGGTCGAGCAGCGCGGGCTGCCACGGATCCTGCAGACGGGACACCGCGCCGACCTGCCGGTCGGCGGCGAAGGTGTACTGGGCGAGGTCGTTCGTACCCAGAGACAGGAACTCGACCTCCTGCAGGATCGAGCGGGCCCGCAGCGCGGCCGACGGGATCTCCACCATCGCGCCGAACTTGGCCCGCAGACCGGCCTCCCGGCACGCGTCCGCGAAGGCCCGGGCGTCGGTGCGGTCCGCCACCATCGGGGCCATGACCTCGAGGTAGACCGGCAGCCCCTCCGCGGCCTTCGCGAGCGCCGTCAGCTGGGTACGCAGGACATCCGGGTGGTCCAGCAGCGTCCGCAACCCGCGCACACCGAGCGCCGGGTTCGGCTCGTCACCCGGGGTGAGGAAGTCGAGCGGCTTGTCCGCACCCGCGTCCAGCACCCGCACCACGACACGCCCCTCGGGGAACGCCTCGAGCACCTGCCGGTACGCGGTGACCTGCTTCTCCTCGGACGGCGCCTGCTTACTGTCGTCGAGGAAGAGGAACTCGGTGCGGAACAGACCGACGCCCTCGGCACCGGCCTCGACCGCCGCGGTCACATCCGCCGGCCCACCGATGTTCGCGAGCAGCGGCACCTTGTGACCGTCCGCGGTGGCACCGGGCCCGGTCGCGGCGGCCAGCGCCGCCTTGCGCGCGGCGGCCGCGGCCTCAAGTTCGGCCTTCTTCTCGTTACTCGGGTCCACGAAGATCTCACCCGTGCTGCCGTCGACGGCGATCATGGCGCCCTCGGTGAGCTCACCGGCACCCGGCAGCGCCACCACGGCCGGGACACCGAGCGCCCGCGCCAGAATCGCGCTGTGGCTGGTCGGGCCGCCCTCTTCCGTGACGAAGCCGAGCACCAGCGTCGGGTCCAGCAGCGCGGTGTCGGCAGGCGCCAGGTCCCGGGCGACAAGGACGTAGGGCTCGTCGCTGTCGGGGACGCCGGGCATCGGCACCCCCAGCAGGCGGGCGACGATACGGTTCCGCACATCGTCGAGGTCCGCCACGCGACCGGCCAGGTACTCACCGGCACCCGCCAGCAGCTCGCGGTACGCGGCGAACGCGTCGTAGACCCCGCGCTCGGCCGTGCTCCCCACGGCGATCCGCCGTTCCACATCAGCTATCAGCTCGGGGTCCTGGGCCATCATGGCCTGCGCCTCGAGCACCGCCTGGGCTTCGCCCCCCGCCAGGTTGCCGCGCGCCATCAGATCGGCCGCGACAGCTTCCACAGCCTTGCGGGCGCGCCCCTGTTCACGCTCCGCCTCCTCAGCCGGGATCTGCTTCGCGGGCGGCTCCAGCACCGCCGTTCCCATATGCCGAACCTCGCCGATCGCCACACCGTGGCTCACACCGACGCCTCGCAGCGTTGTCTCCATCTCACCCGTCTCCGATAGTGCGGCAGCTCCCGCCGCCGCGTTGGTTGTCGTACTCGCCGTCATACGACGGCACTGACGTCACTTCCAGAGGAAGAGACTGTCGCCGGCCTTCACATCGCCGTTGTCGCGAAGATCGGAGAGCGCTTCGGCCGTGGCTTCCAACGCCACGACCGGGCAGACCGCGGACTTGCCGGCGGCCTCGACGGCGGCAGGGTTCCAGCGCACGATGCCCTGACCGCGCCGGACGGTGTCGCCCTTGTTCACGAGCAGCTCGAAACCCTCGCCGTTCAGCTGCACGGTGTCGATACCGAGGTGGGTGAGCACGCCGTGTCCGTTCTCGTCGACGACGACGAACGCGTGCGGGTGCAGGGAGACGATGACGCCGTCCACGGGAGAGACGGCCTCGGACGGCTCACGTACGGGGTCGATCGCTGTACCCGGGCCGACCATGGCCCCGGAGAAGACCGGATCCGGCACGGCTGCCAGTCCGATGGCGCGTCCTGCGAGCGGGGACGTCACGGTGGTCATGGGAAGCCTCCCAGGGGTGGAGATCGATATGGGCCGTCCCTGTCGTACCGGGCGGCACACTGTTCAGCAGCGTATGTCACGTGAAGTGCCGGTTCCGCGCAAGCACTCCGAAGTGGTCTAGACCATACCGCAAATCGATTTGCACCCACTCTGCGGCCGCGTGTACAGTCGTACTCCTGCCTGGGGCTGAGCGACACAACCTTGCGTCCTGGCCTGGCAGCACCCAACTTGTCAGATCCTATCTCGGGGTCACCTTCTGCATGCCTGCAGGACGGTGGTCAGAGAGTCGGAAAAACACTGATAGAGTTTGGAACACCGAAGGGAAGCGCCCGGAGGAAAGCCGCGAGAGAGTCTCTCGGGTGAGTACAAAGGAAGCGACCGTTCCTTGAGAACTCAACAGCGTGCCAAAAGTCAACGCCAGATATGTTGATACCCCGTCTCCGGCCATCACG